>NZ_CP091716.1:626833-928666 GCF_022009635.1 Variovorax paradoxus
CAGCTGCTCGATCTTCCCGACAAAGCCCATCTCGTTCATGCTGGCCAGGTTCAGCGCCAGGCCTTCAGCGGCGCCTTGCTGCCCCACGCGGCCGGTGCGACCGACACGGTGGATGTGGATTTCGGAGTCGGGCGTCACGTCGACGTTGATCACCGCCTCGAGCTGCGAAATGTCGAGCCCGCGCGCCGCCACGTCGGTGGCCACCAGCACCGAGCAGCTGCGGTTGGCGAACTGCACTAACACCTGGTCGCGCTCGCGCTGCTCCAGTTCGCCGAAGAGGGCCAGCGCGCTGAAGCCCTGCGCCTGCAGCACGTCGACGAGGTCGCGGCACTGCTGCTTGGTGTTGCAGAAGGCCAGCGTGCTGACGGGGCGGAAATGGTCGAGCAGCAGGCTCACGGCGTGCAGCCGCTCGCTGTCCTTGATCTGGTACCAGCGCTGGCGGATCTTGCTGCCCTCGTGCTGCGCCTGCACCGTGATCTGCTCGGGGTTCTTCATGAACTGCTGCGCGAGCTTGGCGATGCCTTCTGGGTATGTGGCCGAGAACAGCAGCGTCTGGCGCTCCTTCGGGCACTGGCGCGCCACCGTCACGATGTCGTCGAAGAAGCCCATGTCCAGCATGCGGTCGGCTTCGTCGAGCACCAGCGTGTTGAGCGCCGACAGGTCGAGGTTCTCGCGTTCCAGGTGGTCCATGATCCGGCCCGGCGTGCCGACCACAATGTGCGCGCCGTGCTCCAGGCTGGCGACCTGCCCGCGCAGCGCGACGCCGCCGCAGAGCGTGACGACCTTGATGTTTTCCTCGGCTCGCGCCAGGCGGCGGATCTCGGTCGTGACCTGGTCGGCCAGCTCGCGCGTCGGGCACAGCACCATCGCCTGGATGGCGAAGCGGCGGGCGTTGAGGTTGGCCAGCAGCGCCAGCGCGAAGGCGGCGGTCTTGCCGCTGCCGGTCTTGGCCTGCGCGATCAGGTCCTTGCCGAGCAGCGCCGGCGGCAGCGCGGCCGCCTGGATCGGCGTCATCTGCGTGTAGCCGAGCTGGGTGAGGTTGGCCAGCATCTGGGGCGAGAGCGCCAGTGCGGCAAAGCCGTTGTCGGCTGGGGTGCCGCCGGCTGTGGGATTGGGTGTGGTCATCGTTCAGCAGCCGGGAAGCGCAAAAAACAAAAGCCTTGCCGGCGCCCTTCGCGGGGCGCCGCAAGGCCTTTCGTCAGTCGCGGATCAGCGGCGGGGTGCGTTGTTGTTGCCGGAGTTGGTCGGCGGCGGGCCGCGACGTTCCAGGTGACGGAAGGTGATACGGCCCTTGGTCAGGTCGTAGGGCGAGAGTTCGAGCGACACCTTGTCACCCGCCAGGATGCGGATGTGGTGCTTGCGCATCTTGCCGCCGCTGTAGGCGATCAGCTGATGGCCGTTGTCGAGCGTGACGCGGTAGCGCGAGTCGGGCAGGACTTCGGTCACCGCGCCGTTCATTTCGATCAGTTCTTCCTTGGGCATGTGTGATTACCTCTGAATCGTTCGATGTGTGTTGGAGATGGAATCGGGCGTAATTGTTTCAGGCCGCGCACGGGAGCGCGAGAGGGGCGCGTTCGCGCACCCAGCAAAGGCCCTGGTCGACGGCATAGCGCACCGCCGCGGCGTGGCTGGCAAAGCGCGGCGTGAAGCGCATCACGCGGTCGTGCATGCCGCTGCCGTGGCCGGAGCGGATGGAGACGGAGGCGGCGAAATTGCCGTCGTCCTGGTGTCGGATGAGCGGCGAAACAAGGTACTTGCCCACCGCGATACTGTGTTGAATGATGTCCATGAAGCCTTGGCTCAGCGCGCGGATACAAAGCGCGAAGAGCCTGAAAAATAATTGAAAACGGGCGTGGGCCGGCCGCAATGGCGCGGCGAACGCGCTATTCGCTTCAACAGGAACGAAGGCAGTGGTGGCAATCATGGGCGCCCGGTCTGGCGCTCCAACACACTGTGTGAGCCGGCTTGGGAATGAGAGGCCTGAAGAATCCAAGGACAGTGCAGGTCAGCCGGCGGTATTGACGAAATTCTTCGTCGTGGTATCGAAACGAACCCGACATTATAGCCCGCAGGGCATGACGAGCGCTTGTCTTAATTGCGGGAGCTTCATGAAAAAGGCCCCGAAGGGCCGTCGATCAGGCATTGCAAGCTATCAAAAGCATAGCGATGCACGGCCGTTGCAGGCTACCCGAGCCTTGCGTGCCGCCCGCAGAAGCAGCACCAGCCCCACGAGCTGCATCGCCGCGCCCGTCCATCCCACCGCGCTCACGCCGAACAGCTCGATGGCCGCGCCGCCCAGCGCCGAGCCGGCCGCGATGCCCAGGTACGTCGCCGAGGCGTTGAGCGACAGCGTCATCGGCGCGCGCTCCGGCGCCAGCCGGATCAGCCGCACCGCCTGCGCCGGGCCGAAGCCCCAGCCGGCAAAGCCCCACAGTGCCGACAGCCCGACGATCAGCGGCAGCGCCAGCCCGCGCGGCAGCATCTGCGCCGAGAACGACAGCCCGCCCATGATCAGCACCAGCATCAGCGCGAAACCCTGGGCCGTGCGATGGGCGCCGAAGCGGTCTGTGGCCCAGCCGCCGGCCGCCGTGCCAAGGGCTGCCGCCACGCCGATGGCGCAGAACACCGCGCTCGCGCCGTCGGCCCCGAAGCCCACCGTGCCCGACAGGAACAGCGCGATGTAGGTGTAGAAGCTGAAGCCGCCCGTGGCCCACAGCAGGGTGACGAGCAGTGCCGGCAGCACGCCCGGTTCGCGCGCCGCCTCGAAGGCCGGCGCCTGCTTCCCGGCAACAGGGGCTTGCGCCAGCCCGCGCGGCAAGCCCAGCGCCAGGCCCCAGGTGGCCAGCGCCGCCACCGCCGCGATCAGCATGTAGGCCGTGCGCCAGCCGCCCCAGCTCGCGATCCATGCGCCCAGCGGCACCCCGAGCGCCACCGCCACGGTGCCGCCGCCGCTCACGATCGCCAGCGCCCGGCCGCGCAGCGCCGGCGACACCATCGCGGCCGCCACCGCACTCGCGGTCGGCAGGAACACGCCGGCAGCCAGCCCCAGCGCAACGCGCGCCAGCGCCAGCTGCGCGAAGCCGTGCGCCATCGACGCGGCCAGCGCCAGCGCCGAGAACGCCGCCAGGCTCGCGACCAGCAGCGGCCTGCGCCCGAAGCGCGCGAACAGCGCCGCCATCAGCGGCGAGCCGACGGCATAGCTCAGCGCGAACAGCAGCACCAACTGCCCGGCCCGCGTGGCGCTGACCTGCAGGTCGGCCGCCAGCACCGGCAGCAGCCCCGCGACCATGAAGCTTTCGGTGCCGATGGCGAAGGCGCCCAGCGCGAGCCAGCCCAGGCTCAGGGGCAGCCGTTCGGGCTCGGGCAATGGCGCGGCGGCGAGGTTCGTTTGCATGGATGGCTCCGTTCGAAAAGTGTTCCGAGGCCTTCAGAATAGGTTTGCAATTGGTTCCTCAAAAGAACCACAATCGGCGAACTTCATGGAACCACTTTTCGAGCTAGCCATCCGCCTGCCGGGCGCCGGCTCGCGCGACCTGCTGCGCGAGATGCACCGCCAACTGCGCGCCGCCATCCTCGACGGCCGGCTGCAGCCCGGCGCGCGCCTGCCCGCCACGCGCGCGCTGGCGCAGCGGCTCGGCGTGTCGCGCAACACGGTGCTCGCGGCCTACGACCTGCTGCTGAGCGAGGGCTATCTGCTGGCACGCCCCGGCGCCGGCACTTATGTGGCCGACACCCTGCCCGCCTCGCGGCGCGGCCGGCCCGCACGCGGCTCCATGGCCCGACGCGACCCCCGCCTGGTGCCGCTGCACGTGCCCGGCGCCGATCTCGCGCCGACGCTGCAGCCGCAGGCGTCGCGCGACGACTTCCGCGTCGGCCTGCCCGACGTGAGCGCCTTCCCCTTCGACATCTGGCGGCGCCTGTCCGACCGCGCGCTGCGCCGCATCGCGCGCCAGACCGCCGACTACGCCGACCCGCAAGGCCAGGCCGCGTTGCGCGAGGCGATCGCCGGGCATGTGTCGTTCACGCGCGCGGTGGGCTGCGCCGCCGACGACATCGTCGTGACGGCCGGCGCGCAGCAGGCCTTCGGGCTGCTCGCGCGCATCCTCGTCGTGCCGGGGCGCACGGTGGTCGCGGTCGAGCAGCTGTTCTATCCCTCGCTGCGCGAAGCCATGCTGGCCGCCGGCGCCAGGGTGGTCACCGTGCCGACCGACGCCGAAGGCCTGTGCGTCGAGCGCATTCCGCCCGAAGCGCGCGTGGTCTGCGTGACGCCGTCGCACCAGTTCCCGACCGGCGTCGCGATGTCGCCGCAGCGGCGCGCCGCGCTGCTCGCCTTCGCGCGGGCGCGCAACGCGGTCGTCATCGAGGACGACTACGACAGCGAATTCCGCTTCGCCGGCCGCCCGCTCGACGCGTTGCAGACGCTGGACCGCGCCGAGTCGGTCTTCTACGTCGGCACCTTTTCCAAGAGCCTTTTTCCCGCGCTGCGCCTGGGCTTCGTGGTCGCGCCGCCCTGGGCCCGCGCGGCGCTGGTACGAGCACGCGAACTGGCCGACTGGCACGGCCCGGTGCTCGGGCAGGAGGCGCTGGCGGCCTTCATCGCCGAAGGGCACCTGGCACGGCACATCCGCAAGATGCGCAAGCTGTACGGCGCGCGGCGCACCGCCCTGCTCGACGCATTGGCGCGGCACGGCGAAGGCCGGCTCGAGGCCATTCCCTCCAACGCCGGGCTGCACCTGTCGGCCTGGCTGCATGGAAAAACGCGCGCCGACGCCGTGGTCGAGCGCGCCGCCGCGGTCGGCATCACGCTGCCGCCACTGTCGCGTTTCGCGCTCGACCCGCAGGCGCCCGACGTGCCCAACGGGCTCGCGTTCGGCTACGGGCTGATCGGCGAATCGCAGACCGACGGCGCCGTCCGGCGGCTCGTGCAACTGCTCTGAAGCCCGTCCCGCGCAGGTATTCGAGCGCACGCAATGGGGTTGCGCTCCTACAGCCGGCCTTCGCGGTGCTGCGCTCAATCGCGCCATGAACACGACCGCCCTCTCCTCCACAACCCCCGTGCGCTACGACCCCGCCGTGGAAACCTTCCGCGACGACGAGGCGCAGACGCAGACCGACCTCGTGGCCACGCTCGTCGACATGGAAAAAACCATGGCCGACCACACCGGCCATGCCATGCGCGCGGTGCACGCCAAGAGCCACGGCCTGCTGCGCGGCGAACTGCGCGTGCTCGACGGCCTGCCGGAGCCGTTGGCCCAGGGGCTGTTCGCATCGGCGCGCCGCTACCCGGTCGTCATGCGGCTGTCGACGCCGCCCGCCGAAGTGCTGGACGACCGCGTCTCGCTGCCGCGCGGCATGGCCGTGAAAGTGATGGGCGTCGAAGGCGCGCGCGTCGATGGCGCCGAAGGCGGCACCACGCAGGACTTTCTGTTCGTCGACGGTCCGGTGTTCGCCGCGCCGGACGCCAAGGGCTTCCTGCGCAGCCTGAAGCTGCTCGCCGGCACCACCGACAAGGCGCCGACCGCCAAGCGCGTGCTGTCCGGCGTGCTGCAGGGCGTGGAGAAAGCGGTCGAGACCTTCGGCGGGCAGAGCGGCACGCTCATCGCGCTGGGCGGCCATGCCGAGACGCATCCGCTGGGCGCCACCTTCTTCACCCAGGTGCCCATGCGCTACGGCGCCTACATCGCCAAGCTGCAGCTGGTGCCCGTGTCTCCCGCGCTGCTGGCGCTGGAGAACGCACCGCTCGACCTCGCCGGCAAGCCCGACGGCACGCGCGAGGCGGTGGCCGATTTCATCCGCGCGAACCCCGCCGTGTGGGAGTTGCGCGCGCAACTGTGCGTGGACCTGGAGCGCATGCCGGTCGAAGACGCCTCGATCGAGTGGCCGCAGGCGTTGAGCCCTTTCGTCGCGGTCGCACGCATCACCGCCGATCCGCAGGAGGGCTGGAGCGAAGCGCTGGCGCGCGAGATCGACGACGGCATGGCCTTCAACCCCTGGCATGCGCTCGCCGCGCATCGGCCGCTGGGCAATGTGATGCGCGCGCGCAAGGCCGCATATGCGGCTTCGTCGGACTACCGCAGCGAGCGCAACGGCTGCCCGCTGCACCGCTGAAAATTTCAGCCGAGCCCGAGCATTCGCCGGTTGGCTGCCACGTCGACTCCGCCCGCCGCGAAGTCGTCGAAGGCACGGTCGGCCACGCGGATGATGTGGTCGGCAATGAACTTCGCGCCCTCGCGCGCGCCGTCTTCCGGATGCTTGATGCAGCACTCCCACTCCAGCACCGCCCAGCCGGGGAAGTCGTACTGCGCCATCTTCGAGAAGATGGCCTTGAAGTTCACTTGCCCGTCGCCCAGCGAACGGAAGCGCCCGGCGCGGTTGATCCAGCTCTGGAAGCCGCCGTACACACCCTGCTTGCCGGTCGGGTTGAACTCGGCGTCCTTCACGTGAAAGATCTTGATGCGCTCGTGGTAGTGGTCGATGTAGGCCAGGTAGTCGAGCTGCTGCAGCATGAAGTGGCTCGGGTCGTACAGCAGGCAGGCGCGCGGGTGGTTGTTCACGCGCTCCAGGAACATCTCGTAGCTCACGCCGTCGTGCAGGTCTTCGCCGGGGTGGATCTCGTAGCCCACGTCCACGCCCACGGCGTCGAAGGCGTCGAGGATCGGCCGCCAGCGGCGCGCGAGTTCGTCGAAGGCTTCCTCGATGAGTCCCGGCTGGCGCGGCGGCCACGAATAGAGGTACGGCCAGGCCAGTGCGCCCGAGAAGGTCGCATGCGCCGTGAGGCCCAGGTTGGCCGACGCCTTTGACCTGCCCCCTTCCAGCCGTACCAGCGTAATGGCAGTGAAGTCCGTCAACTTGGAGAATGACGGACATGAGAAAGAGCAGATATACCGAGGAGCAGATCATCGGTTTCATCAAGCAGGCCGAGGCCGGCTTGCCCATCAAGGAGCTGTGCCGCAAGGGCGGCTTCAGCGACGCCACCTTCTACAAGTGGCGTGCCAAGTACGGTGGCATGGAGGTGCCCGATGCGAGGCGCCTGCGTGAGCTGGAGGCGGAGAACAACAAGCTCAAGAAGCTGTTGGCCGAAGCCCACCTGGACATCCACGCGCTGAACACCGCCTTCGGGGTAAAGCGTTAGCCCCACAGGCCAAGCGTGCCGCCATCGCCACCATGATCGAGCAATGCGGTCTGAGCGAGCGGCGGGCATGCAGGCTTGTGGGGCTCTCACGCGACAGCTGGCGCAACCCACCCGAGATCGATGCCATGACCCAGGAGCTCAGCAGCAAGATCGTGGAGATCGCGCACGTGCGCCGGCGCTTTGGCTATCGGCGCATCCACGACATGCTGCGCCCGCACTTCCCCGGGGTGAACCACAAGAAGGTCTACCGGCTCTACAGCGCGGCCAACCTGGCCGTGCGCAAGCGCAGGAAGGCCAAGCGGCCCGTCAGCGAGCGCGTGCCGCTGCAGCTGGCCAGGACGGTCAATGAGGTCTGGAGCATGGACTTCGTCAGCGACAGCCTGAGCACCGGGCGGCGCATCAAGTGCCTGACGGTGGCCGACGACTTCAGCCACGAGTGCGTGAGCATCTCGGTGGACTGGGGCATCTCGGGGCAGTACGTGACGCGGCTGCTGGACCAGGCGGCGGTCTTCAGGGGCTACCCGCTGGCCGTGCGCACGGACAACGGCCCGGAGTTCACCAGCAGGGCGTTCATGGGTTGGGCGCAGACCCACGGCATCCGCCACATCCTGATCGAGCCTGGGCGACCCATGCAGAACGGCTACATCGAGAGCTTCAATGGAAAGTTCAGGGACGAGTGCCTCAACGAGCAGTGGTTCGAGACGCTGATGCAGGCCAGGTCGGCCATCACCGCCTGGCGCCAAGACTACAACGAGGTCAGACCGCACAGCAGCTGTGGGCGAATGCCACCGGCAAAGTTCGCCGAGCAGCATCGCCAGCGCGCTGGCGATGCTGCTCGAACCAGCTCAACCACCATCGAGATCAATTAATCTTGAAACCCCGGACTTCCTCGTTATGAATGGCACGGCGGAAGGGGGCAGGTCACCTTGGCCGCGTAGTGCAGCTGCTGCACCGCCCACTGCTGGCGCCGAACCGGGTCGCCGCGCACTTCGGGCGCCGCGAAGCCGTCGAAGCCCGCGTCGTAGGCCGGGTGCACCGCCACCAGCTGGCCCTGCAGGTGAGTCGAGAGTTCGGTGATCTCCAGGCCGTGCCCGGCCAGCGTGCCCTTCACTTCGTCGCAGTAGGTCTTGCTTTCGGCGGCCTTCTTCAGGTCGAACAGGCGGGCGTCCCAGCTGGGAATCTGCACGCCCTTGTAGCCCAGGCCGGCGGCCCAGCCGGCAATGCCGTCGAGCGTGTCGAACGGTGCCGTGTCGCCCGCGAACTGGGCGAGAAAAATGGCGGGACCCTTGATTGTCTTCATCGGTTTGTCTTCCTTGTTCGTCGGGGTGGCGTTGAAAGCATACTTGGCGTGTCGTCCGACCCCGTGCGAGAGGCCAACGAGCCACAATGGATTTTCCTTTTCGCATCACCCGTCCGGTTCGCTCCGTGGACAGTCCCGCGATGACACAACCTGTTTCCGCCCGGCTCAAGATCGGCCTGTCCGCCTGCTTCTCGCATGCCGACCCGGCCCGATCGCTCTTCACCAACAAGACGCTGCAGTACGTCGAGCAGTCGATCGCGCACTGGCTCATGTCCGCCGGCGCGATGGTGGTGATGGTGCCCTGCCCCACCGGCGAGACGGCGCGCGGCGACACCAAGCTGTCGCACTACGCCGAATGGCTCGATGGCGTGGTGATGCACGGCGGTGCCGACGTCTGGCCCGGCAGCTACGGTGAGGTGCCGCTGAAAGACGCATGGATCGGCGACCGCATCCGCGACCTCTACGACCTGGCGCTGGTCGAAGCCTTCGAGCAGGCCGGCAAGCCCATCTTCGGCGTGTGCCGCGGGCTGCAGCTCATCAACGTGGCCTTCGGCGGCACGCTCTACCAGGACATCGAGGCGCAGCACGGCCACCCCGAAACGCTCAAGCACCGCGACCCGGTCACCTACGACCAGAACTTCCACCAGATCGAGCTGGTGCAGGGCACTCGCCTGTCGAAGCTCTACCCCGACCTGAAGACCGCGCGCGTCAACAGCATCCATCACCAGGGCGTGAAGGACATCGCGCCCGGCTTCGACATCGAGGCCTGGAGCCTGCCCGACCGCGTGCCCGAGGCCATCCGCCGCCGGCCCGACCGGGGCCGCAGCTACATCGCCGCGACCCAGTGGCACCCCGAATTCCACAAGTACGGCAGCACCGAGACGGTCGACGACACGCCCATTCTCCACGACTTCCTGTGGGCCTGCGCCACCGCCCGCGTGGCGCCGCGCACGAGCACCATGCGCGGGATGCCGGGGCGAATCCGCAACCGCGCCGCGCGCCTGTTGCGACAGGCGCTGCTGCGGCGCTGAAATCGCGCCGATATCGCGTTTTCAGCGCCAGGCCGCGTGCACCAGGGCCGCCGGGTCGCTGGTGCCGGCGCCGATGCCGGTCACGCGGCCCCAGTCGGGGTCGAAGCGGCTCGACAGGAAGGCCGCCGAGGCTTCGGCGCTCGCGTTCGACAGCATCAGGCAGGCCTGCGCCAGCAGCACCAGCCGCTGCGTGAAGCGGCGGGCCTGGCGCTCCAGTTCCTGCGGCGGCAGCTGCGTCATCTGGCGCAGGGCCTCCACCTGGGCCAGCAGGCGCGGCTCGCCGGTGGCGATGTCCTGCAGATGGTCGAGCACCAGTTGCACGTCGCCCGGGTTGCGCGAGACGGCGCGCAGCACGTCCAGGCACATCACGTTGCCCGAGCCTTCCCAGATCGAATTGACCGGCGCCTCGCGGAAGAGCCGCCCCATCGGGCCGTCTTCCACATAGCCGTTGCCGCCGAACACCTCCATCGCCTCGCCGGTGAGCGCCACCGCGCGCTTGCAGTTCCAGAACTTGGCGGCGGGCGTGAGCAGGCGGCGCCAGGCGGTGTCGAGCGGCGCGTCGGAGCCGAAGCGCGAGGCCAGTTCCATCGCCAGCAGCATGGCGCCTTCGGATTCGAGTGCCATGTCGGCCAGCAGCTCGGTCATCACCGGCTGGTGGATCAGCGCCTTGCCGAAGGCGAAGCGGTTGCGCGTGTAGTGCGCCGCCTGCGCGAAAGCCTGCCGCATGAAGCCGGCGCTGGAGAGCGCGCAGTCGAGCCGGGTCACGGTGGCCATTTCGATGATGGTCGGGATGCCCCGGCCCTCGTCGCCCACCAGCACGCCCCAGGCGTCCTTGAACTCGACTTCGCTGCTCGAGTTGGAGCGGTTGCCGACCTTGTCCTTCAGCCGCTGGATGTGGATGGCGTTCTTGCCGCCGTCGGGCCGCCAGCGCGGCACGAAGAAGCACGAGGAGCCGTGCTCGTCGGTCTTGGCCAGCACCAGGTGGCCGTCGCACATCGGCGCCGAGAAGAACCACTTGTGGCCGGTGATGAGGAATTCCTCGCCCCACGGGCCGCTGCCCGCCGGCACCGCGCGGGTGGTGTTGGTGCGCACGTCGCTGCCGCCCTGCTTTTCGGTCATGCCCATGCCGACGGTCATCGAGGTCTTGCCTTCGAGCGGGATGTCGCGCGCGTCGTGCTCGTTCGACGCGAGCTTGCCGCGCAGCTCCGCGTACAGCGCGGCGTTGCGGCGCATGACCGGGATGCAGGCCTTGGTCATGGTGGTCGGGCAGGTCGAGCCCGACTCGATCTGGCTGTGCATGTAGAGCGACGCGCCATAGCCCACCCAGGCCGACGGGCGCTCGTCGAAGAACGGCAGGTTGGCGATGCCGTTTCGCCGGGCGATGGTCATCATCGTGTGCCACGCGGGGTGGAACTTCACCTGGTCGATGCGCGCGCCGGTGCGCGAGTGGGTGTGCAGCTCGGGCTCGTGGCGGTTGGCGTCCTCGGCGGCGCGCAGCGTGGCTTCGGCGCCGTACTCCGCGCCCTGGCGCACCAGCTCGTCGTCGCGCCATGCGGCGCCGCCGCGCGCCACCGCACCGCGCAGCGAACGGTCGCTGGTGTAGACGTTGTAGTCCTTGAGTTCGGGCGCCTGGTTGTCGGGATGGATGCCGGTGGTGGTCATGGAAGGTCTCGTTCGTTCTGGCTGGCGGGGGTCACGCGGCGGGCCGCTCGCGCAGCACCAGCGTCTGGGTGGCGATGCCGATGGGGCCGTGCACGTCGTAAAGATGGGACACGGCAAGGCCCGCGCCGTCGCTGTGCGCCTCGGTGGCCGAGCGCAGGCCGATCCACTCGCCCTCGGGCGCGCGAAACAGGTTCAGGCTCATGTCGGCGTTGGTGAACAGAAAGCGCTCGGCCGGCAGCACCCAGCTCAGGCCGTTGCCGAAGTCGGCCGCCGCTGCGGCGCGCATGGCGGGCGAGTTGGCCGCGCCGTCCACCAGCGGCACCGCGAGCCGGAACCATGCGCCGCAGGGGCCGGGCTGCGTCGAGTCGCCTTCGGCCACGCGCGATTCCACCGCGCTGCCGTAGAACGACACGCCTTCGGGCAGGCCGGGAATGCGCACGGGCTCGCTGCAGTCCTGCGGCAGCGGCCGCAGTTGTGGCTGGGGCCAGCCCGGTAGGTCCGCCGGCAGCGCCAGCGCATTCCGGGCCAGCAGCAGCGCATGCGCCCGCGCCACCACCACGTCGCCCGCCAGCAGGTCGATGCCCACGCGCACCGTGGCGCGCGACGACTGCACTTGCGCACGGGTGCGCAGCAGCGCGATCGGCACCGGCTTCACGAGTTCGACGGTGAGGCGGGCCAGTTGCCAGCTTGGTCCGGGCGCGGCCTGCTCGGCCACATGCGCGAGCAAGGCGCAGGGCGCGCCGCCGTGTTGCGCGCGCGGGTCCCAGGGGCCGCGCGCGAGCGCGCCGGGCTGCCAGGCGTCGCTGCCCTGGGTGGTGTAGACGGCGGGGCGGGATTCGTCCGATGCGGGTTCGTCGAGGGCCATTGCAGAATCTGTTCGATGGGTCCAAAAATTCTAGGAACAAGCCGGACGCAAGGTGTTCGGGTTTGGCCGCGATGAGCGGCAGCACGCGCGCGCCGGCCACCGCCCAGAGAAGAAAGCCGCGCCAGTCCCGCGCGCGCCACACCTCGCAGGCGTTGCAGGAGGCCTTTGTTCAGCTTTTGGTCGAGCGCGGCTATGCCGCCGTCACCATCCGCGAGATCGTGTCCGTCGCGGGCACGGGGCTCGGCAGCTTCTACGAATACTTCGAGAACAAGGAAGACTTGGCGCGCGTGTGTCTGCACCTGCGTTCCAAGGCGCTGCTGCTGGGCATTCGCGAGACAGTGGCCGCGCAGGCGGGGCGGCCGCTGCATGACATCGTCGATGCGGTGATCGACAAGCAGATCGACGCCCACCGCGAGCAGCCGCTCGCCTGGGGCGCGCACTACCTGCTGGAGCGGCACCTGTCGGGGCCGGAGGCCTATCGCAAGATGTACGAACGCTTCGTGGCCGAATGGGTGGGCGTGCTCGAGGCCGCCGGCGACCTGGCGGCCGATTGCCCGAAGAAGGAGGTTGCGCGCGTGTGCCAGACCATCCTGTACGGCCTGGTGGCGCACACGCACATCGGCACCGGCGGTCGGCCCGACCTGCAGGCACTGTCACGCCAGTTGCGCGGCGCGCTGCACGGCTACCTGGCCGGCATGGCCCGCTGAATCAGCGCGAGCTGTTCTTCGTGCCGGAGACGCCGGCGTCGATGGTGCCGAACACGGTGACGCCGCTGCCGCCCGTCGAGGTCGATGCATTGGCGCCGCCGCCGGCCGAACCGGTGCCCGCGCAACCGGCGACGAGCGCGCCCATCGCGACGGCGAAAACAGCTGCAATGAATGGCTTCACTGGAAACTCCAAGAGGGTGTGGTTGGTCATGACCTTTTCCACTATAGGCCGCCCGCCCGGCCCCTCGTGTAACAACACACCCGGGGCCGGCAGGGTTGATGGCGCGCCGCGCAACCGGCCGCTCAGCGCGGGTCGGTCGCCAGCAGCATCTCGACCATCGAGCGCAGGTGCGCCTGCAGCCGCGCGGCGCCGGCTTCGTCCAGCGCCAGCGTGGTCTCGTCCATGTAGAGCTTGCGGTTGATCTCCACCTGGATGCTGTGCCGCTGTTCGGCCGGCCTGCCGTGCCGGCGCACCAGCTCCACGCCCTTGTACGGGTGGTTGTAGTCCACGCTGTAGCCGAAGCCGCGCAGGTGCTCGCAGATCTTGCGAGACAGCGCCGGGTCGGCGGTGCTGCCGTCGCGGTCGCCGATCACGAAGTCGGCATGCGCCAGGCCCGGGAAGTCGGTGGCGTGGCTGGCCGCGATGGCCGGCATCGAGTGGCAGTTGATGTGGATGCTGTAGCCGTGGCGCGCATGCGCGTCGTCCACGGCCTGCGCCACCGCCGCGTGGTAGGGCTGCCAGCAGCCTTCGATGCGCTGGCGCACCTCGTCCACGCTGAGCTGCCGGTCGTAGATCGGCAGGCCTTCGTCGGTGAGCTTCCAGATCAGCCCCTTGCCCAGGCGCACCTTGGACAGCACGCGCGGGTCGCTCGACACCGGCCCGGTCCACTCGCCGTCGATCATGGTGGTGTCGATCTCGGTGGTGTCGCGGTTGGCGTCGAGGTAGCTGCGCGGAAAGTGCGCCTCGATCCATGCCGCGCCCAGCTCGGGCGCGAAGGCATAGAGCTTCTCGACGTGGGTGTCTTCGGCGCGGCGCAGCGTCGCGAGGTCGCGCACCGAGCGGAAGTCTTCGGGGTAGACGGTGCCGCTGTGCGGCGAGTCCAGCACCAGCGGCGTGTGCCCGGCGACGCTCGTCACCTGGGCGCGGGTTTGAATCAGTTTCAGGACAGGATGCATAGGCAGGCCGGGCTCAGTCCAATCGCACGCGTGCGAATTCGGCCACCTTCTTCATCTTGTCGATTTCGCTGGCGATCTGCTTGGTGAACTGCGCCGGCGTGGTGCCCGAGGCGTACAGGCCCTGCAGCGCCAGGCGCTCGCGCACCGAGGCGTCCTTCAGCGCGGTGGCCACGGCCTGCTGCATGCGCAGCACCAGCTCGGCCGGCGTGCCCGCGGGCGCGACCATGCCGAACCACGACGGATCGTTGTTGGTCGGGTAGCCCAGCTCGCCATAGGTGGGCACGTCGGGCAGCACGTCGAGGCGGCCGTTCCACGACACGGCCAGCGCCTTCAGCTTGCCTGCCTTCACGTGCGGCAGCGACGAGGCCACCTGGTCGAAGTACACCGGCACTTCGCCTGCGAGCACGTCGTTGATGGCCGGGCCCGCACCGCGGTAGGGGATGTGCACCATCGAGGTTCCGGTGGTGCTCTTGAACAGTTCGCCCCACATGTGGCCGATGGTGCCGTTGCCCGGCGTGGCGTACGACACCTTGCCCGGGTTGGCCTTCAGGTACTTCACCAGCTCGGCGAAGTTGGCCACCGGCAGCTTCGTCGGGTTGATGACGATCACGCCCGGCGCCTTGACGATCTCGGTCACGGCGGCGAAGCCCTTGATCGGGTCGTAGGGCAGCTTCTGGTAGACCGCCGGGTTCACGCCGTGCGTGGACAGGGTGGCGATGCCGAAGGTCAGGCCGTCCGGCGTGGCGCGGGCCAGCTCGGCCATGCCGATGGAGCCGCCGGCGCCGGCGCGGTTGTCGATGACCACGGGCTGCTGCAGGATCTTGGCCACGGGCTCGCCGAGCACGCGCGCGGTGATGTCGGTGGCGCCGCCGGGCGGGAAGGGAACGACCAGGCGGATGGGCTTGCCTTGGGCGAAGGATATTCCGGGCAGGATAGAAGCAGCGGCCAGCGTGGAAATGAAATGACGACGTTGCATGGGGAGTGTTCCAGTGTGCATTGAGAGTGAAGAGCGATCTGCTGCTTCATCTGTAGCAAAGGATATACCCGCTAACATTCTGATCTGGAATGTTTTAATGGCCATCCTTCCATGTCGCTGCGTCGTCTCAATCCTCCGCTGAACCTGTTGCGCGCCTTCTCGACCGTGGTGCGCTTCGGCGGTGTTTCTCGCGCGGCAGAGGCCCTGCACCTCACGCAGGGCGCGGTCAGCAAGCAGGTGCAGGAGCTCGAGCGCTGGATCGGCGCGCCGCTGTTCGAGCGCAACCGCAAGCGCCTGGCGCTCACGCCGGCCGGCGAGCGCTACGAGAAGGCGGTGCGCGCGCTGCTCGCGCAACTGGAGGCGGCCACGCTGGAACTCATCACCAGCGGCGACGGCGGCGGCGCGCTGCACCTGTCGACCCTGCCCACCTTCGGTGCCAAGTGGCTGATTCCGCGGCTGCCCGACTTCCAGCGCGCGCATCCGCAGATCACGCTGCATTTCGTGCCTTTCGTGCACGGCTACGACTTCGAACGGCCCGAGCTCGACTGCGCCATTCTTTTCGGCGACGGCCACTGGCCCGGCGCGCAGTCGCACTACCTCGCGGGCCAGGACGTGGCGCTGATCGCGCCGCGCGCCGCGCAGGCCGAGGTCGCCATCCGCACGCCGCAGGACGTGGCGCGCTGCACGCTGCTGCGCCATGTCACGGTGCCGCAGTCGTGGCTGCAGTGGAGCGAGACGCACGGCGTGCGCGGGCTCGACCCGCTGGCCGGTCCGCAGTTCGACCAGTTCCAGACCATGATCCGCGCGGTGATGGTCGGCATGGGCGTGGCGCTGGTGCCGCGCTGCCTGGTGCAGGACGAGATTTCTTCAGGACTGGTGGACGAGCCGCTGCCGGGCGGCGGCTACCGCGGCAACGAGGGCTACTGGTTCTGCTACCCGGAAGGGCGCGGCCAGCTCGCCACGCTCGATCATTTCCGCAGCTGGCTGCTGGCGGAAGTCGACCGCGCGAAAGAGGCGATGCCCGCCGCGGCGGGGCCGGTGCCGCGCTGACGCGGCACCTTCGCTTCGCTTACTCGGGCTTGGCGCCCGAGGCCTTCACCGCCGCGCCCCACAGGCGGATCTCGCTTGCCACGAAGCGGTCGAACTCCGCCGGCGTGGTGGGCGCCGGCTCGGAGCCGCGCTCGCGGATGAAGCGCGCCATCTGCTCGCTCTTGAGGATGTCGGTCACCTCATGGTTGAGGCGCTCGACGATCTCCGGCGGCGTGCCGCGCGGCGCCATCAGGCCGAGCCAGCCCACGGCCTCGAAGTTCTTCGTGCCGGCCACGCCGCTTTCGGCCACCGTGGGTACGTCGGGCAGCTGCGACGAGCGCGTGGCCGACGTGACGGCCAGCGCCACCGCCTTGCCCGACTTGATGTGCGGCAGCGCGGCCGTCACCGAGTCGATCATCAGCGGCACCTGGTTGCCCAGGAAGTCCGACTGCGCCGGGCCGCTGCCGCGGTACGGAATGTGCGTGATGAACACATGCGCCGCCGACTTGTACATCTCGCCCGACAGATGCTGCGTGCCGCCGATGCCGGCGCTCGCATAGCTCAGCCGGCCGGGCTCGGCCTTGGCGCGCGCGGTGAGATCGGCCAGCGTGCGGATGCCGCTTTCGGGCGTGGCCAGGAACACCAGCGGCACCTTCGCGATGAGCGAGATGCCGACCAGGTCCTTGCGCGGATCGAAGCTCGGCTTGGCGTAGAGCGTCTGGTTCACCGCCATCGCGCTGCCCGCCACCACCAGCGTGTAGCCGTCAGGCTGCGAGCGCACCACGAACTCGGTGCCGATGTTGCTGCCGGCGCCGGCCTTGTTGTCGATGATCACCGGCTGGCCCAGCCGCCTGCCGAGTTGCTCGGCCACCGCGCGGGCGAAGATGTCGGTGGCCTGCCCCGGCGGGAAGGGCACCACCAGCTTAACCGGCTTGTCGGGCCACGCGGCGGCATGGGCCAGGCCCGCGCCGCCCATCAGCGCGACGGCCATCGCAGCAACGCTAGCGCCGAAGTATCTGCGCTGCATGGCTCAGGTCGCCGAGAGGTGCTTGCCCACGATGCCCGCGAGTTCGAACATCGTCACCTGGTCCTTGCCGAACACCGGCTTAAGCTTGGCGTCGGCATTGATCGCGCGCTTGTTGGTCGCATCCTGCAGGCCGTTGGCCTTGATGTAGTCCCACAGCTTCTTGATGACCTCGGTGCGCGCCACCGGTTCGGCGCCGATCACCGCGGCCAGCGAGTCGCTGGGCTTCAGGCCCGCGCCGGGCTTGCGCGGCGCGGCGGCCTTCTTGGCTGCCGGGGCCTTCTTGGCGGCGGGCGTCTTCTTCGCCGCCACCTTCTTGGCCGCGGCCGTCTTGCCGGCGGGCGCGGCCTTGCCGAAGGTCTTGCGCGGCGGGAACTTGCTACCGCCTTCGCGCGGTGCAAATTCGAAGGTCACCTTGCCTTCTTCGGCGTTCCAGGTCAGGAAGGCCTTGAAGGCGCGGCGCGTGCGCATGCTCACGAACTTGTCGAGCAGGTCGGTCTTGCCGGTGGCCAGCAGCTTTTCCATCTGCGCGCGCTCCACCGGCTGCTGCAGGATGATCTTGCCGGTCTTGAAGGTGCAGGTGGGCGTGGGCTGCGCATTGGTCGGAACCGACTTCTCGCAGACGTAGTTGCTGCCGTGCTCGAACACCGGCGCGCCGCACACCGGGCACGGGCCCACGGTGTCCTGCTCGCTGAAGTCGACGATCTCGCCGGTGTCGGCGTTCTTGTCGTCGCCGAAGTCGAACTCCAGCTTCCAGTTCTTCGCCTCGTCGTCGAACTTGATGACGATCTCGGAGGTGAAGGGCCAGCCGGCCTTGGAGCGGAAGCCCTCCAGCGGGCCGATGTGCTTGTCGCGCAGCAGCGCCTCGGCCTCGGCCACCTCGAAGGTGCGCCCGGCCGGCGACTTGCCGAACGAGAAGCCGCAGGCGTCCTCGCCGGTGCCGCTCTTGCCGGTGCAGGCGTAGCGGCGGTAGTTCTCGCGCACGATGCCGCCGCAGTTGGGGCACGGCGTCTGCAGGGTGGCGTAGTCGCCCGGCACGGTGTCGCGGTCGTATTCCTTCGCCTTCTTGACGATGTGCTCCGTCATCTGGGCGATCTCGCGCATGAAGGCGTCGCGGCTGAGCGCGCCCTTCTCCATCTGCGCGAGCTTGTATTCCCACTCGCCGGTGAGCTCGGCCTTGGAGAGTTCTTCCACGCCCAGGCCGCGCAGCAGCGTCATGAGCTGGAAGGCCTTGGCCGTGGGAATCAGCTCGCGGCCCTCGCGCAGCATGTATTTTTCGGTGATCAGGCCTTCGATGGTGGCCGCGCGCGTGGCTGGCGTACCCAGGCCCTTTTCCTGCATGGCTTCGCGCAGCTCGTCGTCGTCGATGGTCTTGCCCGCGCCTTCCATCGCGCCCAGCAGCGTGGCTTCGGAGTAGCGCGCCGGCGGGCGCGTCTTCAGGCCCTTGGTGTCGGCCGATTCGGTCTTCACGATCTCGCCCGGCTTCACCGGCACGAGGCGCTTGCCGTCCTTGTCGTCTTCCTTCTCGTCGTCCTGGGCTTCCTTGCCGTAGATGGCGAGCCAGCCCGGCTTCACCAGCACCTTGCCGTCGGTGCGGAAGGGGTACTTCTTGCCGCCCTGCTCCACCGTGCTGATGCGCGTGGTCACCTGGTATTCGGCGCTCGGGAAGAACACCGACAGGAAGCGGCGCACCACGAAGTCGTACAGCTTCTGCTCGGCCTCGCTCAGGCCGCTGGGGGCCTGCAGCGTCGGGATGATGGCAAAGTGATCCGACACCTTGGCGTTGTCGAAGATGCGCTTGTTGGGCCGGACGTAGTTGCCGTCGACCGCCTGCTTGGCGAACGGGGCCAGGTGCTTCATGCCGCTGTTGGCGAGCATGCCCATGGTGTCCTTGACCACCGGCAGATAGTCTTCCGGCAGCGCGCGCGAATCGGTACGCGGGTAAGTCAGCGCCTTGTGGCGCTCGTACAGGCTCTGCGCCAGCGCGAGCGTGGTCTTGGCGCTGAAGCCGAAGCGGCCGTTGGCTTCGCGCTGCAGCGAAGTCAGGTCGAACAGCATCGGCGAAGCCTGCGTGGTGGGCTTGCTCTCTTCGGTGACGGTGGCGGGCTTGCCGCGCGCGGCATCGGCGATGGCGCGGGCTTCCTGCTCATTCCACACGCGATCGGCACGCTGCTCGGGGTCGGGCTCGCCGTTGGCCAAGAGCGGCGCGTTGGCCTTCTTCCAGTCGGGGTTGAACCACTTGCCCGGGTACTCGCCGGCCTCGGCCGCGAAGGTGCCGTGGATTTCCCAGTAGTCGCGCGAGACGAACTTGCGGATCTGTTCCTCGCGCTCCACCACCACCGAGAGCGTCGGCGTCTGCACGCGGCCCACGGTCGTGAGGAAGAAGCCGCCGTCGCGCGAATTGAATGCCGTCATGGCGCGCGTGCCGTTGATGCCCACCAGCCAGTCGGCTTCGGAGCGCGAGCGCGCGGCGTCGGCCAGGCCCTGCATCTGCTTTTCGGTGCGCAGCGCGTCGAAGCCGTCGCGGATGGCCTGCGGCGTCATCGATTGCAGCCACAGCCGCTTGACCGGCTTGTTCAGGCCCGACTTGCCGCCGGCGTACTGCTCGATCAGGCGGAAGATCAGCTCGCCCTCGCGGCCCGCGTCGCAGGCGTTGATGAGCTGCGTCACGTCCTTGCGCTTGGCCTGCTTGACCACCGCGTTCAGGCGCGTCTTGGTCTTGTCGACCGGCTTCAAGTCGAAGTGCGGTGGAATCACCGGCAGGTTGGCGAAGCTCCACTTGCCCCGCTTGACGTCGAATTCCTCGGGCGCCTGGATTTCGACCAGGTGACCGACCGCGCTGGTCACGACATAGCTGTCGTTCTCGAAATGCTCGTCATGTTTGTCGAATTTGCCGGCCACCGGCGTGAGGGCACGGACGATGTCCTGTGCCACCGACGGCTTTTCTGCGATTACCAACGTCTTTGTCATCTATGGGCTCTCTATACTCTGCGGCTTCCCGCGTGCGCACGCGCACACGCGCATGTGTGCATATTCAAACTAACAGACTTCGGCGATGCCTTCCAAAACCCCACTTTCCGCCGGTCGCCGAATCCAGATGCGGCGCTCCGATGTCCACGGCAACGGCGTGTTCGCCGTGCAGGACCTGGCCGAAGGCGAAACGCTGATCGAATACAAAGGCGAGATCATCAGCTGGAAGGAGGCGCTGCGCCGCCATCCGCACGACCCGGCCCAGCCGAACCACACTTTCTACTTCCACATCGACGACGGGCGTGTGATCGACGGCAACGTCAAGGGCAACGACGCGCGCTGGATCAACCACTCGTGCGAACCGAACTGCGAGGCGGACGAGGTCGATGGGCGCGTTTATATCAAGGCGCTGCGCAACATCGCCGCAGGCGAAGAGCTCAATTACGACTACGGCCTGATCATCGACGAGCCTTACACGCCGAAGCTTCTGTCCGAATTTCCTTGCTGGTGCGGCTCCGAAGAGTGCCGCGGCACGCTGCTGACGCCCAAGGATGAGGACGAAGAAAAGAAAAAGAAGAAGAAAGACAAAAAGAAAGCCGAAAAGAAGAAGGCCGAGAAAAAAGAGGCTGAAAAGAAGGAAGCCAAGAAGGCCGAAAAGAAAGCCGGCAAGAAGGCTGAAAAGAAATCGGAAGCCAAGTCCGGGAAGGCGGAGAAAAAATCCGCCAAGAAGGACAAATCCGAGAAAGACTGAGCATGAGCAGCACCACCGCCGACTGGTTCGAAGACCGGATCGCCGCGGCGGTCGCCCCGCTGCTGCCCGGCTTCACGGTCGAGGCCGTGGCCGAGATCGACTCCACCAATACCGAGCTCATGCGCCGCGCGCGCGCCGGGCGTGTCGAGCCCGTGCTGCTCGTGGCCGAGCGCCAGACCGCGGGGCGCGGCCGGCTGGGGCGGCCGTGGCAAAGCGCGCCGCGGCAGGAAGCCTCGGCCTCGCTGGTGTTCTCGCTGGGCCTGCCGCTGGCGCCCGCCGACTGGTCGGGCCTGTCGCTGGCCGTGGGTGTCAGCGTGGCCGAAAGCCTCGACCCCACGGGCGTGCACAAGGTCGGGCTCAAGTGGCCCAACGACGTGTGGGTCAACGACAGCAAGCTGGCAGGCATCCTCATCGAGACCGCGCTGCCGTCCAATGGTCGGCCCGATGCGTCGCGCTACCTCGTGATCGGCATCGGCCTGAACATCGGTGCGCGCGAGGCCGACGGCATGCGCACGCCGCCGGCCTGGCTGCGCCAGTGGCGCCCCGAGGCCAGCGCGCCCGAGGTGCTGGCCGAGCTGGCCCCGCCGCTGGTGCAGGCCGTGCTGGATTTCGAGGCACGCGGCTTCGCGCCCTTTGCCGAACGCTTTGCCGCGCGCGACGTGCTGCGCGGGCGTGAAGTGGCGCTCAGCGACGGCACCGCCGGCCTGTGCGAAGGCGTGGCCTGGGGCGGCGAGCTGCAGGTGCGCACCGACGCCGGGCTGCAGCTGATCTCGAGCGACGAAGTGAGCGTGCGCCCCCGCGGCATGTCTTTCTGACAGCCGACTCCGCATGAAGCTGCGCCTGCTGCTCGTCGTCCTGCTGCTGGCCAACGCCGGCTACTTCTTGTGGGCGCGCGGCGATCTCGTCGGCTTCGGCCTGGCGCCCGCGGGGCTCAACGAGCGCGAGCCGCAGCGGCTGGCGCGGCAGATCCGGCCCGAGTGGCTGCAGATCCGCAAGGACGCGAAGCCTGCTGCGCCGGCCCCGGCGGCGGCGGCACCTGCGCCCTCGCCCGCTCCTGCGCCCGCCCCCTCCCCCTGACCAGGCTCAGACAGGCGCCTCGGCTTCGAAGCGCACCGTGAAAAGCGCCCCCGGCGGATGCTTGCCGGGATGCGCATCCTCCAGCTTCACCAGCGCGCGATGCTGGTTCGCGATCTCGCGCACGATCGGCAGGCCCAGCCCCGAGCCGTCGGCCTCGTTGCCGAGCACGCGGTAGAACGGCTCGAACACCAGCTCGCGGTCGGCTTCGGCGATGCCGGGGCCGTTGTCCTCCACCTGCAGCAGCAGCACATGGCCGAAGGGGTCGGCCAGCACGCGCACGGTGATCAGGCCGGGGCGCTCGGGCGTCGAGGGCGTGTAGTTCAGCGCGTTGTCGACGAGGTTGCGCACCAGCTCCTTCAGCAGCGTCTGGTTGCCGTCGAACATCACGCCCGGCGCGCCGGCCTCGGCGCCGTCGTAGCCGAGGTCGATGCGCTTCTCGATGGCGCGCGGCACCGCCTCGCGCACCACCTCGATGGTGAGCCGCGCCAGGTCGCAGGGCTGGTGGTGCACGTTGGCGCTGTTGCCCTCGGCGCGCGCCAGCGACAGCAGTTGGTTCACCGTGTGCGTGGCGCGCTTGCTGGCGCGGCCGATCTGCTTGAGCGACTGCTTCAGCTCGTCGGCGTTGGCGCCTTCGCGCTGCGCCAGGTCGGCCTGCATGCGCAGGCCGGCGAGCGGCGTCTTCAGCTGGTGCGCCGCGTCGGCCAGGAAGCGCTTCTGCGTGCCGATCGAATCGTTGAGCTTGTCCAGCAGCTCGTTCACCGAAGACACCAGCGGCACCACTTCGAGCGGCACCGACGATTCGTCCAGCGGGCTCAGGTCGCCGGGGCGCCGTTCGCGGATGCGCGCCTCCACCACCGACAGCGGCTTGATGCCGCGCACCAGCGCCAGCCAGATCAGCAGCACCGCCAGCGGCAGGATCGCGAACTGCGGCAGCAGCACGCCCTTGATGATCTCGGCGGCCAGCACCGACTGCTTCTCGCGCGTCTCGGCCAGCTGCAGCAGCGAGGGCGGCACGTCGTCGCTGCCGCTGGCCAGCCACATCGAGGCCACGCGCACCGGCAGGCCGTGCACGTCGCTGTTGTGCAGGAACACCTGGTTGGGCGGCAGCGGCTCGTCGAGGCCGGGCTGGGGAATGTCGCGTTCGCCGCTCAGCAGCGTGCCGTGGCCGTCGAGCAGCTGGTAGTAGACGTGGCCGGCATCGTCGGCCCGCAGGATCTCGCGCGCCGACTGCGAGAGCACGAACTGCGTATGCCCGTCCTTCACCGTCACCAGCTCGGACAGCGCCTTCACGTTGTGCTCGAGCGCACGGTCGAAGGGCGCGTTGGCGATGCCCTGCGCCACCAGCCAGGTGACGCCGATGCTCACCGGCACCAGCAGCAGCAGCGGCGTGAGCATCCAGTCGAGGATCTCGCCGAACAGCGAGCGCTGCGCGCGCTGAAACAGCTTCACCGGGTTCGCCCCCAGTCTTCGCGCATGAAAAGGGGCATCAGTTCTGGATCTTCTCGAGGCAATAGCCCAGCCCGCGCACCGTGGCGATGCGCACCGGACCCTTCTCGATCTTCTTGCGCAGCCGGTGGATGTACACCTCGATGGCGTTCAGGCTCACCTCCTCGCCCCATTCGCAGAGGCGGTCGACCAGCTGGTCCTTGCTCACCAGCCGGCCGGCGCGCTGCAGCAGCACTTCGAGCAGGCCGAGTTCGCGTGCCGAAAGCTCGATCATCTTGCCGTCGATGGTGGCCACGCGGCCGGCCTGGTCGTAGACCAGCGGACCGTGGCGGATCGCGTTGCTGGTGGTGCCCATGCCGCGCCGCGTGAGGGCGCGCACGCGGGCCTCCAGCTCCTGCAGGCTGAAGGGCTTGGCCATGTAGTCGTCGGCCCCGTTGTCCAGGCCCTTGACGCGTTCTTCCACGCTGTCGGCCGCCGTGAGCACCAGCACCGGCAGTTGCGAGCCGCGCGCGCGCAGGCGTTTGAGGATCTCGATGCCGTGCAGGCTGGGCAGCCCGAGGTCGAGGATCAGCAGGTCGAATTCGTCATGGGTCATGAGCGCGGTGTCGGCCTGCGAGCCGTTCGCCACGTGGTCGACCGCCGCGCCCGAGGTGCGCAGGCTGCGCAGCAGGGCATCGGCCAGCACCTGGTCGTCTTCGGCAATCAGAATTCTCATGCGCCACCTCCGGCCGGTTCGGGCG
This sequence comes from Variovorax paradoxus, assembly GCF_022009635.1. Classification (NCBI taxonomy): domain Bacteria; kingdom Pseudomonadati; phylum Pseudomonadota; class Betaproteobacteria; order Burkholderiales; family Comamonadaceae; genus Variovorax; species Variovorax paradoxus. Next base: position 650,720 of record NZ_CP091716.1, read on the forward strand.
CCGCGCCGGCGCCGTTCACATTTGTCTCTCTCTGGCGGAGTCTAGCCCGCTGTATAGGCTTCCAGTCCGATGGTTACCACGGTGGCGATGTCGTTGCCCACGCTGCTGCGGAACTCGCGCTCGGCCTGCGTCACCGCGCCGTGGAAGGCGTCGAGCCAGGCCAGTCCGTCGGCCGTGAACAGCACGCGGCGCGCCCGCGCGTCGAGCGGGTCGGGCCCGCGCGTGACCAGGCCCCAGGCCTCGCACTGATCCACCAAGGCGCCCATCGCCTGCTTGGTCATGCCGGCGCGCTCGGCCAGTTCGGTGAGGCGCGAGCCCTCGCGCGCCAGGTGCCGCGTGATGTGGATGTGCGCCGCGCTCACCTGCGCGCGCGCCGCAAGGTTCGACAGCGCCAGCGGCACGTCCACGTCGTGCGCCATCAGCTCCAGCACGCGCTCGTCGAAGCGGCGCATCGCATGGCCCAGCAGGCGGCCCAGGTGGGTCTGCCGCCATGCGTCGGGATCGGTGGGAAAGGCGGCTTCGGTCATGGCGTTAAATGGTAAAGCAAACTGACCAAAAAACGGGTTTACTCGAATCCATCAGCCCCTACACTACTGTTCAAGCATCCAGCCTGTGGTTAAAAGCAGATGGATGAAGCCAGACACAAACCGTTGATATTCAAGGAGTTTCCACATGGACGCAGTCGTCAAGGGCGCAAGCATCTCGGTCGCCAACAGTGAAAAAGCCAAGGCCCTGCAGGCCGCGCTGGCCCAGATCGAAAAGCAGTTCGGCAAGGGCACGATCATGCGGCTCGGCGAAGGCGAGGCGCTGGAAGACATCCAGGTGGTCTCGACCGGCTCGCTGGGCCTGGACATCGCGCTGGGCGTCGGTGGCCTGCCGCGCGGCCGCGTCATCGAAATCTACGGCCCTGAATCCTCGGGCAAGACCACGCTCACGCTGCAGGTCATTGCCGCCATGCAGAAGCAGGCCGGCACCTGCGCCTTCGTCGACGCCGAACACGCCCTCGACGTGCAATACGCCCAGAAGCTCGGCGTCAACCTGTCCGACCTGCTGATCAGCCAGCCCGACACCGGAGAGCAGGCCCTGGAAATCGTCGATTCGCTGGTGCGTTCGGGCGCGGTGGACCTGATCGTGGTCGACTCGGTCGCAGCGCTCACGCCCAAGGCCGAAATCGAAGGCGAAATGGGCGACTCGCTGCCCGGCCTGCAGGCGCGCCTGATGAGCCAGGCGCTGCGCAAGCTCACCGCCACCATCAAGAAGACCAACTGCATGGTCATCTTCATCAACCAGATCCGCATGAAGATCGGCGTGATGTTCGGTTCGCCCGAAACCACCACCGGCGGCAATGCGCTGAAGTTCTACGCCTCGGTGCGCCTGGACATCCGCCGCATCGGCACCATCAAGAAGGGCGACGAGGCCATCGGCAACGAAACCAAGGTGAAGGTGGTGAAGAACAAGGTCTCGCCCCCGTTCAAGACGGCGGAGTTCGACATCCTGTTCGGCGAAGGCATCAGCCGCGAAGGCGAGATCATCGACATGGGCGTGACCGCCAAGATCGTCGACAAGTCGGGCGCCTGGTACGCCTACAACGGCGAGAAGATCGGCCAGGGCCGCGACAACGCCCGCGAGTTCCTGCGCGAGAACCCCGAGCTGTCGCGCGAGATCGAGAACAAGGTGCGCGAGTCGCTGGGCATTCCGCTGCTGGCCGCCGACGCCGGCGCCACGCCCGAAAAGCCGCAGAAGGCCGCCAAGGCCGAAAAGGCGGACAAGGGCGAGTAAGTCCCCGAGCGCGGACCCCTGCCGGGGCCGCGCGAGCGATCCCGCATGGCATTCGACGCCCCGTCCCTCAAAGGCCGCGCACTGCGCCTGCTGAGCCAGCGCGAGCATTCGCGCTCGGAGCTGGAGCGCAAGCTCGCCAAGCATGAAGAAGAGCCCGGCACGCTGGCCAAGGCGCTCGACGAGCTGGCCGCCAAGGACTTCATCAGCGAGCCGCGTGTGGTGGCCTCGGTGCTCAACCAGCGCGCGGCCCGCTCGGGCGCATTGCGCGTGAAGCAGGAACTGCAGGCCAAGGGCATCGCGCCCGAAGCCATCGCCGAGGCGGTGGCCAGCCTGCAGGAAACCGAAGTGGAGCGCGCCACCGCCCTCTGGCGACGACGCTTCGACGCACCGCCCGCCGACGCGAAGGAGCGGGCCAAGCAGATGCGATTCCTGATGGCGCGCGGGTTCTCGGGCGCCGTCGTGTCCAAGGTCCTGAGGAGCGACTTCGATGAAAACCACGAAGAGTGAAGACAGTGCTGTCCAGTCCCGCGTCATCACGCAGCGCGTGGCCTGCGAATGGCGCCGCGCCTACGTGCTGGCGGCCGATCCGAAGCGCCTGCCCGACTGGGCCAGCGGCCTTGCGAAGAGCGCTCTGGTGCCGCACGGCGACCACTGGATCGTGCGCACGCCCGAGAGCGGCGATGCCCGCATGCGCTTCGCGCCGCGCAACGACTTCGGCGTGCTCGACCACTGGGTCGCGCCCGAAGGCGTGCCCGAGGTCTATCTACCCTTTCGCGTGATCGGCGTCGGGCCGGACGCCTGCGAACTGCAGTTCACGCTGCTGCGACAGCCGCACATGGACGACGCGGCCTTCGAGCGCGACGCCGGCTGGATCGCGCGCGACCTGCAGTCGCTGCGCAGCCTGATCGAAGCGGACTGACTCAGCCGCGCAGCACCAGCGGCGCGAACTTGCGCCGCGCCTTCAGCTGCTCCGCGTCCCACTCGATGCCCAGCCCCGGCGTTTCCGGCGCCACCGCATGGCCGCCCTCGATGCGCAGCCGGCTGGTGGTGAGGTCGTCGAGCTGCGGGATGTATTCCACCCAGCGCGCATTCGGCACCGCCGCGCACAGGCTCACGTGCAGCTCCATCAGGAAGTGCGGGCACATCGCGATGCCGTGCGCCTCCGCCAGGTGCGCGATCTTCAGCCACGGCGTGATGCCGCCCACCCGCGCCACGTCGGCCTGCACGATCGAGCAGGCGCCCTGCTGGATGTATTCGGCGAACTGCGACGGGTGGTACATCGACTCGCCCACCGCGATCGGCACGCTGGTGCTCGCCAGCAGCTGCGCATGCGCGCGCACATGCTCGGCCGGCATCGGTTCCTCGAACCAGGCCAGGTCCAGCGGCGCGTACTGGCGCGCGCGCCGGATGGCCTCGGCCACGGTGAAGCTCTGGTTGGCGTCGACCATCAGCTCGAAGTCCGCGCCCACGGCTTCGCGCACGGCCGACAGGCGCGCGATGTCCTGCGCCACGTGCGGCTTGCCGACCTTGATCTTCGCGCCCAGGAAGCCGTCGGCCTTGGCCGCGAGTGTCTGCTCCACCAGCTGTGCGGGCTCGATGTGCAGCCAGCCGCCCTCGGTGGTGTAGACCGGCACGCGCTGCTGCGCTCCGCCCGCCAGCCGCCACAGCGGCAGGTCGACGGCACGCGCGTTGCGGTCCCACAGCGCGGTGTCGATGGCCGCCAGCGCGAGGCTGGTGATCGCGCCCACGGCGGTGGCATGCGTGTGGAAGAACAGGTCGCGCCAGATGGCTTCGTACTGCTGCGGGTCGCGCCCGATCAGGCGCGGCGCGAGGTGGTCGTTCAGCAGCGCCACGATGGACGAGCCGCCCGTGCCGATGGTGTAGGTGTAGCCCGTGCCCGCCGAGCCGTCGTCGCAGCGCACGGTGACCATCACCGTCTCCTGCGTCACGAAGGACTGGATGGCGTCGGTGCGCTTGACCTTCGGCGCGATGTCGATCTGCGAGATCTCGACCTGGTCGATCTTTGCCATCGTGCTCAGCCTGCGTTGCGCGTCACGTCGGCCGGCAGGTCGGCGCCGTGGAATTTCTTGTAGATGGTGTTGAGCTCGCCGCTCTTGAGCTGTGCCTTCACGAACTCGTCGAGCTTGGCCTTCAGGCGCGGCTCGTTCTTGCGCATGCCGATGGCCAGCATGTTGACCTTCATGGTGAACTTCGGCTCCATCTGCTTGGCCGGGTTCTTCTCGTTGATGGTCTTCAGCAGGGGCGGCGCGGTCGCGAAGATGTCGGCCTGACCGCTCACCACCGCGGTGATGGAGGTGGCGTCGTCGTCGAAGCGCACGATCTGCGTGCCGGCCGGCAGGATCTTCGTCACTTCCTGGTCATTGGTGGTGCCGCGCGTGGCGATCACTTTCTTGCCCGCGAGGTCGGCCGGGCCGGTGATGGTCATGCTCTTGGGCGCGCCCACCACGGCCAGGATGGCGGCGTAGGGCACCGAGAAGTCGACCACCTTCTCGCGCTCCGGCGTGACCGACATGCTGGAGATCACGATGTCGGCCTTGTCGGTCTGCAGGAAGGGAATGCGGTTGGCGCCAGTGGTCGGCACGATTTCCAGTTCCAGGCCCAGGCTCTTGGCCAGCAGGCGCGCGGTTTCCACGTCGGAGCCGGTGGCGTTGAGCTTCTCGTCCTTCAGGCCATAGGGCGGCACGGCGAGGTCGATGGCCACGCGGATCTTCTTGGCGGCCATGATGGTGTCGAGCTGGTCGGCATGCGCCGATGCGCCCGCGAAGGCGAGCGGCAGCGCCAGCGCGAGGGCGGACAGCAGCGCGCCGCGGCGCTTGAGCGAGAGGGAGGAAGAAGAAGTCATCGAAAGTCTCCTGGAGTTGTCTGAAGGAAAAATCAAAGCCCGGTGCCGATGAACTGGCGCAGCTCGGGCGTCTGCGGGTTGCTGAGGATGCTGGCGTCGCCCTCCTCCCACACCAGCCCCTGGTGCATGTAGATGACCTTGTCGGCCACGCCGCGCGCAAAAGCCATCTCGTGGGTCACGAGGATCATGGTCATGCCCTCGGAGGCGAGCTTCTCCATCACCTTGAGCACTTCGCCGGTGAGCTGCGGGTCGAGCGCGGAGGTGACTTCGTCGAACAGCATGAGCTGCGGCTTCATCGCGAGCGAGCGCGCAATCGCCACGCGCTGCTGCTGGCCGCCCGAGAGCTGCTCCGGATAAGCGTCGGCCTTTTCCGCCAGGCCCACGCGCTCGAGCACTTCCATCGCGATGGCGCCGGCTTCCGAGGCGCTCATCTTCTTCACAGACTGCGGCGCGAGCGTGATGTTCTGCTTCACCGTGAGGTGCGGGAACAGGTTGTAGCTCTGGAACACGATGCCCACGTCCTTGCGCAGCGCGCGCAGGTTCAATGCCGGGTCGTGCACCGCGTGGCCGCAGCAGCCGATGGTGCCGCTGTCGATGGTCTCCAGCCGGTCGATGCAGCGCAGCGCGGTGCTCTTGCCCGAGCCGCTCTGGCCGATGATCGCCACCACCTGCCCGCGCTGGACCGAGAACGACACGCCCTTGAGCACATGCAGCTTGCCGAAGTGCTTGTGGACGTCGTTGAGTTCAACCACGGGCTGCATTGAGCTTCCTTTCAAGGGCGCGACTCCATCGCGAGAGCGGGTAGCAAAGAATGAAATACAGAACCACCGCGCACCCGAAATACAGGAAGGGCTGGAAGGTCGAGTTGTTGAGCACCTTGGCGTTGTAGGAAAGCTCGGCATAGCCGACCACCAGCGACGCGATCGATGTGTTCTTGATGATCTGCACCAGGAAGCCCACCGTGGGCGGCGTTGCGATGCGCAGCGCCTGCGGCAGGATCACGCGGCGCATGCGCTCGATGCGCGTGAGCGCCAGGCATTCGGCTGCTTCCCACTGGCTGCGCGGCACGGCCTGGATGCAGCCGCGCCAGATTTCGCCGAGGAAGGCGCTCGCATAGATGGTGATGGCCAGCGCCGCCGCCGCCAGCGCAGGCACAGAGCCGATGCCCGCGATGTTGGGGCCGAAGAAGCACACGCCCATCAGTACCAAGAGCGGCGTGCCCTGGATGACCTGGATGTAGCCCGCGGCCGCCATGCGCACCGCCTTCGCCGGCGACACGCGCGCCAGCGCCACCGCGAGCCCGATGAGTCCGCCGCCGATGAACGCGAGGGCCGAGAGCTGCAGCGTGCCCCACGCGCCCATCAGGAGAAAGCCGAAGTGCTCGGCCGGCATGAATGTCATGACGCGGGCCTCTTCTTCACAACGGCGTGCCGAGCTTGCGCCGGCGTGGGAACACGATCATGCCGAGCAGCCAGAAGCCCAGGCGCATCGCGTACGACAGCGCTAGGTACACCACCCACAGCACGATGAAGATCTCGAAGTTGCGGAAGGTGTCCGACTGGATGCGGTTGGCCACGCCGAAGAGCTCTTCCGCGCCGATCGACGACATGATGCTGGAGGCCAGCATCAGCAGCACGAACTGGCTGGCGAGCGCCGGGTATACGCGCTCCACCGCCGGGCGCAGGATCACGTGCCAGAACACCTGCACCTTCGACAGGCCAAGGCATTCGGCCGCTTCGAGCTGGCCCTTGTGGATCGACTCGATGCCCGCGCGGATGATCTCGCAGCTGTAGGCGCCGATGTTCACCACCAGCGCGAGCACCGCGCCGACCATGATCGGCATCGTCACGCCCGCGCTCGACAGGCCGAAGATCAGGAAGTAGCTCTGGATCAGCAGCGGCGTGTTGCGGATCGCCTCCACGTAGCCGCCCGTCAGGCCGCGCAGCCAGCCATGCTTGCTGTTGCGGCCCAGTGCGCAGACGGTACCCAGCGCGAAGCCCAGCACGGTGGCCAGGAAGGACAGCTGCACGGTCGTCCATGCGCCTTCGAGCAGCAGCGGCCACTGCGCGAGCACGGGTGCGAAGTCGAACTGGTAGTTCAATGCGTTGGGCTCCGGAAGTCCAATGAAGACAAGAAAAAAAGGGGCGGCTACGCGGCGCGCGCGAGCGGCAGGCACGAAGGCCCGAGCGGCTCGAAGGCCTTGTAGGTCAGGATGAATTCGCGATGCCCCAGCGCCTCGGACTTGGTGGCGGCGCCATCGGCCACGCGGCGCACCGCGTCGAAGATCTCCTCGCCCACTTCCTGCAGCGTGCCGCGCCCTTCGAGGATGCGGCCGGCATCGACGTCCATGTCTTCGTGCAGCCGGCGGTAGGTGTCGGGGTTCGCGCAGACCTTGATGACCGGCGAGACTGCAGAGCCCACCACCGAGCCGCGCCCCGTGGTGAACAGGATCACGTGCGCGCCGCAGGCGATGAGCTCGGCGATCTCGGCGTTGTCGCTGATGTTCGGGAAGCCGAAGCGAGGCTCGCCGTCGGGCACCACGTCCAGCAGGTAGAGGCCGCCCTGCGGCGGCACGTCGCCGGGCTTGACGATGCCGTTGATCGGCGAGGCGCCGCTCTTGGCGTACGCGCCCAGCGACTTCTCCTCGATGGTCGAGAGCCCGCCGTCGGCATTGCCGGGCGCGAAGCTGCCGTGGCCCATGGTGCTGTAGTAGCGCGCGGCCTTGTTCACGCATTCGACGATGGCCTCGCCCAACTCGGGCGTGGCGGCGCGCCGCTTCATGTGGAACTCGCAGCCGATCAGCTCGCCGGTTTCCTCGAAGATGCAGCGCGCGTCCTGCGCGATCAGCAGGTCGAAGGCGCGGCCCACGGCGGGGTTGGCCGTGATGCCGCTGGTGCCGTCGGAGCCGCCGCAGATGGTGCCCACCACCAATTCGTTCAGCGCCATCGGCACGCGCTGCTGCTGCGCGAGTTCGGCCAGCGCCCATTCCACCCACTGCGTGCCTTCGCGGATCGTGCTGCGGGTGCCGCCCTCCTGCTGGATGGTGAGCGTGTGCACCGGCCGGCCCGAGGCGGCGACGGCCTCCTCCAGCTTGCGCTTGTTCATGCTCTCGCAGCCCAGCGAGATCAGCAGCGCCGCGCCCACGTTGGGGTGGGTGGCAATCGCCTGCATCATGCGTTCGGCGTATTCGTTCGGGTAGCAGCCGGGAAAGCCGACGAGGTGCACTTCCGATTCGCCGTGCTGCTGGCGGAAGTTGAGCGTGATCTCGCGCGCCACGTGGTGCGCGCACTCGACCAGGTAGGCCACGACCACGACATTGCGGATGCCCTTGCGGCCATCGGCGCGCGGGAAGCCCTGGATCTGGAGGTTGGGAGCGTTCATGCGGGGAGGGCGCCTCAGGCGTGGCCGACGAAGGTCTTGCCCTCGTCCAGCGTGTAGTCGCTGTCGAGGTTGTGCGTGTGGATGTGCTCGCCCGCCGCGACCGGCGCATGCAGGCTGCCGATGACGGCGCCGTACTTCAGCACCTGCTGGCCGGCGGCGATGTCGTGGCGCGCGATCTTGTGGCCCAGGCCGATGTCCTTGGCCAGCGTGACGGTGCCGCCCTCGAGCTGCACGGCGGTGCCGGCGGCGAGGTGGGTGCAGGCGATCAGGCAGTTGTCGCCGGGCGAGAGCAGCACCAGCCGGCTGTCGATGGATTGCGAGTTCGGCATCCGGCGCTCGCTCAGAACTTGCGGTACTTCAGGTAGGCCTCCTGCGGGTCGGTGCCCGCGAGGATGGCGGTGCGCACGAGGTTCTCGCGGCCCATCATGTGCTCGGCCTCGGTGATGACGGCCTCGGCCTGCGCGAGCGGCAGGCAGATCACGCCGTCGGTGTCGGCCAGCAGCAGGTCGCCGGGGTTCACCGTGACATCGCCGATGCGCACCGGCACGTCCATCGCCTCGGGTAGCCAGTAGCCGACGATGTCGCGCGGCGTGAAGTAGCGGTGCCACACCTGGAAGCCCTGCTGCAGGATGAATTCGGCATCGCGCACGCCGCCGTCGGCGATCACGCCCAGCACGCCCTTGCGGCCCAGCGTCTCGGCCGAGAGCTCGCCCATGTGAGACACGGTCGAGTCGTTGGGCTGGATCACCGCGATGTGGCCCGGCTTGGCGCGGGAGAGAAAACCGGTCCACGCCATCAGCGTCTCGTGCGGATCGGCCGTGGGGTCGACGCGGCCGTTCACGGTGAAGGCCGGGCCGCAGAGCTTCTGGCCGGCGATCAGCGGGCGCAGCGTGGGCGGCAGCGTGAAGTCGCCCATTCCCGCGGCGCGCATCACGTCGTGAAGGATGCCCGTGTAGCAGGCTTGCAGGCGGGTGAGCAGCGAAGGTGCTTGCGGGGCATCGGAGGCGTGGGCCATGGGTGAATCTCGTTTTCTTAGATAAAACTACTTTTCACGGATGAGGTTAGCAGTGGGCGCTTGTACGGACGCTGGGGTTTGCTCCTATTCGAGGGTATTCACCAAGAGAGGAGCCATGGCTTTCGGGTTTCTGAGGGGGCAAGGAAGCCGGCAAGGCGCGTATATTTGATTTCATCAGTGAAATACAAATTTCACATGCGCGACCAAACTCTCAACAAAAGGACATCGCAGTGACTTCACGCGTTCAAGGAAAGAACATCCTCGTCACCGCCGCAGGCAAGGGCATCGGGCGGGCCAGCGCGCTGGCGTTGGCACGGGAAGGCGGCACCGTGTGGGCCACCGACGTGGACGAGGCCGCGCTGGCCGAACTCGCCGCGCTGGCCCGCGAAGAAGGCTTGGCAGGCCTGAAGACCGCCACGCTCAACGTGCGCGACAACGCCGCGGTACAAGCCTTCGCGCAGGCCACGGGGCGGCTGGACGTGCTCTTCAACTGCGCCGGCTTCGTGCACAGCGGCAATATCCTGGCCTGCGAGGAGTCGGACTGGGACTTCAGCATGGACCTCAACGCGAAGTCCATGTACCGCACCATCCGCGCCTTCCTGCCGGCGATGCTGGAGCGCGGCGGCTCGATCATCAACATGGCCTCGGCCGCATCGAGCGTGAAGGGCGTGCCGAACCGCTTCGTCTACGGCGCCTCCAAGGCGGCAGTCATCGGGCTGACCAAGGCGGTGGCGGCCGACTTCATCCAGCAGGGCGTGCGTTGCAACGCCATCTGCCCGGGCACGGTCGAGTCACCCTCGCTGCGCGACCGCATCTCGGCGCAGGCCCAGCAGGCCGGCACCGACGAGGCCGCGGTGCGCGCCGCTTTCGTGGCGCGCCAGCCGCTGGGGCGCGTCGGCAAGCCCGAGGAAATCGCCGCGCTGGTGGTGTACCTGGCTTCCGACGAGTCGGCTTTCACCACCGGCGCGATCCATATGATCGACGGTGGATGGTCGAACTGAACAACGGGGAAAGATGAAGCACGCAGCACCAGCGCCGCAAGAGCAACAGGGCCAGGAGGCCGACGAAGGCGCCGCGCCGGAAGGCGAGGGCGCGCTGCGCTATGCCGCGCCGGCCCTGGAGAAGGGGCTGGACATCCTGGAGGCGCTGGCCGACAGCGTCTCCGGCTACACGCTCAACGAGTTGGCGCAGAAGGTCGGGCGCAAGGTCAGCGAGATCTTCCGCATGGCCGTGACCCTGCAGCGGCGCGGCTTCGTGCAGGTCGACGAGAACGACCGCTACACGCTCACGCTGCGCATGTTCGAGCTGGCGCACCGCCAGCAGCCGCTCAAGAGCCTGGTGAGCGTGGCGCTGCCGCTGCTGCGGGAGCTGGCCAACCGGGCGCGCCAGTCGTGCCACCTGGCCATGTACCAGGGTGGGCGCGTGGTGGTCATCGCGCAGGTCGAGAGTCCGGAGCGATGGTCTTTCGGGCTGAAGGTGGGCGTGGTGATGGGGCTGACCGACACCTCGTCGGGCCACGTGCTGCTGGCGTTCCGCGACGAGATCGACCGTGCCCGCATGCTGCGCGCCCACATCGGCGTGGAGGGCGAGCTGGAAATGGACCCGGGCGAGCTCTTCGCCATGCTGCAGGACGTGCGCGAGCGCGGCTATTCGGCCATGCCGAGCAAGCAGACGCGCGGCATCACCAACATCGCGTTCCCGGTGATGGGGGCGGCAGACCATGTGATTGCGTCGATCAACGTGCCGTACATCGAACGCATCGACCAGAAGTCGGCACCGGACGCGGTGCAGGTGCGCGGCATCGTGGGCAACATCGCCGGGCGGCTGTCGGCGCTGATGGGGGCCAGCGGCTACAACGACAACGAGTAGCGCGAGGGCGGGGTGGGGTAGGGCGGTGGCATCATCCGCGGCAAAACTACGGAGGAGCCTTTCCATGTCATCCGATCCTGTCGGCCAGCAATCCCTCGTTCGCACCGGCGCCAAGGCCGGGTTGTCCTTCGCCGGCTCGGTGATCAAGGGCGGCCTGCTCGGCGTGTTCCTGGGCGGCGGCGTTTTCTTCTTCTACCTGAGCCAGCTGCAAGGGCCGGGCAACGTGGCCGCGCGTGCCGGCGGCGTCGGCGCGGTGCTTGCGCTCATCACCTCGCCGCCACTGCTGGTGGCGCTGCTGCTGCTGTTTTTCGTGGTCGTCTACGTGATGCTGGGCGTGCACCAGGGGCGCGCGCGTGCGATGCAGCATCTGGTCGAGGCGCGCGGGGAGGCCGTGTCGCAGCGGCTGGCCGGCGCCATCGCCGGTCGCATCGAGGCGATGCCGCGTACCCAGGGAGCCTTGCATCGCGCGGCCGACTGGCTGTCGGTCGACGCCCTGAGCAAGCAGCTCGCGTCCGTGCTGGGCGAGGGCAGGGCGGTGCGCTCGGTGGTGGCTTTCGTGCTGAACCGGCTGCCGATGAGCGAGATGCTGGCCGAATGGCAGGAGAGCCGCGCCGAGCATGGCGCGCCTGTCGCTGGCGAAGACCCCGCGCTGCGCGCCCTGCTGGCGCGCCGCATCAACGAGACGCTGCAGGAGATGGCGACGCCGTCGCGCAAGCCGCTGTACATCGCGCTGGGCGCACACGCGGCCCTGCTGGGCGTGGGGCTCTGGCTGGTGAACTGACGAGCGCCCGGCTGGCGCTCAGAGCGCCAGCATCAGCTTCAGGTTCTGCACCGCGGCGCCGCTGGCGCCCTTGCCGAGGTTGTCCAGGCGTGCGATCACCACGGCGTGGCGGTGGTCTTCGTTCGGGAACACGCGGATCTCGAGGTTGTTGGTGTCGTTGAGCGCCAGTGCTTCGAGCTTGCCGTCTTCGGTGGGCGGCAGCACCTTCACGAACTGCTCGGGTGTGTTGCTGCGGGCGTAATGCGCCGCCAGGGCATCCTGCAGGTCGCCGGCCTTCGGCTTGCCGGGCAGCAGGTCGAGGTGCAGCGGCAACTGCACCAGCATGCCCTGCTTGAAATTGCCCACCGACGGGATGAAGACCGGGCGGCGGGTGAGGCCGGTGTAGGTCATGATTTCGGGGATGTGCTTGTGCTTCAGGCCCAGCGCGTAGGTCTCGAACAACGGGGCTTCGCCCTTTTCGTAGGCCTCGATCATGGTCCGGCCGCCGCCCGAGTAGCCGCTCACGGAGGGCAGGGAAATCGGGAAATCGGCTGGCAGCAGGCCCGCGTCGACCAGGGGGCGCACCATGGCGATGGCGCCGGTGGCGTAGCAGCCGGGGTTGCCGACGCGATCGGCCTTGGCCACGGCCTGCCAGTGGCCTTCCACCAGTTCGGGGAAGCCGAACACCCAGCCAGGTGCGATGCGGTGCGCCGTGGAGGCGTCGATGATCTTGGGCTTCTTGCCGGGCAGCTGGTCGATCAGCGCGACCGATTCGCGCGCCGCGTCGTCGTGCAGGCACAGCACCACGAGGTCGACGCCGGCCATCAGGTCGCGCTTGGCATTGGCGTCTTTGCGCAGTTCGGGAGCGATGCTCACCAGTTCGATCTGCGGCATCGTCTGGAGCCGTTCGCGGATTTGCAGGCCGGTGGTACCGGCTTCGCCGTCGATGAAAACCTTGGCCATGATGGAGTGTGCCCGGGGTAGCTAGAAGAAAGTACGTATTGACCGCAACCCCACGTACAGTATTGGTGCGGCGCACCATGATACAGTCCGCGGTTGTTCGCCGCCCCCAGCCGTCAGGCTGCCGTCGCCCGCGAGCAACAGAGCAGAAACACTCTCACCCCAGATCTCCCGTTCTCAACCTCCTCCTTCCGAGAGACATCCCTCATGAAGATTCACGAGTACCAAGGCAAGGAAATCCTTGCCAAGTTCGGCGTGCCGGTGCCGCGCGGCATCCCGGCCTATACGGTCCAGGAGGCGGTGGAAGCCGCCCAGAAACTTGGAGGCCCGGTGTGGGTCGTCAAGGCCCAGATTCACGCGGGTGGCCGCGGCAAGGGCGGCGGCGTCAAGGTCGCCAAGTCGATCGAAGACGTCAAGAAGCTCGCCGGCGAAATCCTCGGCATGCAGCTCAAGACGCACCAGACCGGCCCCGAAGGCCAGAAGGTCCGCCGCCTCTACATCGAAGACGGCGCCGACATCAACAAGGAATACTACGTTTCGGCCGTGACCGACCGCGCCACCCAGAAGGTGGCCTTCATCGCTTCGAGCGAAGGCGGCATGGACATCGAGGAAGTGGCCCACTCCTCGCCGGAAAAGATCATCACGGTGTTCGCGGACCCCGAAAAGGGCCTGACCGACGAACAGGCCAAGCAGATCGCCGACGGCATCGGCATGCCGGCCGATTCGACCGCGCAAACGGTCGACATCCTGAAGAAGCTCTACACCTGCTACATGGAGACGGACGCCTCGCTGGTCGAGATCAACCCGCTCAACCGTGACAGCAAGGGCAACGTCATGGCGCTGGACGCCAAGTTCAACTTCGACAGCAACGCGCTGTTCCGCCACCCCGAAATCGTGGCCCTGCGCGACCTCGACGAAGAAGACGCGGCCGAAGTCGAAGCCTCGAAGTTCGACCTCGCCTACATCTCGCTGGACGGCAACATCGGCTGCCTGGTGAACGGTGCCGGCCTGGCCATGGCCACCATGGACACCATCAAGCTGTTCGGCGGCGAGCCGGCCAACTTCCTGGACGTGGGCGGCGGCGCCACCCCCGAGAAGGTCACGGAAGCCTTCAAGATCATGCTGAAGAACAAGAACGTGGAAGCCATCCTCGTGAACATCTTCGGCGGCATCATGAAGTGCGACACCATCGCCACCGGCGTGATCGCAGCCTGCAAGGCCGTGAACCTGCAAGTGCCGCTGGTCGTTCGCATGAAGGGCACCAACGAAGTCGAAGGCAAGAAGCTGCTGGCCGATTCGGGCCTGCCGATCATCAGCGCCGACACCATGGCGGACGCGGCCCAGAAGGTCGTGGCAGCAGTCAAGAAGGCCTAAGGAACAAGTCATGTCGATCTACATCAACAAAGACACCAAAGTCATCACGCAAGGCATCACCGGCAAGACCGGTCAGTTCCACACCGAGAAGTGCCAGGAATACGCGAACGGCAAGAACGCCTTCGTGGCCGGCGTGAACCCCAAGAAGGCCGGCGAGTCGATCTTCAACATCCCGATCTTCGGTTCGGTGAAGGAAGCCGCTTCGCAAACCGGCGCTACCGTGTCGGTGATCTACGTGCCGCCGGCAGGCGCCGCGGCCGCCATCTGGGAAGCTGTCGAAGCCGACCTGGACCTGGCGATCTGCATCACCGAAGGCATCCCGGTTCGGGACATGCTCGAAGTGCGCAACAAGATGAAGGCCAAGGAAGCGGCCGGCGGCAAGAAGACGCTGCTGCTGGGCCCGAACTGCCCCGGCCTGATCACGCCTGACGAAATCAAGATCGGCATCATGCCCGGCCACATCCACCGCAAGGGCCGCATCGGCGTGGTCTCGCGCTCGGGCACGCTGACTTACGAAGCCGTGGCTCAACTGACGGAAATCGGCCTGGGCCAATCGTCGGCGGTCGGCATCGGCGGCGACCCGATCAACGGCCTGAAGCACATCGACGTGATGAAGGCCTTCAACGACGATCCGGACACCGACGCGGTCATCATGATCGGCGAAATCGGTGGCCCGGACGAGGCTGACGCAGCCCGTTGGTGCAAGGAAAACATGAAGAAGCCGGTCGTCGGCTTCATCGCGGGTGTCACCGCTCCTCCCGGCAAGCGCATGGGCCACGCCGGCGCGCTGATCTCGGGCGGCGCCGACACGGCCGATGCCAAGCTGTCCATCATGGAAGAATGCGGCTTCACCGTGACGCGCAACTTCTCGGAACTGGCCAAGCTGCTCAAGGCCAAGCTGTAAGAAACGGCCCCACGACACCGGCCGCAGAGCCGGGTCATGCGAGGACCACGCAGAAATAAAAAAGCGCCCGCACTGGATTGCGGGCGCTTTTTTCAATAAAACACAGTGGGATCAGAGACATGGAAATTCTTCAAAGCACAGACTTCTGGCTAGGTCTGCTCAAGATCGTCTGGATCAACATCATCTTGTCGGGGGACAACGCGGTGGTGATTGCGATGGCGGCGCGGTCGTTGCCGCCCGCACAGCAGAAAAAGGCCGTACTGTTCGGTTCGGGAGCGGCCGTGGTGCTGCGCATCGTGCTGACGGTGGTGGCGGCCAAGCTGCTGGCCCTGCCTTACCTGCAGATCATCGGCGGCCTGCTGCTGCTGTGGATCGGCATGCAGTTGCTCAGCGAGGACGATGAGGACGACGGCGAGTCCAAGGAATACGGCAGCATGATGGCGGCCGTGCGCACCATCCTTCTGGCCGACCTGGTGATGAGCCTGGACAACGTGATCGCCGTCGCGGCCGCCGCGCAGGGCAGCATGGTCCTGCTGATTCTTGGCCTGGCAATCAGCATTCCGTTGGTGATTTTTGGCAGTACGCTCATGATCAAGCTCATGGAACGCTTCCCGATCATCGTCATGCTGGGTGCCGCGCTGATCGGCTGGGTCGGCGGCGAGACCATCGTGAGCGACGTCGCGTTGCGCGACACGCTGGCGGCCAACCCCTGGTTGCACTATGCAGCGGCTGCGGCCGGTGCGGTGTTTGTCGTGGCCGCGGGCCGCTTGATGCAACGGCGCGCGCACGCCGCTGCTCACTGATTTCGCGAAGTCTGCGCTGACAAACCATGGCGAGTGTCGGCGTCTCCCTGTTCTCGACTCGTCCACCGCTGACTTGGGAGTTCGCAGCCCTGACCGACGTCGGCAGGCTGCGCGCTCACAACGAAGACGCCGTGCATGTGGATCCCGCGCTGGGGCTGGCTTTGCTGGCCGACGGCATGGGCGGTTACAAGGGGGGCGAAGTGGCAAGCGCCATGGCCGTTTCGCTGCTTCACGCCAGCTTCGGCCGCTGGTTCGCGCAGGCCGGCATGCAGGCGCCCGCCCGCGTGGTCCGGCGCGCGCTGCAGGCCGCCACCGACGAGGCCAACGGCTCCATCCTGCATGCCGGCACCACCAACCCGGAGCTGCAGGGCATGGGAACCACGCTGGTGCTGGCGGCGTTCCGGCCGCAGCGGGTGGTGGTCGGGCACATCGGCGACTCGCGCTGCTACCGCGTGCGCAACAACAAGCTCGAGCTGCTCACGCGCGACCATTCGCTGCGCCAGCAGCAGCTCGACGCGGGCGCCATCACCGCCGAGGAAGCCCTCAACTCGCCGACTCGCAACCTCGTGACCCGGGCGGTCGGCGTGGAGGCCCAGGTCTTGCTGGAGATGCATGAGCACAGCGCAAGGCCCGGCGATCTCTATATGCTTTGCTCCGACGGGCTGAGCGAGATGATTTCGGATGAGCAGCTTTTCACGCTTCTAGGACACGATGTCGGGCTCCAGAAAAAAGCTTCACTTTTGGTTTCAATTGCCAACGACAATGGCGGCAGGGACAATATTTCGGTTGTTCTGGCAAGGGCGGGCGTCGTGGAACCGCCGCGCACAGCCAAGTAGCAGGCCTGAGCGGCACCCCACCGTTCCGCCTGCCGTCATTCAAGCTTTGCAATCGGGGAGTCGGCAATGCCGAAGATGATCATTTCGGTCGATGGCGTTGTCATCGGGCAAGTGGCGCTCGCCAAGGAACGCACGACGCTGGGACGTCGCGCCTACAACGACATCGTTATCGACAATCTGGCGGTCAGCGGCGAGCATGCCGTGCTGCACATGAGCGACGGCGATGTCGAAATTGAAGACCTCAACAGCACCAACGGCACCTACGTCAATGCGCTCGCTATCCAGAAGCAGGCGCTCAAGGACAACGACGTCATCGAGGTCGGAGGTTGCCGTATTCATTTCCGCGCCCGCAGCAATCTGGCCGTCGGCCCCGGCTCCGTGCGCAATCCGGTGGGGGAGTATTCGGCCTCCATGCCGCTCTCGTCGGCGCCAACCGAATCGGGCGCGCTGGTCGAGCTTGGTATCCCCGTGCTGCGGGTGCTGGCCGGCCCCAATGAAGGCCAGGACGTCGCCCTGCAAAAGGTCGTCACGACCATCGGCAAGCCCGGCGTCGCCGTGGCTGTCGTCACGCGCCGGCGGCAAGGCTATGTGGCGGCGGGTGTCGAGGGCGATGTCACCCTCAACGGCCTGCAACTGGGCACCGAGGCGGTCGCTCTTCAGGAGCGCGACGTGCTCGAACTCGGCGGCAACGCGCGCATGCAGTTCGTGCGGGTCTGATTCTTTTCTCCCCGGGTTTCGTGGCGGCGTGAACCGCATGAACGGCGCGCCGTGAGCGTGCTCCGGCGGCACTGGCCGCGCATCGTCATCAGCCTGCTGCCGGTGTTGCTGGCGCTGGCGCACGCCACTGGCGCCTGGCCGCTCAGCGCGCTTGAGCGCCTTGACCGACTGATCTACGACATCCGCCTGCGCGCGACCATGCCGCGCACGCTCGATCCACGCGTCGTCATTGTCGATGTCGACGACGCCAGCCTCGCGCGCCAAGGGCAGTGGCCCTGGGCGCGAGACAAGATCGCCGGCCTCACCAACGAGCTGCTGGGCCGCCAGCAGGTGGCCGTGCTGGGCTTCGACGTCATGTTCCTCGAGCCTGACCGAAGCTCCGGCCTCGACAGCCTGCGCGCCATGGCCGCCGGCCCGCTTCGCGGCATGCAGGGGCTCGCCACCGAGATCGAACGGCTCGCCCCCACGCTGGATAACGATGCCGCCTTCGCCAAGTCGCTCGAAAGCCGGCCGGTGGCGCTTGGCTACTATTTCACGCGAACCGGCACGCCCAGCGCCAAGGGACAACTGCCGGCCGCGCCGCTGCTGCCGGTCGACGCGTTTCCCGCAGGCGGCATCTACGCCTCCAGTTGGAACGGCTTCGGCGCCAGCCTGCCGGCACTCGCCAAGGCCGCGCCGACCGCCGGTTTCCTGAACACCCTGGTCGGCGTGCAGGGCGACGGCGCGATCCGCAGCGTGCCGCTCATCGCCCGCTATGAAGGCGACCAGGCGCAGCCCGGCTATTACGAGTCGCTCGGGCTTGCGGTCTACCGGCTGGTGAACGGCCTGCCTCCCGTGCTGCCGGCCTTTGCGTCAGGCGGCGCCGTGCCGCGGCTCGAATCCCTGCGAGTCGGCCGCCTGCGTGTACCGGTCGACCAGATGGCCAGCATGAAGGTGCCGTTTCGCGGCCCGGGCGGCGCGGACGGAGGATCGTTCCGCTACATCCCGGCCGCCGATGTCCTCGAAGGCCGCCTCGGCCCCGGCGAGCTGAAAGGAAAGATCGTGCTCGTCGGCGCCACCGCGCCGGGCCTGCAGGACCTGCGCGCCACGCCCGTCGAAGCCGCGTTCCCGGGCGTCGAAGTGCATGCCAACATCGTCTCCGGCCTGCTCGACCACCGGCTGCTCAGCGTGCCGGACTATGCGCCCGGCTACGAGGTGCTGACCGTGCTGGTGACCGGGCTGGTGCTGACCTTCGGCCTGTCGCTGCTGTCGGCGCCGCGCGCGGTGCTGCTGGTCGCGGGAACGATTGGCGCACTGGTCGGGCTCAACTCCTGGCTCTTCATGGCCCACGGCCTCGTGCTGCCGCTTGCGTCGGGGCTTGCCATGACGATGCTCGCGTTCGTGCTCAGCATGAGCTGGGGCTACTTCGTCGAATCGCGCGCGCGGCGCGGGCTGGTGCGGCTCTTCGGCACCTATGTTCCGCCGCAGCTCGTTGACGAAATGCTGGTGCAGCCGGACCGCTACAGCATGCGCGCCGAAAGCAAGCCGATGACCGTGATGTTCTGCGACATGCGCGACTTCACCCGCCTGTCGGAGCAGATGACGCCAGCGCAGCTGCAGGCTTTTCTCAACACCGTGTTCAGCCGGCTCACCGACGTGATCAGCGCGCACCGCGGCACCGTCGACAAGTACATGGGCGACTGCGTCATGGCCTTCTGGGGCGCGCCGATCGACGCACCCGAGCACGCGGCGCTGGCCGTGCGCGCCGCGCTCGACATGGCCGATGCCGTGCGCGACATCAACGAGGCCAACCGCGCCGGCGGACGCCCGGAGATCAGCGTCGGCATCGGCATCAACAGCGGCGTCATGAGCGTGGGCGACATGGGCTCGGCCGCGCGGCGCAGCTACACCGTCGTCGGCGACGCGGTCAATCTCGCGTCGCGCCTCGAGGGCCTGAGCGGCCACTACGGCGTGGAAATCGTCGCCAGCGGCGCGACCCGCGAGCTGGCGCCCGGCTATGTCTGGCAGGAGCTCGACAGCGTGCGCGTCAAGGGCAAGGCGCAGGCCGTGGCCGTGTTCACGCCCCTGGCCGAGCGCACGCCCGAAGCCGAAAAACAAGCTCAGCCGCTGCTCGAGCGCTGGGGCGAGGTGCTCGCCGCCTACCGCCGGCAGGACTGGGCCGTGGGCCGGAACTTGCTGGCGCCGCTGCTCGCCGCGGATGCCAAAAAAGTCCTTTACCAGCTCTACGCCCAGCGTTTAGCCTCCATGGCGTTGCGACCCCAGGACCCGAACTGGGACGGCGCAACCCGGTTCGAAACCAAATGACGACGGACACACACAAGGGGTCTTTCACAATGCAGGTTCGTGTGCTGGGTTGCTCGGGCGCCATCGCCAAAGACTGCCGCACCACCTCGTTCTTGGTCGACACCGACCTGCTCGTCGACGCGGGCACCGGCGTCGGCGACCTCACGCTCGACGAAATGGCCGCCATCGACGACGTGGTGCTCACCCACTGCCACCTCGACCACATCGCCGCACTGCCCCTGATGCTCGACGCCGTCGGCAGCCGCCGCTCCAGGCCGCTGCGCGTGCATGCGCTGCGCGCCACCATCGAAGCGCTGCGAGCGCATGTATTCAACAACGTCATCTGGCCGGATTTCGAGAGCATTCCCAGCCTGGAGGCGCCATTCGTGAGTTTTCACGACATCGCGGTGGGGCAGCTGCTGCCGCTGGGCAGTTGCGCGCCCAAGCTGATCGAGGTGCTGCCGGCCGTTCATACAGTGCCGGCCTGCGGTTTCGCCGTGCGGCGGGCTTCCGGCGGGGCGAACTGGGTTTTCAGCGGTGACACCGAGCGGAATGCGCCTTTCTGGGAGCGGGTGAATGCGCTGGACGTGGCGATGCTGGTGATCGAGACGGCCTTCAGCAACAGAGAGCAGGCGCTGGCTGAGCGCAGTCTGCATCTGTCGCCGGTGATGCTGGCGGATGAGCTGGCGCTGATCAATCCGGAGAAGCAGTTTCCGATCTACATCACGCATACCAAGCCGGCGGAGACTGACGAGATCATGAGCCAGATCGAGGCACTGGCGGAGCATCAGGTGGCGGGGGTGGCGCAGCGGGATATTCGGTGGTTGAAGGCTGACGGGGTGTTGACCTTTTGATGCATTGGCGCGGTGCTTCGGCATGACATATTTGTCATATCAGATGCATCCAGACACAAAATGTGTCGCATCGTGTTACACGTTCGTAAACAAAGGTGACGCGTTCGGTCGGCAGAAGGTTGGTTCGGTGGGTGGCACAGATGCTGCGGAAGTTCTCCCGCTCCGGGCAGGTTCCCGGGCGTAACAACCAACCAACCTGGAGTTAGTGAATGAACCGTCGTTCCATCGCACGCAATGTGCAAAAGGGTTTCACCCTTATTGAATTGATGATCGTTGTGGCGATCATTGGTATCTTGGCTGCTGTGGCGCTGCCGGCTTATCAGGACTACACGATCCGCGCCAAGGTGACTGAGGGGCTGACGCTAGCATCTGCATATAAGACTGCCGTCGCTGAAACCTTCAGTTCTGGTGGCCCGCCCGCAATGACTGCTTGCACGAGCGCTGCCACATGCCAGCCTATGGGCATTACCTACCTTGAGAACAACAAGAATGTCGCAAGCATTACTTCGGCCGCGAGCGGAGTTATCACTATTACCTATACCACCGCAGTTGCCCCAGCCACTGCAAATACTCTCCAACTGGTTCCCCAGACTAACGCAGCTGCGCCTGCCGATGTGGATCTGAGCACTGCTGCTGCTGCTGGCGCACCGTTCCAATGGGCTTGCCGTCCCGGCGCGACAAACGCCATTCAAGCAAAGTATCTCCCCGCAAACTGCCGCCCAGCTGCTGCAGCCGCACCCTAATTTGGCTAGTTGGGGGGATGTAGGCTGCTCCAGTAGCCGCCAAACTCAAAATGCCCCGCTGTTGCGGGGCATTTTTCATGGGATTGACCCGTCTGACCTGGGTTGACACCTTTTCCCTCGGAAAAGGCGAGTCGATGGAACCAGACATCAAACGCACGACGCGGGACTACACGCTGGCTTTTAGCTGTCGGTGGTTGATCAGGTAGAAAAAGGCGAGCTGACCTACAAGCAGGCGCGGGAGCGTTACGGCATCCAGGGGTGCTCGACCGTTTTGCTGTGGCTGCGCAAGCATGATCGCCAAAGCTGGGGTTCGGCATCATCTCGGCGTCCCATGCCAGTAACAACCAAAAATCCTCCCCGCGCCCGTGGCGCCGCTGCCCCCCGAGCAGCAGATCAAGGCCTAGGAAGTCCAGCCTCAAGAGGCCAACGAGAAGGCCCGGTTGTTCGAGGCAGTGATCGATGTGCTGAAGAAGGACTAAGGGGTGCGTGTCGTAAAAACCCTTTGGGCAAGTCCTCTCGCAAAACCTCCTCCCGGGGCTGAGCGTGGCGAGGGCTTGCCGCTATTGGGGCATCAGCCGCCATGCCTGCTACCAGCAACTGCATCGCCAGTAGGAGCGCCGTGCGCGCTGCGAGACGGTGATTCAGCTTGTGCGTGGCGTGCGCCTGCGCCAACCCCGGCTGGGCACGCGCGAGCTGCACCACCTGCTCAAGGAGCCGCTGCAGCGGGCGCACGCGAGCCTGGGGAGCGACGCGTTGCTGGACGTGCTGCGCGAGGCTCACATGCTGGTTCAGCCCAGGCGGGCGTATCACAAGACCACCGACAGCCACCACCGATTCTGCCTCCATCCCAACCTGCTCAAGGACGGACCGAGTCAGGTGCGCCCTACCGGTAGCGAGCAGGTGTGGGTGGCGGACATCACGTACCTGCCCACCAATCGGAGGTTCGTGTACCTGAGCCTAGTGACGGATGCATGGTCACGCAAGATCGTGGGCCATCATGTGCACGACAGGCAGCGGATAGGCGATCGACTTTCCGCGCTCTCGGATTCGAGAGCACACCCTCAAGATGCCAGCGCCATGCTTCGAGACTCTGCTCGACCTCGTTGGTGTAGAGACGCCTTCAGCGATGAGGACGCCAAGTTGATTCGACCGGGAGCGGCGCCTTCGAAGGGTGTACTCCAGCAACGGATGGGTCGACTTTGACGAGGCTGTTGCCCGGAATGCTTGCGAGATCGGTCCTTAGGTCTGCTGTTGCACTCACACCATTCCTTTGTGTAGGTGGTCCGCATTCAGCGCCACTAAGGCGCAATCACGAGTTTTCTGACAAACGGTTGTTATCCGGATAGCGAGCGGTCCGCAGTGTCATTAACAATTTCCAAGCCAAAGATTACGATCTGAAACACTATTAACTTGATCTGGCACAAGGGCCGACAGCTCCCGGCGCTCAATGAAAAACTTGACTTTGTCATCGCGGGAGCAGGAGGGCTTCACTCTGATCGAGATGATGGTTGTCGTCGTCTTGGTGGCCATTTTGGCCGCACTGGCGATGCCGTCGTTCACGGCAATGATCGCCAATCAACGGGTGACTTCCGCGGCGCAGGAGTTGCAGACCCTGCTCCAGTACGCCCGCGCGGAAGGTGTCTACAAGCGCACGCAAAGCACCGTGACCGCCACGGACCAGACGTGGCAGGCCAAGGCCGGTACGCAGGTGCTGCGCGAGGCCACGCTGTCCGATTCGGTCACTGTCGAGGCCGGATCTTCTGGCGGAGTGATCTTCGAGGCAACGGGCCAGGCTCGGCCCGCTTCCGGTGGCGGCACCTTGTACTCGGTGTCAATTTCCGGAACCAACGCATCTCGCGTGCAGTGCCTCACTGTGACCGGCGCGGGCTTGGTGCGGCTGAAAAGCGCGGCAACCAAGCAAGACTGCTCATGAGTTTCGGCATTTCCGTCACGGTTTCTTCCATGAATATCCCTCGCTCCACATCATCGTCCCGGCAAGCGGGCATGAGCCTCATCGAGGTACTCATGGCGGTCCTGCTCGTGAGCATCGGCCTGCTGGGCGCCGCGGGCATGCATGTGCGCGCCATCCAGTACACCTCCGACACCGAGCGCCGCCAGATGGCCTCGATGGTGGCCTCCGAGCTGATGGAGACGATGCGCGGCGACACGCTCACCTTGCTGCAGGGCAATGGCGTGCCCAAGACCGATCTCGGCGGCTACGCGAAGGCGAAGGGAACCGCGTTGGCGACCGTCACGGACGACGACTGCAAGCCGCTGGCCGCGACACCCGCCAAGCGGCTGGGTTGCTGGGGCGCGCGCGCCAAACAGCTCATGCCCGACCTGGTCGATGACGTTCTCACCAAAGACTTTACCGTCGGCCTGGATGCGACGAGCGGGGTGATCTCGATCACCGTGGCCTGGCCGGTCAACAAGGGCCAGTGCCTGGATGGATCCGACAATGACTATTGCTCCTACACATTGCGCTCGAGGCTCTGAACTCGTGTCGGGCACCTGCTTTCGAACACGCGGCGGCGCCGGCCGCCGCTCCCTGGTGGCTGTCGAGCGAGGCATTTCGCTGGTGGAGCTCATGGTGGCGATGGCCGTGGGCCTCGTCGTCGTGCTGATTGCCGGCACGATCTATGTGGAGGGCCTGCGTAACTTCGGCTTCCGCGCCGGCCAGAGCGAGAACCTCGGCAACAGCCGCTACGCGCTCGGCACCCTGGACAACGAATTCACGAAGGCCGGCTACCGGCGCGATCCGACGCAGGCCATGGACGAGGCCTTTCCCGCCGACGGTGCGGCGCATCCCAACGGTTGCCAATTCGCCGTGGGGCAGGCGATCTATGCGGTGGACGCCAACACCTTGTGCATTCGCTACCAGGCACGCGACGACAACGAGAAAGACTGCGCCGGTTCCGCGGCCGGCATCGCCGGCCTGAAGGCTTACGAGGCGCCGTCGGCCCCGGCCCTGGGCGCAGGCATGTTCGTCGAAAAGTACCTTCTTCTGGACGGCAAGCTGGTGTGCCGCGCCGGCAAGCCGTCCGTCGACACGCAGGTGGCCGACGGGGTGCGCGGCGTGTTCTTCGAGTTCGGCGTCGGCAAGGGCAGCGACTCGTTCGCCGAACGGCGCGTGGAAGAGTTCAAGACGAGCACGCCCGCGGCCGATGACGCCATCAGGTCCTTGCGCTACGCCATCCTTTTGGCGAGTTCCGCGGAAAAGATCACCGCAGGCATGGAGTCCTCCGTCTGTGGCCGCTGGGAGAGCGTGGGCGGCGCCAAGGCCAGCTGCGACACCAGCAAGGGTCAGCTCTATCAGCTGGCGAGCGGCTCCCTCACGCTGAGAAACCTGATGCCATGAGCGCACGTCACATTCCGATTTCGTCCCCGCAGTTGCGCCAGCGCGGCGCAGCGCTGTTCGTTGCCATGGTCATGATGCTGCTGGTGCTGGTATTGGCCGTGGTCGGCATGCGCACCGTCACGCTCGAATCGCGCATCGCCGGCAACATGCTCGAGAGCCAGAAGCAGCAGGAAACGGCGGACGGCGCGTTGCGCGAAGGCGAGCGCGTCATCCAGGCGTACGGCATATCACTCTCGAAGTGCGCTGACGGCTCGACCAGCCCGGTCGACACCGCCAAGAAGCCCTGCTATGTCGCCGACGCACGTGTGGACGGCTCCCTGAATACCTCGTTCGGCGTCAAGGCCTCGGCTGCCGGCTTCGAGAACCCATACGGCTACTGGTATCCGCGCTACATCTCCACCGTCTGTCCCAAGGGTTCGAGCGCCACATCGGCGCTCGAAGCAGCAAGCACCGGTTGCACCGAGTTCTACGAGCTCAACGCCCAGGCAACGGCCAAAGACACCGTGCAAGCCTGCGGTCCGGATGCGTTCTGCCTTCGCTCCACGGTCAATCTGTTCATCAAATAGTCGAGGAGGGCTGCGATGGCTCGCTCCACAAGTTCAAACCGCTCACCTTTTCGCCTCTTCCATACGGTCGGCTTGCTGGCAGGCGCCGCGGCCCTTCTGCTCGGTCAGCATCTTGCGACTGCGCAGGATGGCGGCGACACCGCCCTGGCACAGACACCTCTGTTCGTGAGCGAGAGCAATCCGCCGCTGAACATGCTGGTGATGGGCCGCGACCACAAGCTCTACTACGAGGCCTATAACGACGCCTCCGACCTGAACGGCGACGGCGTGATCGACGTGGGCTACAAGCCCAACCAGATCGACTACTACGGCTACTTCAACAACAACGCCTGCTACGAATACGCCAACAACAAGTTCTCGCCCGTCGCAGTCGCCACGGGCGCCAAGAAAAAGATCTGTGCCGGCGGAACGCGCTGGAGCGGCGACTTTCTGAACTACCTCTCCACGTCCCGCATGGACGCCATCCGCCGGGTGCTCTATGGCGGAATGCGCGTGACCGACACCACCAGCAGTACGGTTCTGCAGGCGGCCTATGTGCCTCGCGATGCCCATGCCTGGGGCAAGGCCTACGACCCCGTGCGCGACGGCGCCGTCTACAACATCAGCGACTATGCGCCGCTGGCGCAGCCAGCGAGCGGCACCCGCCATCTCTTTGCCGTGACGACGCTGGGTGAAAGCGACGACAACGCGATTCCTCGACTGCGAGTCCTCAACGACTCGAAGTTCCAGATCTGGGACTGGGTGTCCAAGGAAGGAACTGCCGGGCAGGACGTTTGCCTGGGCGGGGTGCAATGCGCGGCGGATGCAGGCTCGACATTCGACATGCTGCCCGCCACCGTTTTCCAGAACCTGACCATCAAGACGTGGAAGAAGACGAACAACAGCACGGCGACGCCCACGAGCGCGTCGCAGATGATCACCTTCTTCACTTCGAACGGCATCAGCACCAACCTGTGCGGCTCAAGCTCGATCAGCGTGATCGACACCACTGGCGGCAATAACAACCCGTTTGCCGGCACCAACGGCTGCACTCACGACAACTACCTGACCGAGATCGCCGGCGAGATCAATATTCCAGCTGCCGGGAAATACACATTCGCGGTCGACGGGGATGACGCCGTGGAGGCCACCATCGATGGCACCACCTGGGGCTGGTATGGCGGTCACGGCGCTGACCGCAGCCAGAACGGCCTGCAGAGCCACTCAAAGGACATCACCTTCGCGACGGCAGGCTGGAAGACTGTGAAATTCCGCCACGTCGAGGGAACAGGCGACGACAACTGGGGACTTGCGTTGAAGATCACGCGGCCCGCCAGCACCATCACGACCAACAAGATTCGGGTGGAGGCCTGCTCCAGCACCGACGCCGCCTTGCGCGAGGCCAGTTGCAAGTCCTACCCTAACAATGGTGGCACGGCCATCTACAAGCCTACCGGCTTGCTGCACGACTTCGGCGAGAACAACAAGATGTACTTCGGCCTGCTCTCGGGCTCGTACCAGAAGAACATCTCGGGCGGCATCCTGCGGCGCAACATGAGCAGCTTCGCCGATGAGGTCAATCCGCAGACCGGCGTGTTCCAGACCAACGTTGCCGGCGTCGTGACCAACATCGACCGCCTGCGCCTGATCGGCTTCAACGGCAGCCAGTACAACGATTGCGGCTGGATCACCGACGGCCCCATCAGCGGCAAGACCGACCCGTCGATGTGCGCGATGTGGGGCAACCCGGTGGGCGAGATGATGTTCGAGACGATGCGCTATTTCGGCGGAGCCTCCGGTGCGCACACCCAGTACAACTATGGCAGCGGCGCGAAGGACAGCGCCAGCCCGCTGAATCTCTCCAAGCCCGACTGGATTTCGCCCTACGCGGACAAGGCCAGTGGCGGCGGCGGCTACCAGCATTGCGCGCGCCCCGTGATGACCGTCCTCAGCGACATCAATCCCTCGTACGACACGAAGCTGCCGGGCAGCCGCTACCAGTCCATCGCCGTCAATGCGGACGCGCTGGGCGGCTTCAATGTCGCCAACGAGGTGCAGGCCATCGGCGCGGCCGAAGGCATCCATGGCAAGAACTTCTTCATCGGCCAGTCGAGCTCGAGCAATGCGAACGGCGCACCGTCGGTGAAGACGGTCGACGATCTTTCGTGGGTGCGAGGCCTGTCGCCTCAGGAGCCCAGCAAGGAGGGCAGTTTCTACTCTGCCGGCGTATCGCGCTTCGCTGCCAACAATGCGGTTTTTGGCAATGCCAAAGGCAAGAACCGGTTGATGACCTATTCGGTCGCCATTGCTTCTCCGCTGCCGGAGATTCGCTTTCCAGTGTCCGGCGGACGGTTCGTGACGATCTCCCCCTTTGCGAAGTCCGTGACCGGCTTCAGCATCGATCCCACGCGCTTCGCGCCCACCAATCAGATCGTGGACTACTACGTGGACCGCATCGCCAACACTGGTACGGCCGACACGAACGCCAGCATCAACGAAGGGCGTCCGTACGCGGAGTTCCGCATCAACTACGAGGACGTGGAGCAGGGCGCCGATCACGACATGGACGCAATCTCCCGCTATGTCGTGTCCCTGCAGGCGAACGGCAGCGTGAAGGTCGACATGGTGTCCGAGTACGCCGCGGGCAGCATCGGCCAGCACATGGGTTACGTGATCTCCGGGACCACCCAGGACGGCATGTATCTCGAGGTGCGGGACAAGGACACCGCCTCCGTGTATTACGAACTAAACACCCCTCCCGGCCGTGCACCCGGCTACTGCGTGGGTCGATCCAGCGATTCGGAGTGCATCAACCTGCCGCTGTCGGCCAGCCGGACCTTCACGGCCAGCACAGCCACGTCTTCGGGCAGCTTCCTGAAGGATCCGCTGTGGTACGCCGCCAAGTACGGCATGCCGGGGCGCGACCCGGCGTCGGTGGTGGGCGATCCGGACAACTATTTCCTGGTCACCAACGCCACCACGCTGAAGGCACAGATGACCAAGGCCTTCAACGACATCCTGCAGAACACCAACTCGGTGACAGCGGTGGCGGTGGACGTGCCCGGCGGTACGCTCGCCGCGGGTGCCGATGTCTACCGCACCCGCTTCGAAGCCGATGGCTGGGTCGGCGACGTGATCCGCGAGAGCCTGACCGATACGGGCACCACCGGCCTGAGCTATGTGCGCAAGTGGAGCGCTGCCGAGGTGCTGTCCAAGCGCACGGCGAGCACCCGGAACATCCTGTACGCCGCTGCCGGCACCGACACGCCGACACTGCGGCCTTTCACCTTCAGCGGCATCAACGGGCAGACGGCCGATGCGGCCTGGCTCACGGCGCTCAACAAGAATCCCGCGAACAACCAGGTGGACTCCAAGGCCGAGCAGCGCATCAGCTTCCTGCGTGGCGAGAACGACTCGTTCCGCGTCCGCAAGAGCCTGGCCAGCGGCAAGTCCAACATACTCGGCGACATCGTCAACTCCTCGCCGCTGCGCGTGAAGGGAGCGCTCTACCGGGCGGGCGCAGCTGACACCCTGGAAGGCACCGGCAGCAACTACGCTGCTTTCGCCACAGGCCAGGCGGAAAAGTCCGAGATGATCTACGTGGGCGCCAACGATGGCATGTTCCACGCCTTCCGCGCCGATACAGGAGACGAGTCGTTCGCCTTCATCCCCACGGCGATGCGTAACAACCTCAACACGCTCACCGCGCCAGACTACGGCAAGAAAGACGGGACACCTCATCGCTATTACGTCGACGGCACGCCCGTAGCCTCCGATGTGTATTTCGGCTCGGCGTGGCACAAGGTGCTGATCGGCAGCCTGGGCGCCGGCGGCAGGCAGGTGTTCGCGCTGGACGTCACGAACCCTGCCTCGCCCCAACTGTTGTGGGAGTTCGGGGCCGACACAGTTGCTGGCACCAATCTCAACATGGGCAACTCCCTGCCGCAGCCGACCATTGCTCGTCTCAACGATCCCGCAGGTGGCAAGGGGAAATGGGTCGCACTGGTGCCTGGTGGGTATCAAGGCGGCAACAACAGCTCGGGCGGCGGCGGCGCCAGCCTGTTCGTGCTGGACATCTCGAACGGCAGCGTACTGCGCCGCCTCGACCTGGACGGTGGCATGACGGCTGCCGAGCTGACTGCTTCGCTGCCCCTGGGCAATGGCCTGTCGCGCGTGACTGCCGTGGACAACACCCGCGACGGCAAGGTCGACGTGGCCTACGCGGGCGACCTGGCAGGCAACATGTGGCGCTTCGACATGAGCAGTGGCGATATTTCGGCATGGACGGTGCAGAAGTTCTTCACTGCCAAGGACGCCGACGGCAAGCGCCAGGCCATCACCGCGGCGCCCTACGTGACTAAACACCCGACCGGAAAAGGCGACCTGGTGATCTTCGCCACCGGCCGCCTGCTGACGGCCAGCGACAAGAGCAATCTGCAGCGGCAAACGGTGTATGGCGTCTGGGACCGCTATAGCGACAGCGGTGCAACCGCGCCCACGCCATTGCCGACGGCATCAAAGGCGCGCTCCGACCTCCAAAGCCAGTCGTTCGCTGAACTGGAGGCTGGCTCGGGCAACTTCTCGCTGACGAACAATACGGTGACCTGGTACAAGGCCAACGCAACCGGCAAGCGAGACAGCGACGTCGAAAAATGGGGCTGGGTCGTGGACCTGCCGCGCAACGGCGAGAAGGTGATCTACGACATGACTTTGTATGGACGAGGGCTGTTCCTCTCGTCGGTGCGGACTTCGGAAGACCCTTGTGCGGCGGGCATGGGGGGCACGATCTACGGCATCGATCCTAACGGGGGTGGCCGCACCGACTATGTCGTGTTCGACATGAACGGCGATGGCGTCTTCAATGCTGCCGATGCGATGGCCGGTGGCCAGGTCAACGGCACCGAAACTGGCGCCGGCAAGCAGACCATTCGCGCGGAACGCGTGTTCGACCCCAGCGCGAACGCTGAACGCCGGGTCAATCATGGCTTGCAGTTCGGCCGCCAGAGCTGGCGCAAGCAGCCGCCGAACAGTTGATGTCTCGGGCGAGCGGCATGTATTCAAAGGAGAAACCAGTGCGAAATGCTGAAAAGGGCTTCACCCTGATCGAGCTGATGATCACCGTGGCCATCGTCGGCATCCTCGCTGCGATTGCCTACCCGTCATACACGGAGTATGTGCTTCGGTCCCGGCGGGTGGAGGCGCAAAACCTGCTCAACGACGCGGCCGCGCGCCAGGAGCGGTGGAAGGCGCAGAACGGCAGCTATACAGATACTGTCAGCAAGCTCAATCTGCCAAACGGTGCGGCATCGCAAAACGGCTACTACACGCTAACCTTGAGTGTGGCCAACGATCGCAGCGACGGCGGCTACGCATTCAAGGCCGAGCGCACAAAATCGGATCCCAAGTGCGGTGACTTTACTTTGGATGCCACGGGCAAAAAGGGCATCGCTGCCGGGGGGCCGGGTACGACGGAGACATGTTGGCGCTAGTCGGCGGATATCAGTGCCTCACCCCGCCACCCAACTCCCCGACTTCCCCCCATGCTTCTCCAACACATGCACATCGGTAATCCGCATCCCCCGGTCCACCGCCTTGCACATGTCGTAGACCGTCAATAGCGCCACCTGCACCGCCGCCAGCGCCTCCATCTCCACCCCCGTCGGCCCGACCGTCTCCACGGTCGCCGTGCAGACCACCCGCGGCGCACTCCCCGCATCCGCATCGAGCGCAAACGCCACCGCCACACGCGTCAGCGCCAGCGGATGGCACAGCGGAATCAGGTCGCTCGTCTTCTTCGCCGCCTGGATCCCCGCGATGCGGGCGATGCCCAGCACGTCGCCTTTCTTGGCCGTTCCCGACTCGATCAGCGCCAGCGTCGCAGCCTGCATCTCGATGCGGCCCGTGGCCACGGCCACGCGGTGGGTGGAGGCCTTGCCGGCCACGTCGACCATGTGGGCCTGGCCCTGGGCGTCAAAATGGGTGAGAGTGCTCATGGTGAACGTTCGTTTTGAAGATGCATCATACGAGCCCGAGCCACTGACGAGGAATGCCGCGCTTGACTCCCACTCCCTCCAGAAAACGCCGTATCACGCCCGCCCTGCGGACGTTCTGCGCTACTTTCCTGATAGCGTCCCAGGTGCTGCTGCCAGCCCCCGCGTTGGCGCAGATGCAGGTTCTGCCCGGCCTGGGCGACGGCGGCGAAATGACCGCTAGTGCCGAACGCCATCTCGGCGACCAGATCGCCCGGGAGCTCTATCGCGATACCGACTACATCGACGACCCTGTGGTCGCGGCCTATGTGCAGGACATCTGGCAGCGCCTGCTGGCGGCGGCCCGCGCACGCGGCGAACTCACACCCGAACTCGACGAGCGCTTTGCCTGGACGATCCTGCTGGGCCGCGACCGCAACATCAACGCCTTCGCGCTGCCGGGCGGCTATCTGGGCCTGAACCTGGGCCTCGTCGCCGCGGTCGGCAGCCGGGACGAGCTGGCGACGGTGCTGGGGCACGAGCTCTCGCACGTCACCCAGCGCCACATCTCGCGCATCATGAGCAAGCAGGGCAAGCAGATGCCGCTGATGATCGCGGGCCTGATCCTCGGGATGATCGCGGCCAGCAAGAGCCGCAGCGGCGACGCCGGCCAGGCCGTGATGATGGGCAGCCAGGCGGTCTTCGCGCAGAACCAGCTGAACTTCTCGCGCGACATGGAGCGCGAGGCCGACCGTGTCGGCTTCGGCGTGATGACGCAAGCTGGCTTCGCGCCGCAGGGCGCGGCTGCGATGTTCGAGAAGCTGCAGTACGCCTCGCGCCTGAACGACAACGGCTCGTACCCCTATCTGCGCAGCCACCCGCTGACCACGGAGCGCATCTCCGACATGCAGGGCCGCTTCCAGTTCAAGATGGACACCACCCCGCCGCTGCCGCTCGTCATGGACCACGCAATGATCGCCTCGCGCGCCCGCGTGCTGACGCGGCCCGGTGTCGATGTGCTGCGGCTGTGGGTCGATTCCGCATCCAGCGGCGAGGTCGCAAAGAGCTCGCCGGCGCAGCAGGCCGGCACGCTCTACGCTGCGGCGCTGTCAGCCAAGGAACTGCGCGACTACAAGGCGGCGCGCGCGCTGGTCGAGCGATTGGTGGCGCGCACGGCGGAAGACCTCGCCGCCGCCAAGCAGGCGCGCTGGCTCAGTGCCGAGATCGAACTCGCCGCTGGCGCCCCGGCCAAGGCGGCTGCGCTGCTGGACGCCAAGTCGAAGGAGCGTCCCGAGATGATGCTCGCGGCCGAAGCCGCGACGGCCATGCGCCAGCCGGCACCGATGATCCCCGTGCTGCGCGACTGGGTCGCCGCCAACCCGCGCGATGCGACGGCATGGCACGCGCTGGCGAATCTCTACGGCGCCGAGAACGACACGCTGCGCGCGGTGCGCGCCGACGCCGAGGCCAATGTCGCGATCCTCGACTATCCGGCCGCGCGGGACCGCTTCAAGGCGGCGCAGGAGTTGATCCGCCAGTCCAACAAGCCGGTCGATCACTACGAAGCGTCGATCATCGACACCCGCGCACGGGCGGTGGATGTGCTGGTGAAAGAGCAGGCCGCCGAGCCGCCGCTGAAGTAGCCCGCGCAGGGCTGTTGCTTCAGCGCCGGGACAGCAGCCCGCCCAGCGCGGATTCGATCAGCAGGCCCAGCAGCGAATACAGCAGCGAGCCGATCAGCGCGGCCAGGAAGCCGTTGACGTGGAAGCCGCCGAGCAGCCCCGAGGCGGCCCAGAACAGCAGCGCGTTGATCACGAACAGGAACAACCCGAGCGTGACGATGGTGACGGGCAGCGTCAGCACCACCAGCACGGGCCGCACGATCATGTTGAGCAGTCCGATGACGGCCGCGGCAATCAGCGCTGAGCCGAAGCTGTTGACCTGGACGCCGCTGTAGAGATAAGCCACCGCCAGCAGCGCGACGGCGCTGAGCAGCCATTTGATGATGATGCGCATGCGGCGCAGGATACCCCAGGGGGGCCGAACAAAACAACGAGCCCCGGTGCGTTGCCGCACCGGGGCTCGTCAAAGAAGAGAACGCGAGACCGGGTTACTCGGCCAGTTCGTTCGCCAGCACCAGCAGTGCGCCCATGCCCATCACCGCGCCGGGGAAGGCCCAGCCCGTCTGGTGCGCCGGCTTCTGCTCCGGCGTCACCGGCTCCAGGTCGACGCCGATCTTCGGGCGGCGCGCATCGACCACGTGCATGGCGCCGTGCTCGCGCTTCAGCTGCGCGGTCAGTTCGGCCAGCGGGCCCTTGGCCAGCACCGGCGTTACCTGCCCGCCATTGCGCTCGAGCAGCGGCAGCATCTGCGCCTGCACCTTGCTGAACCACTTGGCGCGCCAGTTCTCGCGTGCGCTGTGGCTCACCCACTTGCTGATGCGATGCGTCATGCGCGGCGCGCAGGCCACGAGCACCCAATGGCGCGCCACGACGCTGTTCGCGTCGGGCGCGAGTTCGGCGAACTGTTCACAGGCGTAGGTGACGTCGTCGATATAAAGAATGATCTTTTCCATGGCTGCTCCTTCAGATAGTTAGAGTGACAGAGGCTGGCTGGTGACAGAAGTTCGCGGTATCGATGTCCGGTGACGGCCGAGCAATGCTCAGCCGGTGGTCACCGGGGTCTCGGGCTTGTTGCGGGCCTGCCGGGCGGCAACCCACTTGCCCACTGCCAACACCAGCAGCGCGCCACCGATACCGGCTGCGTACTTGATCGTGTCGGTCTGCGGAACCTTCGGCACCCAGGTCCAGGCCGCGGCGTTCGCGAGCGCGGGGTCGGACACGGCCATCGTGCCGGCGATCCAGCCGAGCAGCATGCCGCCGGCGGTGATGATCATCGGGAACTTGTCCATCAGCTTGATGACAAGCTGGCTGCCCCAGACGATGATCGGGATGCTCACGAGCAGGCCGAAGATCACGAGCGGCATCTGGTGGCCTTCGCCCGCGCCTTGCGCGGCACCGGCGATGGCGATCACGTTGTCCACGCTCATCACGAGGTCGGCAATGATCACGGTCTTGACCGCGCCCCACAGCTTGTCGCTGCCGGTGATGTTGCCGTGCGCGTCGTCATGCTCGGGTGCCAGCAACTTCACGCCGATCCACACCAGCAGGATGGCGCCGACCAGCTTCAGGAACGGAATGGCCAGCAGCGTGAGCGCGAAGAAGATCAGGATGACGCGCAGGATGATGGCGCCGGCGGTGCCCCACAGGATGCCCTTGGTGCGTTGGTGCGGCGGCAGCTTGCGGCAGGCCAGTGCGATCACGACGGCGTTGTCGCCGCCGAGCAGGATGTCGATCATGATGATCTGACCGACAGCGACCCAGAATTCCGGGGCCATGAACAGTTCCATAGGTTCCTCTTTGTTGTCGCGCCCCAGCCTCTCCCCTCGAAAGGGCGACGACGAAGGCGCATGGCGATGCGTTTCGATTCATCCTGTTCAGATGATCGAAAGCGAGGAATGAAGGCCGGGTGACACCGGGGACTCGCGAACGCTTCGACCAAACCTGCACAGGTTCAAATCGAAGGTCTTGCTCGACGGCGCGCGCGCAAAAAACAATGCGCGTACGCTGCCCGACAGGCCGGAAGTGTTTTGCTTCGTATTGACGACCTGACGATTCGCGCCGTCGTGGACGGCGGTCGGGAGCTACTCCCCTTCGTGGGCGGGATTAGAGCATCGAAGCCCTTGGAGGCGCAACCGAAAGTTTTCAGGGGCTTAAAAAGAATGTCCTCGAAAAGCGCATGAACAGGGGCTTGAATGCTCCTTGTTCTGTAGCAAGCATGGCCCTTCACTGCCTCGGGGAATTGCCGGTCTATGATCCCCGCTCGCTGAATTTTTCATTCTTCATGGCCGCCATACACATCACCGACATCGAGGCCGCCATCAACCACTGGCGCGAGAAATCGCCTTCGCCCGACGGGGTCACGCTGGGCCCCGAATTGCGCGCGCTGGCCGAGGTCTACGCGCTCATGGTCTTTCATCACGAGGACGAGGTCGACGAGGTCGGCTTTCCGCCCAAAGCCTGGGCCGCCTGGCTGGCCTGGTACGAAAGCACGCCCGACACGCCGTGCATCGCGATCTGCTCCACCAGCCAGGGCGACGACGAATGCAAGGGCTGCGGCCGCAGCTTCGACGAAGTGCAGCACTGGCCCGCCATGACGCCGGTCGAGAAGCGCGTCACCTGGCGCCGCATCACCATGGAGGACTCGGCCTGGCGCTTCAACCGCTACGCCGAGCGGGCGCGCGAAGCCGAGCCCGCAAAGCCGCTTTCCGCCGACCAGGACCCCGAGTTCGATCCCGACGACGAGCAGAGCTGGGCCCCCTGAAGATGCGCCGCCTCGCGCAAGCCCCCAACCTCGCCATCGCGACCGTGTGGGCGCACGCATTGCGCGAAGAGGGCGTGGCCGCCACCGTGCAGCGCGAGTTCCTCGGTGCGGTCATGGGCCAGTTGCCGCCCGACCAGTGCCTGCCCGAGATCTGGATCGACGACGAGACCCAGTTCGACCTCGCCAGGCGTCTTCTGCACGAGCTGCAACATCGCCCGCAGCGCAGCTGGCAGTGCGTGTGCGGCGAGCACGTCGAAGGCGGCTTCGAGCAGTGCTGGCAATGCGGCGAGATGATGCCGGCCGCCTGACGGCCAGCGTGAGCCTTACTTCCAGCGCAGCAGCTCGATGTCGATGCTGTTGGTGCCGTCGCCCAGCGTCAGCGTGTTTTCCTGGATCGTCGCCTGCAGCTGCATGCTGCGCTGCGCGAGCGCGGCTAGCGCCTGCGAGGCGTCGGTCGGCACGCGGTAGACCTTGAGGTTCTGCGGCCGCGTGAGCTTGTTCTCGATGCCGCGCCACCAGATCTCGGCTGCGTGGTTGAAGCAATAGACGATCACCTCGTCCGCCTTGCCGCAGGCCTTGATGATGGGCTTGTCTTCCGGCTGGCCGACCTCGATCCAGATCTTCACCTCGCCGGTGAAGTCGCGCAGCCACACGTCGGGCTCGTCGACGTTCGACAGGCCGGCGCCGAAGGCCAGCGTGCCGTCGCCGTTGCAGATGTCCTGCAGCTGGTGCGCGTTGAGCGCGAGCGCGACGAGCCGGATCATCATCCGTTCGTCGGTCTCGCTGGGGTGGCGCGCCAGGGTCAGCGCATGGTCGGCGTAGTAGCCGTGGTCGATGTCGGCCACCGCGAGGGTGGCCTTGAAGATGGTGGATTTGAGGGCCATGGGTGCGCGAGTGTATGCGCCGCGCGCACCCGGTGCCGCTCTTAGAACGCCACAGAGGCCTGCACGTACAGCGTGCGCGGCTGCCCCACGTACTTGCCGCCGTTGTTGTCCACCGAGCGGTTGAAGTAGCGGCGGTCGAACAGGTTCTTCACGCCCACGGCCACCTTGAGGTTGCGCATGTTCTTGCCGAAGTCGTAGCCGGCGCGCAGGTTCACGAGCGCGTAGCCCGGGATGTTGCCCAGCCGGCCGGTCGCGTCTTCCTGCGTGATGTAGATGGCGCCCGTGTCGGGCGAGCCCGGCGAACGCTGCTTCGACTGCGCATACAGGTCGGCGTTGAAGGTCCACGGCCCGCGCTCGTAGCGCGCGCCCAGCGTCGCCACGTTGCGCGAGTAGAACGGCAGGTCGCGGCCCGCGAACACGCCGGCCTTCGAGATTGCCTGCGTGTACGTGTAGGTCGCCGACACCGACATGCCCTTGAGCGACGGATTCAGCTCGGCCAGTTCGTAGCGCAAGGCCGACTCCAGCCCGCGATGCTGCGTGGCGCCCAGGTCGGTCCACTGGCCGTCGCCCACGATGGAGCGGGCCAGCTGCAGTTCCTTGTCGAAGTCGATGTTGAACAGCGTCAGCTCGCCGCTCAGCGCTTCGCTCTTGTAGTGCGTGCCGATCTCGTAGGTGTTGGCCTTCTCGGCATGCAGGCCGTTGGTCGACTGCGCGAGCTGCGCGTACTGCTGAGGACCGAACGACACGCCCGCGTTCGCGAACAGCGACCAGCGCTCGTTCATGCGGTACATCACCGACAGCGTCGGCAGTACCTCGTTGGCGTCGGCCTTCGGCTGCAGCGCGCCGGTGACGCGGCCGTTGGTGAGGTTGATCACGTCGTTGAACGAGCGGATCGATTCATAGCGCACGCCGGGCGTGACCGTCCAGTTGCCGAAGTCGATGCGGTCGTCGATGTAGAACGCATGCGCGGTCGTGCCGCCCTTGCTGGTCTGGTAGGCGGGGTTGGCCAGGCTGTAGGCGTCGAAGCCCGGGCGCGGCCGGTAGTAGGCGCTGCGCGTGGCGGTTTCCTGCGTGTCTTCCTTCAGGTAGCGGTAGCCCACGCTCACCTCCTGCACCACGCTGCCGGAGTCGAACAGGCGCGAGTAGCGCGGCTCCACGGCAAAGGTCTTGTAGCTGCGCGGCGCGGCGGTCAGGCGGCGCTGGCCGGCGGTGGTGCCGCTGCCTTCCTGTTCGATGTGGCTGCCGCGGAACGAGTCGGTGTAGTAGGTCAGCAGCTCGAACTTGTTCACGCCGTCGTTGTGCGTGTACTTGATCGAGCCGTCGGTGCGGCGGCCGGTGAACTCGTCGAAGGGGCGGTCCGACTGGAACGGGTTGGCCGCGAACTGCGCCGTCGTCAGGCCGCCCGGCATGGTGCCCTGGCCCTCGAAGTGATGCAGCGACACCGCGATGTCGTCGGTCTTCGAGAGGCGGTAGGCGCCCTTGAGCATCAGGTCGTCGATGCTCGTGCGGTCGTTGCTCTGGCGCCAGCCGTCGCCGTGCGTGCCCGAATACAGCAGCGCCAGGCCCAGGCCGTTCTCGTTGGTGCCGCCGATGAACACGCTGGGCGTGGTCTTGATGCCGCCGCCGTGGCCGGCGCTCTCGACCCCCACGCTGGCCTCTTCCGCGAACGTGGAGGGAATCGCGCGCGACACGAAGTTGATGATGCCGCCCACGTTCTGGGGGCCATAGCGCACAGAGCCCGCGCCGCGCACCACGTCGACCGCCTCCAGGTTGCCCAGCGACAGCGGTGCCAGCGACAGCTGCGGCTGGCCGTAGGGCGCATAGGCCAGCGGCACGCCGTCCAGCAGCACCGTGGAGCGCGGCGACAGGCGCGAGGTCAGCCCGCGCACGCCCACGTTCAGCGAGATGTCGCTGCCGCCGGTGCCGTTGCTCTCCTGCACCTGCACGCCGGGCACCTGGCGCAGCACGTCGCGCACGCTGGCCGAGCCGCTTTCCTGGATCTGCTTGCGCTCGATGATGGTCCGCGCGCCGGCGTGCTCCAGCACCTTGGCTTCGCTGGGGGTGCCGAGCCAGTCGCCGGTGACGGTGATGGCTTCGAGCGATTTCGATGGTTCGGCCGCGGGCTGCGCCTCGGCGGCAAAGCCCTGCAGGCTCAGGGGCAGCAGCGCCAGGGCGATGGCCGTGCGCTTGTGTCGATGTCTGTGCGTGTTCAAGGAATCCCTCTGTTCTCTATGTTGTCGAATGAATCTGTGGTGCGCGGGCCCGGCGGCGCTCGGCGCGCCGGCGCCACCAGAGCCACACGCCGCTCAGGCCCAGCCCGCCGAGCGCCAGGCCCAGCAGCACCGTGAGCGCCTCGTGCAGCAGGCCGCCCAGTTCGCCCGTGTGCAGCGGATAGACCACCGCCACCATGCCGTTGCCGGCGTCCAGGTCCTGCCACTTGCGCGCGGCCAGCACTTCGCCCGTGACGGTGTTCAGCCATACCGAGCCGATGCCGTTCGGATGCGGGTCGTCGGACAGCCGGAAGCGCACGCGCATCGGCCGGCTGGTCTTGCCGGGCACCTGGATGTAGCCGATGGGCTGGCCCGGAAAAGCCTGCTGCGCGCGGGCCACGAGTTCATCGAGCGGCAGGCGCGGGCCGGTGGCCGCGCCCTTGGCGATCACCGGTGGCTTGACCGGCTGCTGCCCGGCCAGGCCGGAAATGAAGTTGCCCAGCGGCCGCCACGCCATGTAGGCGCCCGTGGCCACCGACACCGCGATCAGCAGCCCGAGCACCGCGCCGCCCGTGCGGTGCAGGTCGAACAGCCCGCGCAGCAGGCCGCGGTCGAGCACGATGCGCAGCGACGGCGGCCAGCGCACGGGCCACCAGAGCACCAGGCCCGTGACCAGCAGGAACAGATAGGCCAGCGCGACGACGGCCAGGATGGCCTTGCCGGTGTCTTCCAGCAGCAGGCTGCTGTGCAGCTCGAACAGCAGGTTGTAGGCGCCCTCGTGGGTGCCGCGCCGGCCTTGCTCGGCGCCGGTGGTGGGGTCGAGGTAGAGCGTGCCTTCCCACTGGCCGCGTACCATCACCCAGAGCGTGTCGCCGGGCCGGCGCGGCGGGCGCAGGGTGAAGTTGGCATCGGGGCCGAACTCGGCGGCCAGCCGCGCGCGCAGCGGCTCGAGTTGCAGCGGGGCATCACCCGTCGAGCGAGCAGTGAAGAAGGCCGGATGTGCGTAGCGGTCGAGCGGCAGCGCCACCACCAGCATTGCGCCGAGCAGTGCCGTGAGGGCGAGGATCGGACCGAGCGTGAGGCCGATCCAGCGGTGAATCCTGAGCCAGAGGCGTCTCAGAGGGGCGCGCATGACCAACAGGGGACGGCGAGTCCCCTAAAACAGTGTTGTTGGCTGGCGCCCCGCGAGGGCGTTGGCTGAAAAAAGACGCGACCGACGTGAAACAGCCGCCCTCAGGCGGCTGGTGTATCGGTACACGAAGGCTTAGATTCTACTGGCGAGCTCCGCCGCCTTGCCCACGTAGCTGGCCGGTGTCATGGCCAGGAGGCGGGCCTTTTCTTCTTCCGGAATCTCCAGCGAGCGGATCAGCCCGTGCAGCGCCTCGGCCGTCACGGTCTTGCCGCGCGTGACTTCCTTGAGCTGCTCGTAGGCGCCCTGCACGCCGAAGCGGCGCATCACCGTCTGGATCGGCTCGGCCAGCACTTCCCACGAGGCGTCGAGGTCTTCGGCCAGCGCTTCTTCGTTGAGCTCGAGCTTGCCCAGGCCGGTGGCCAGGCTTGCGTAGGCCAGCGTGGCGTAGCCGAAAGCCACGCCGATGTTGCGCAGCACCGTGCTGTCGGTCAGGTCGCGCTGCCAGCGGCTGATCGGCAGCTTCTCGCTCAGGTGGCGCAGCAGCGCGTTGGCCAGGCCCAGGTTGCCTTCGGCGTTCTCGAAGTCGATCGGGTTGACCTTGTGCGGCATCGTCGACGAGCCGATCTCGCCCTTCTTCAGGCGCTGCTTGAAGTAGCCCAGGCTCACGTAGCCCCAGATGTCGCGCGAGAAGTCGATCAGGATGGTGTCGGCGCGGGCCACCGCGTCGAACAGCTCGGCCATGTAGTCGTGCGGCTCGATCTGGATGCTGTACGGCTGGAAGCTCAGGCCCAGGCCCAGCGGCGCGGGCGTCTCGATGACCTTGCGGCTGAAGGCCTCCCAGTCGAACTCCGGCCAGGCGGCCAGGTGGGCGTTGTAGTTGCCCACGGCGCCGTTCATCTTGCCCAGCAGCTGCACCGAGGCGATCTGCGCCCGGGCCTTCGACAGGCGCACCGCCACGTTGGCGATTTCCTTGCCCACGGTGGTCGGGCTGGCGGTCTGGCCGTGCGTGCGCGAGAGCATCGACACATTGGCGAACTGGTGCGCCATTTCGCGCAGCTTGGCGATCAGG
Organism: Variovorax paradoxus; assembly: GCF_022009635.1. Classification (NCBI taxonomy): domain Bacteria; kingdom Pseudomonadati; phylum Pseudomonadota; class Betaproteobacteria; order Burkholderiales; family Comamonadaceae; genus Variovorax; species Variovorax paradoxus. The sequence goes on from NZ_CP091716.1 coordinate 691,411, forward strand.
CCGTCGATGGCGGGCAGCACCACCTTGTCGCGCGCGGCCTGGATCTGCAGGGCGTGGCTGGTGTTGTTGATGTCTTCGCTGGTGCAGGCGAAGTGCACGAACTCGGCGGCGGCCAGCAGTTCGGGCCGGGCCTCGAACTTGGACTTGATCCAGTACTCGACCGCTTTCACGTCGTGGTTGGTGGTTTTCTCGATTTCCTTGATGGCCAGCGCGTCGGCCTCGGAAAAGTGGGACACCAGGCCCAGCAGGTACTTGCGGGCGCCGCCCGTCAGGGGCTTGAATTCGGCGAAGCCGCAGTCGGACAGCGCAATGAACCACGCCACCTCGACTTGCACGCGACGGTGCATATAGCCCTGTTCGCTCATCAGCGGGCGCAACGCCGCGAGTTTGGCCGCGTAGCGGCCATCAAGGGGGGAAAGGGCGGAAACGGTGGAAAAGCTCATGCCTCAATTTTAGGCGGCCGGCGGTCCGTGGGGCCGGCCCGACACATTCGGGTCGATCCGGGCCTCTGGTTTTCCCGTTCACCTAAAATGACTATTAACAAACGTTGTCATAGTTTAGGGAGAGAGCCTTCATGAAACTGATCGGATCGGCCGCCAGCCCGTATGTGCGCAAGGTGCGTGTGGTGCTGGCTGAAAAGCGGCTCGATTACCAGTTCCTGATCGAAGACGTCTGGGCTGCCGACACCACCATCGCCAGCTCCAACCCGCTGGGGAAGGTGCCCTGCCTGATCATGGAAGGCGGCGAGGCGATGTTCGACTCCCGCGTGATCGTCGAATACCTCGACACCCTGTCGCCTGTCGGCAAGCTGATTCCCCAGCAAGGCCGCGAGCGCGCCGAGGTCAAGACCTGGGAAGCGCTGGCCGATGGCGTCATGGACGCCGGCGTACTCTGGCGCCTGGAAGCCACCTGGCCTGGCCGCAATGACGGCGAGCGCAGCGCGGCCTGGATCGAGCGCCAGCGCACCAAGGTGTTGGACGGCGTCGCGGCCATGGCCAAGGGCCTGAGCGACAAGCCTTTCTGCAGCGGCATCCATCTGAGCCTGTCGGACATCGCGGTCGGCTGCACGCTCGGCTGGCTGAACCTGCGCTTCCCCGAGATCGACTGGCGCGCCGACCACGCCAACCTCGCCAAGCTGTATGACAAGCTGATGCTGCGCCCCAGCTTCATAGACACGCAGCCTTGACTCTCCCCCAGGCTTCGCGCACTTCGTGTCGCTTCTCCTTCCCCCTCACCGGGGGCGACACCGGTGGCCCTGCGAAGCCGGTTCCACGGTGTCTCGCGAAGAATCCCTCCGCTACCTTCACAAGCCGGTGAACCGCGCCACCGCCGGAAAGTACAAGCGGTAGGGCAACAGCCGCATCAGCTTCATCCAGAAGGTGAAGCGGCGCGGGAAATGGATCTCGAAGTCGCCCCGGCGCCAGCCCTCGAGCATGGCTTCGGCCGCCTGGGCCGGGGTGATCAGCGCCGGCATCCTGAAATCGTTCTTCGCCGTGAGCGGGGTGTCGACGAATCCCGGCTGCACCACGCTCACGCCGATGCCGCGCGCATGCAGGTCGACGTACAGCACCTCCGCCAGATTGGTGAGCGCGGCCTTGGTCGGGCCGTAGGCCAGGCTCTTGGGCAGCCCGCGAAAGCCGGCCACGCTGCCGGTGATCGACACATGCCCCGCACCGCGCGCCACGAAGCCCGGCAGCACCGCCGCCAGCACATGCAGCGTGCCGACATAGTTGACCTGCTGGTGCGCCAGCATGACTTCGAGCGAGAAGGCATCGGCGCGCAGTGCGTCGTAAGTGGCGGCGTTGCAGAGCACGAAGTCGATCGTGCCGGTGGCCGCCAGCAGCCGGGCGTGCGCGGCCGCCACCGAGGCGCTGTCGCGCACGTCGAGCGGCAGCACGATCACGCGCGGCGGCTGGCCGGCGTCGTTGTGCAGCGCCGCCAGTTCTTCGAGCGCCTCGCCGTTGCGCGCCGACACCCCGACCCGCGCCCCGCGTTCGAGCAGCGCCAGCACCGTCGCCCGGCCGATGCCAGTGGACGCACCCACGACCCATGCCGTCTTGCCCTGCCAGGCGGCGATCAGCGGGTTCAGCGGCTTCAAGGCGCGGCCTTCGGTACCGGCACGGGCTGCGAAGCCGCGGCCGCCGGGCGGATCACCAATGCCCACAGCGAGGCGCCCGCCAGCACCTTGAGCACGCAGGGCAGCAGGCAATAGGCCAGGGACAGCGCCCGCAGCGCCCCCGGCTCGCGCGCGCCGGGCACATAGCCGGCCAGCCCGAGCAGCGGCAGCGCCAGCCCCGCCGCCAGCGCGAGATTGAGCTTGGTCGCGAAATTCCACCAGCCGAAGTAGGCGCCGGCATGCGGCTGGTCGCCGGCCTCGGCGATGATCCCGGCCAGCAGGGCGCTGGGCAGCACCAGGTCGGAGCCGATGGCAAAGCCCGACAGCGCACAGACCACCAGGAACGGCACCGCGTCGCCCGCGCCCATCGCGCCGGCCCAGGCGAACACCGCCACCGACATGCACATGCCCCCGAGCCATGAGCGCGCCAGCCCGAAGCGTCTCACGATACGCAGCCACGCTGGAATCGACGCCGCCGCCATCACGAAGTAGAGGCCCAGGAAAGCCGGTTCCAGCGAGGCCGGGGCGCGCAGCCGGTCTTGCACGAAGAACAGCACCAGCGTGGCCGGCACCGCGCTCGCGATGCCGTTGAGCACGAACACCACCAGCAGCCGGCGAAAAGCCGGCCGGCGCAGCGGCAGCCGCAGGTCGACCGCCGCGTGCGGCGCGGAGCCACGCACGGGCCGCGGCGCCTGCGTCCAGAGCACCCAGCCAATCGCCAGCAGCACGCCGAACAGCGTCACCATCGCGGGCAGCCCCGCCAGTGTGGGGATCACCGAGGCGAGCACCACGCCGACCAGCCCCAGGCCTTCGCGCCAGCCCACGATGCGCCCGCGCTGCAAGGCGTCGCCGCCCAGCATCGCGCCCCACGACTGGTGCGCGATGCTCAGCATGCTGTAGCCCGCGTAGGTCAGCGCCAGCAGCACGGCGGCGGCCACCAGCAGCGCGACGTGGTTCGACGGGTCGACCAGCGCCTGCGGAAAGAACAGCAGCCCGAAGCCCACCAGCAGCACGCCGGCCGCGACGGCGCCGCAGCCAAGCACCGCGCGCGGCGAGCGCGCATGCAGCCGGTCGCTGAGCCGCCCGAGCAGCGGGTCGATCAGTGCATCGAGCAAGCGCGCGCCCAGCAGCACCGCACCCAGCGTGGCCAGCGGCACGCCGAATTCGCGTGCGTAGTGGTTGGGCAGCAGCACATAGAGCGGCAGCGCCACGAAGGCGAGCGGCAGCCCCAGGAGGCCATAGCGCAAGCCGGCCAGAGGTCCGAAGGAAGGCGACACGAAGAAAGGCCGCGCGATCTAGCGCTTGCGCAGCGTGTACTGAACTACGTCGATGTTGGCCTGCGAGAACGCGGCCTCGCAGTAGGCCAGGTAGAACTCCCAGATGCGCATGAAGCGCTCGTCGAAGCCCAGCTGCAGGATCTGCCCGCGCTGGCCCAGGAAGCTCTCGCGCCAGCGGCGCAGCGTCTCGGCGTAGTCGGCGCCAAAGGCGAACTCGTCCACCACCTCCAGCCCCGCGGCCTCGGCCTCGCGGCGGAACTCGCGCGGGCAGGGCAGGCAGCCGCCCGGGAAGATGTACTGCTGGATGAAGTCGGTCGAGTCGATGTAGCGGTCGAACAGTTCGTCGTCGATCACGATGCTCTGCACGCAGGCGCGGCCGCCCGGCTTGAGCAGCCGGCTCACGCTCTGGAAGTAGGTCGGCCAGTATTCGCGGCCCACGGCCTCCACCATCTCGATGGAGCAGACGGCGTCGAATGGCGCGTCCGAGATGTCGCGGTAGTCCTGCAGGCGCAGGTCGGCCCGCAGCCCGGCTGTGCGCTGCTGCGCGAAGGCCAACTGCTCGGTGGAAAGCGTCACGCCGGTCACCGAGGCACCGAAGTCGACGGCCGCCATCTCGGCCAGCGCGCCCCAGCCGCAGCCGATTTCGAGCACGCGGTCTCCTGGCTTCACCGCCGCGAGTTCGAGCGCGCGGCGCACCTTGGCGCGCTGCGCCTCGGGCATCGGCTTGGAAAGGTCGCCCTCGAACCAGGCCGACGAGTAGTTCATCGTCTCGTCGAGCCAGAGCTTGTAGAAAGCATTGCCCAGGTCGTAGTGCGCATGGATGTTGCGCGAACTGCCGGCCTTGCTGTTGCGGTTCATGATGTGCCGCACGCGATAAAGCAGGCGCCCGAACCAGCTGCCGTACACCACGTCCTCGATGGCGCGGCGGTTGGCGATGAACACCTTGATCAGCTCGGTGAGGTTGGGCGTGGTCCAGTCGCCCGCGATGTAGCTCTCGGCGAAGCCGATGTCGCCCGACTTGAGCGCGGCCTTGCAAACGTTCCAGTTGCGCAGCGTGAGCGAGGCGGTGGGGCCGCTGCCCGGCGTGGCGCCGAAGTGCCGCACCGAGTCGTCGGGCAGGCGCACGGTGAGCGAGCCGTAGGCCAGCCGCTGCAGCAGGCCGAGCACGGTGCGCGCCGCGCCGGGCGCGTCCTGGGGCAGCGAAAAGCGGGAGGCTGTGGTGCTGGTGGAAGTCATGAGTTCGCCTGCTGCTGGTTGTCGCGTGAAACGAAGTGGGTGGGCGGCGCCGGCTTGGCGACGAAAGGCACGCGCTTGAGCCAGAGCTTCGCGGCCTGCCAGTGGATGCGCGCGATCAGCCCGAAGGTCATCGCCGGATAGCGCCACAGCGCGCGCCGCACGCTGGCGGCGTTCATGGGGGCGAGCTGGCCGCTCACGCTGGTCTGCAGCAGCGGGCCTTCGGCGTCGTCGTGGTCGATGCGCACCACGGTGCGCGTCAGCTCGGCATCGACGAAGAAGCGGAAGCGGTAGCCGCCGCTGACCTGGCAGAACGGTGAAACATGGAAGGCCTTCTCGGCCTTGAGTTCGGCGCCGTACACGGGGCGGTCGAGCAGGTAGCAGTGGCGCTCGCCGAAGGTGTTGTTGACCTCGACCACGATGGCCCGTAGCACGCCTTCGGGTGTGTGGCAGTACCAGAAGCTCACCGGCTTGAAGGTGTAGCCGAACACGCGCGGATAGCAGTGCAGCCAGGCTTCGCCCGTGGCGTCGTGGATGCGGTGAGCCGCCAGCAGCTCGTCGAGCCAGGCCAGCGCGCCGCCTTGGTGGGGCGCACGGCCGTCGCCGTGGTCGGCGTCGTGGAAGGAAATCGCGGCGCGGCGGTTGAGCGCCAGGGCCTTGCTGCCGTGCGCGCGCAGGCTGCGCATCGGCAGCATCAGGAAATAGGTCGGATAGACGAAGGCGTTGCGCGCCGGGCGCAGGCGTGCATGGCGGACTTCCCCGAAGCCCATCAGCGGCACGGCCTGCGTCGGGGTCATGCCGCGCGCCTCGCCGCCGCGTCGTCGCCGGAAGACAGCCGCGCGCGCAGGCCGGCCGCGGCGGCCAGGCCGGCCTTCAGGCCGTCTTCGTGGAAGCCGTAGCCCATCCAGGCGCCCGCGAACCAAGTGTTGCGCTGGCCTTGCAGGGCCGGCACCTCGGCCTGCGCGCGGATCGCGGCAAGGTCGAGCACCGGGTGGTCGTAGTCGTATTCCGCCATGACCTGACTACGCTGGATCTCGCGGACCGGATTCAACGAAACGACGACCGGCTGCTCCCAGGGCAGCGGCTGCAGCTTGTTCAGCAGGTAGTGCAGGCAGACGCGGCCCGATTCGCGCTCGCCGGCGGCGGCCCGCTCGTAGTTCCAGGCAGCCCAGGCCGAGCGGCGCTGCGGCAGCACGGCGGCGTCGGTGTGGAGCACGGCGTGGTTCGGCTGGTAGCGGATCGCGCCGAGCACGGCGGCTTCGGCGGGGCTGGCGTCGCCGAGCATCGCCAGCGACTGGTCGGAATGGGTGGCCAGCACGACGTGGTCGAAGCGCTCGGTGCCGGCGTCGGTCGCCAGCAGCACGCCGTGCTCGGTGCGGGTGATGCGCCGCACGGGGGTGTTCAGGCGCTTGTCGGGCAGGCCCGCGACGATTTTCTCGACATAGTTGCGCGAGCCGCCGCGCACGGTGCGCCACTGGGGCCGGTTGGCGATCTGGATCAGGCCGTGGTTGTGGCAGAACCGGATCATGGTGGCCACCGGGAAGGCCAGCATCTGCGTGGTCGAGCAGCTCCAGATGCAGCCCATCATCGGCAGGAAATACCAGTCGCGGAAGGCCGCGCCGAAGCGGTTGGCGTCGAGGAACTCGCCGAGCGGCTGGGCCAGCTCGCCCTCGGTGCCGGCCACGGCGATGCGGGTGGTGAGGCGGTTGAAGCGCAGCAGGTCGCGCAGCATGCCTAGGAAGCGGGCATCGAACAGGTTGCGGCGCTGCGCGAACACGGTGTCGAGGTTGTTGCCGCTCCACTCGAGCGGGCGGCCGTCGTCGCGCGTGGCCTGCACCGAGAACGACATGTCCGACGCCGCCGTCTCGACGCCGAGATCGGAGAACAGTTGGATCAGGTGGGGATAGGTGCGGTCGTTGTAGACCAGGAAGCCGGTGTCCACGCCGTGCGCGACGCGGGTGGCGTCGGCGTGTGAGCGCGGAAGCTCGATGGTTGCCGTGTGGGCATGGCCACCGAAGTAGCCACTGGCTTCGAAGAGGGTGATGGCGGCCACGTCGCGCAGCGTGTGCGCAGCGGCCAGTCCGGAGATGCCGGCGCCGATGACGGCGATGCGAGGGGGCTGCGTCATGGCGCGACCCCCGCCCGGCTGGAAGACAAAAATGCTGCGAGGCGCCCCGACGCGAAGGAGGGAGGGAGGGAGGAGGAGAAGAATCGCCTCGGGATTTCGACCGGACGGCAGGCGTCCGGAAGACCTCGCAACATGAAAACTGGTGGGCAATCACTGCCCACGCAAGTTAGGAGCGCGGCGCCCGCGGCACGGTTCCCACTGCAGTGGTAAACGTTTGTTTCGCTGAGTTCACGGAGGATTGGACGCATCGGTAAATAATATTACCGATCCGTCTTTTTGTGAACTGCTCAGTCTCAATTTGGCCCGAGCTGCTTCTCGATGACGTTGACGAAGCCGTTCTCGTCGGGCGCCGTCATGCTCGACCACGCCTGCACGACCTTGCCGTCGCGCCCGATCAGGTACTTGTAGAAGTTCCACTTGGGCGTCGTGCCGGAGGCCTGCGCGAGCTGTTTGAACAACGGATTCGCCTCGGTGCCGCGCACCGACGACTTGGCGAACATCGGGAATTTCACACCGAAGGTGCTTTCGCAGAAGTCCGCGATTTCCTTGTTCGAGCCCGATTCCTGGGCGAAGTCGTTCGACGGGAAGCCCAGCACCACGAGGCCGCGCGAGCGGTACTTCATGTCCAGCGCCTCCAGGCCCTTGTACTGCGGCGTGAAGCCGCAAAAGCTGGCCGTATTGACCACCAGGACCACCTTGCCGGAGTACTGGCACAGTGTTTGGGGTTTTTCATCCTGCAGCCGCGGGAAGGTGTGTTGAAGGATGGCCGGGCACCCCGCGGCCTCCACCGGAGCGATGGCCGCCGGCGGTGTTTGCGCACTGGCCGGAAGGGCCGTAAACAGGCTCGCCAGGAGGGAGATAGCCGGTACGAGGCCGAGTAGAGTCGACAATGGGGAGTGGGTTCGCATGGCGGACTCCTGATCAAAAAGGGGGAATGCGCATCCGTGCCGCGAGGGCGCGCGTATACGCATCATCGCGCGTCTGTCATGGTCGCGCCAAACGGGCCGACTAAAATCGACGGCCATAGAAAGACATTGATGCTCTATCCGGAACTTTTCAGACAACTCGAATCCGTCCGCTGGGACATGGACAAGGACATTCCCTGGCAGTCGTTCGACGCTTCTTTGCTGACGGAAGAGCAGGCGCAGACCATCAAGATGAATGCCATCACGGAGTGGGCGGCGTTGCCGGCCACCGAGATGTTCCTGCGCGACAACCGCCACGATAGCGACTTTTCGGCTTTCATGTCGATCTGGTTCTTCGAAGAGCAGAAACACTCGCTGGTGCTCATGGAGTACCTCAAGCGCTTCAGCCCCAAGCACGCCCCCACCGAGGCCGAACTGCACGAAGTGCGCTTCGACTTCGACCCGGCGCCCCCGCTCGAAACCCTCATGCTGCACTTCTGCGGCGAGATCCGCCTCAACCACTGGTATCGCCGTGCCGCCCAGTGGCACACCGAGCCGGTCATCAAGCACATCTACACCACGCTGAGCCAGGACGAAGCCCGCCACGGCGGCGCCTACCTGCGCTACATGAAGCGCGCGATGGAAAAGTTCGGCGACGAGGCCCGCTCCGCCTTCACCAAGGTCGGCGTCCTGATGGCCAGCGCCCGCCGCACGGCGCAGGCCCTGCACCCGACGAACCTGCACGTCAACAAGGCGCTGTTCCCCAACGACACCATCCAGAGCCGCATGCCCGACCCTGACTGGCTCGAGCACTGGCTCGACAAGCAGATCAAGTTCGACGCCGTCTGGGAAACCAAGGTCGGCGAGCGCATCCTGCACAACCTGAGCCTGCTCATGAACCGCAGCTTCAAGACGGTCCAGGAACTGAACCGCTACCGCAAGGAACTGGCCGCTTCCCTCGGCCCCAAGCCCGAGTACCAGGGCGCATAAACAAAGAAAAGAACTCGCCCCGCACCCCGGGGCGATTTTTTTTGGGGCTCGTGTCACAAACCGCGCGTGCCAGCCGTCTAGCAGTCATGGACGACGCCACCCTCACTTTCAACCGCCACCGCCCTCGCCTGCAGGGCATCGCCTACCGCATGCTCGGCTCGGTCGCCGAGGCGGAAGAAGTCGTGCAGGACGCCTGGCTGCGCTGGCACGAAGCCGCCAAGAACACGCTGGACAGCGCCGAAGCCTGGCTCGTGACGGTCGTCACGCGCCTGTCGATCGACCGGCTGCGCGCCGCCAAGGTCCAGCGCGAGCACTACATCGGCGCCTGGATGCCCGAGCCCACGCTCACTGATGCATCCGACTCCCCGGCAACGCCGGAGCAGCTGCTCGAGCGGGCCGACAACATCTCCGTCGCCTTCCTGGCCGTGCTCGAGCGCCTGGCCCCCGAGGCCCGCGCCGCTTTCCTGCTGCGCGAGGTGTTCGATGCCGACTACGACGAAGTCGCCCGCACCCTCGGCAAGAGCGAGGCCGCCTGCCGGCAGCTGGTGCACCGCGCCAAGGCCCAGGTGCAGGAAGGGCGCCCCCGCTTCAGCGTGCCGCGCGAAACCCACGAGCGCCTTCTGCGCGCCTTTGCCGATGCCGCCGCGCGCGGCAGCCTGCAAGGCCTGAAGGCGCTGATGGCCGAAGACGCCGAGCTCATCGGCGACGGCGGCGGCAAGGTGCAGACCTTCAGCAAGAGCCTGCACGGCAGCCAGCGCGTGGCGCAGCTTTACTTTTCACTCTGGCGTCGCATGGGTCCGGCGGTGCGCATGGAAATTGTCGATATCAACGGCGAGCCGGGCATGCTGCGCTTTCTCGACGGCGAGCTCGAGTCGGCCCAGACCTTCGAGATCGAAGACGGCCGCATCGTGCGCATCCGCGCGCAGCGCAACCCCGACAAGCTGGCGCGCATCGCCAGCCTTTTTTCTTCGAAATAGTTCGCGCGGCATGTCACAGGGCGCGGGGCTCGCCCGTCTTCAGTGGGTAAGCAAGCAGATTTCATCGCAACCCACCTGGAGAAAACCATGCACAGCAACCTGCGCCTCAACTGGTCCAAGCTGGCCCCGAAGTCCTTCGAGGCCTTTCTTTCGGTCAACGCCACGCTCGAGTCGAGCACGCTCGGCAAGGTGCTGATCGACCTTGTCTTCGCCCGCGTCTCGCAGATCAACGGCTGCGCCTACTGCCTCGACATGCATGTGCGCGACCTGCGCAAGCATGGCGAGCAATGGCAGCGCATCAACAGCCTGTCGACCTGGCGCGAAGTGAGCTTCTACAGCGAGCGCGAGCGTGCCGCGCTGGCCTGGGCCGAGTCGCTCACGCGGCTGGCCGACCGCCACGACGAACGCGATGCCGAGTTCGCCGCGCTCAAGGCCAACTTCAACGACCAGGAAATCGCCGAACTCTCGGTGGCGATTGCGCAGATCAACAGCTGGAACCGCCTGGGCGTCGGCATGCGCCTGCCGGTCGCGGCCAAGGCGCTGGACTGAAGCTCAGCGCCGCTCCACCACCATCGGCGCGATGCGCAGGCTGTCGCGCAACTGCGTGACGACCTCGCCGGCCGCGCTGCGCGACGGGAACGGCCCGGCCTGCAGCCGGTGCGTGCCCGCCTCGCTGAACACGCGCAGCTGCGACGCCAGCGACGGCAGGCCGTGCGCGGCCTGGTTCAGCATGCTCTCGGCGCCGTCGCGTTCGCGAAACGCGCCGAGCTGCACCCAGAAGCCCTGCAGCGCCGTGGATGGCGACGGTGCGCCCGGGGGCAATGGCGGCGGTGACGAAGGCGCAGCCTGCAGCGGCGCCAGGTCGGTCACCACGATGGCGGGGCGCGACGGCGGAATGGACGGCGGCGACTGCGCCGATTCCGGCTCGGCCCCCACCGGCGGCATGGCGGCGATCGGCGTCTGCGGCGCGACCGGCATGGTGGACGCGGGCGGCGGTAGGTCGTTGTAGCCACTGCTGGTCGTGGCGACCGGCGTCGCCCACTGGGCGGGCACCACCACGGGCTGCTGCGCATTCGAGGGACGCGACGACGACGCCACGCGCACGGGAACGAACGGCGCGGCGGGCGCAACCGCCGCAGGCGCTGCCGCCGCATAAGCCGTTCCCGAATCCCGCCGCCATGCACCGGTGCGGATGTCTTCGTTCGTGATGCGTTCGATTTCCACCGGCGCCACGCCGCGCAGCAGGTCGAGCTTCAGCGCGGCGGTGTAGCTCAGGTCGATGACGCGGCCGTCGACGAAGGGGCCGCGGTCGTTCACGCGCACGATCACTTCGCGTCCGTTGGCCGGGTTGCGCACGCGCACGTAGCTTGGCAGCGGCAGCGTCTTGTGCGCGGCCGTCATGGCGTACATGTCGTAGGGCTCGCCGCTGGATGTCGACTGCGCGTGGAATTTGGTCCCGTACCACGAGGCCAGTCCCGATTCGCGGAACGGTTGGTCGTCGGTGATCGGCGCATAGCCGCGCCCCAGCACCGAGTAAGGCTTGGCGGTGCCGCCGTTGGTGCGGATGGGCTCGATGCGGGGTTCTGCGTCGGGCACGCGCGCCAGGTCGGACGGAATGTTCGTGCCCGGGCCGTCGCGGCCGGTGGCGGCACCGCTCCCGCTGGAGCGCGGACCGCTCGCGCAACCCGCGAGGAAGACGGCGACGGCCACCGCGCAGGCGGCCAGCGCGGTGGTCATGGGGGTGCGGGTGCCGTCAGCCAAATACCGCCTTCCAGAGCGCCAGCATGGCGTCGCGTTCGGCGGCCAATGCGGGCGGGGTGACTTGCGTCGGTTCTTCGTTCAGGCGCGCGCGATGCTGCACGCGGCGCAGCTCTCGATAGGCCCGCGCCGCGCTGCGGCCCACGCCTTCGGGCAGCAGCCCGGCCAGTTCGGCGCGCAGCAGCAGCGCGATGTTGCCCACGTTCGGAATCAGCTCGGGGTGCTCGCCCGAGGACGACAGCACCAGGAACTGCACTGCGAACTCGGCATCGACCATGCCGCCGGGGCTGTGCTTCACGTCGAAGCGGCCGGCCTTCACCGGCCGCGCGCCGCGCAGCTTCTCGCGCATTGCGATGATCTCGGCCTTCAGCGCCTCGCGGTCGCGCGGTGCGACCAGCACGGCCTCGCGCACCTGGTCGAAGCGCGCGCCGAGTTCGGCGCCGTGGTCCGCGCTGCCCAGCACGAAGCGCGCGCGCGTCATGGCCTGGTGCTCCCAGGTCCACGCCGTGTTGCTGCCGCGGCCAAGCTGGTACTTCTCGTAGGCCTCGAAGCTGGTGGTCAGCAGGCCGGAGTTGCCGTTGGGGCGCAGCGCGGTGTCGATCTCGAAGAGGTCGCCTTCGCGCGTCTTCACCGTGAGCCAGTTGATGAGCTTGCGCACGTAGGCCGCATAGACCTCGCCGGCGCGCTCGTCGCTGTCGTCGTAGACGAACACGATGTCGAGGTCGCTGCCGTAGCCCAGTTCCTTGCCGCCCAGCTTGCCGTAGCCGATGATCGCGAACTGCGGCACTTCGCGATGGCGGTTGCGCACATGCGGCCAGCACCAGCGGGCGGTCACGCGCAGCGTGGTGTCTGCCAGCGCGCTCAGGTCGTCGGCCACCTGCTCGACGGTGATGCGGCCGTCCACGTCGCGCGCCAGCGTGCGGAACACCTCGGCATGGTGCGCGTGGCGCAGCAGGTTCAGCAGGCGCTCTTCGTCGGCCTCGCCGGTGCGGGTGAGCGAGGCATGGCGCGCCTCGAGCTCACGCTCGAACTCGGCGGCCACGAAGCGGCCGGAGAGCATTTCGTCGCTCGCCAGTTCGTCGATGACGCCGGGGTGCTGCATCAGGTAGCGCGCAGGCCAGCGGGCCGCGCCCAGCAGGCGTAGCAGGCGCTCCTGCACGGCCGGCCGCTCGACCAGCAGTGCCAGGTAGCTCTCGCGGCGCATCAGCGGTTCGATCCAGTCGGCCCAGCGCATGGCCGCATCGACATGGCGCGGGGTCTGCCCCGGCCCGTCGCCGTCGGCCTCCTTGAGCCACACGCCGGTGCGCTGCACCAGCTGACGCAGCCGCACGCGGGTTTCTTCGCGCAGGGCCAGCACGCGGGGCTGCTCGCACCAGTCGCGGATGCGTTCGGCAAAGACCTGCGGCAGGTCGTCGAGCAGGTCGGCCAGCTCGGCGGGCGCCGCGGCCTTCTTGCCGCTGCACTTGCCGTTGCACGGCTTCTCGCCGCCGAGCAGCTTGTCGAACTCCTGCGCGACGAACTCGCGGTGGGTGTCGAGCTGCGCGAGGAAGGCGCAGCAGTCGGCATAGCCGAGGGTCTGGGCAATCCAGCGCAGGTCGTCGTCGGCCACCGGCAGCACATGGGTCTGCTGGTCGTCGAGGTACTGGATGCGGTGCTCCACGCGGCGCAGGAACTCGTAGGCCGCGGCCAGCGTATCGGCGGTTTCCTGCGGCATCAGGTTGGCGCGCGCCAGGCGCTGCAGCGCGTCGAGCGTGGGCCGCGTGCGCAGTTCGGGGAACTGGCCGCCGCGCACCACCTGCAGCAGCTGCACGGTGAACTCGATCTCGCGGATGCCGCCGCGCGACAGCTTCACGTCGTTGGCCCGCTCGGGCCGTCCGGCGCTGCGGCGGGCCGACTGGTCGCGGATCTGCCGGTGCAGCACGCGCAGCGAATCGAACACGCTGTAGTCGAGGTAGCGGCGGAACACGAAGGGCAGCACCGCGCCGCGCAGCGATTGGGCCTGGCCGGCCTGCACCACGTCGCGCGGGGCCACCACGCGGCTCTTCATCCAGGCAAAGCGCTCCCACTCGCGGCCCTGCACCTGGAAATATTCTTCCAGCGCGTCGAGCGAAACCACGCTCGGGCCCGAGTTGCCGTTGGGCCGCAGGGCCAGGTCGACGCGGAACACGAAGCCGTGCTCGGTGATGTCGCCCACCAGCGCATAGATGCGCTTCACAGCCCGCGCGAAGTACTCCTGGTTGGACAGCCGGCCGCGCCCGTCGGCGTCGCCCCGGGTCTCGCCGTCCAGGTCGTAGAGGTAGATCAGGTCGATGTCGCTCGACACGTTGAGCTCGCGCGCGCCGAGCTTGCCCATGCCCACGATCCACAGCTGCGCGCGCTGGCCATCGGGGCCGAGCGGCGCGCCGTGCACGGCGTCGAGCTCGTGGCAGGCGTCCTGGCACGCGATGTCCAGGGCCAGCTCGGCCAGCTCGGTGACCGCGGTGGTCACCACGGCCAGCGGCGCCTGCTCGTCGCAATCAAGAGTTACAAGCCGCTCCATCACGAGCTGCCGCACAATCCTCAGGGCATCGCCGACGCTGTCCCCACGCAGGCGCAATGCCTCGTAAGCCACCGTCATCGATTCGCGCCGCGGCGCGCCAGGGGGAAGCAATGAAAGCTCGGCCGCATACCTGCGACGCAGGCGCTGCACGAAGCGTGAGTAGGAAGAGAACGCTGTTTGCGTCGAAGTGGCTGGCAACTGGTTCACACTGATGCTGGTTTCCGTGGAACCCCTCTGAATGCTGGCGGTCATAATTCCCGACACAGCGCGATCCTCAATGAACGACACGGCGTCTACCCCTTCACGTCTGCTCAAAATCACCGCTGTGACGGCGCGCTGGCTGCTGGGTCTGTTGATCGCTGCATGGCTTCTGCTGGCGCTGTCAGTCGTTGTCCTACACGCGTGGATTGTGCCGCGAATCGGTGATTTTCGCGGGGCTCTCGAGGCACAGGCTAGCAAGGCCATCGGCGTGCCGGTCCGCATCGGCTCGATCACCGCCCGCTCCGAAGGGCTTTTCCCGGCCTTCGAATTGCGCGACGTGGTGCTGCAGGACAGCGACAAGCGCGAGGCCCTTCGCCTCGTGCGCGTGGTGGCCAGCGTGTCGCCGCGTTCGCTCTGGCGCCTCAATTTCGAGCAGCTTTACATCGAGGGTCCGCAGCTCGACGTGCGCCGCGACACTCAGGGAAAACTCCATGTGGCTGGTTTGCACATGGACACCGAAACGAGCGGAGAGACCCGCGGCGCCGACTGGTTTTTCGCGCAGCGCGAGCTGGTCATCGAAGGCGGCACCGTGCGCTGGACCGACGAGCAGCGCCAGGCCGAACCCCTGCTGCTGACCGACGTGCGCTTCGTCGCGCGCAACACCGGCCTGCGCCACGGCGTGCGGCTCGACGCCACGCCGCCGGCCGGCTGGGGCGAGCGCTTCACGCTGCGCGGCCAGTTCCGCCAGCCGCTGCTGTCGATGCGCAGCGGCCACTGGCAGACCTGGGATGGCCAGCTCTATGCCGACCTGCCCTACATCGATGTGACCCGGCTCGGGCAGTACGTGTCGCTCGACGCCCGCATCCGCGAAGGCAACGGCGCGCTGCGCGTGTGGGCCGACGTGGACGACGGCCAGATCGTCGGCGGCGCGGCCGACCTGGGGCTCGACAAGGTCGACGTCTCGCTCGACAAGGGACTGCAGCCGCTGGTGCTGCGCGGCGTCACCGGCCGGCTGTCGGGCCAACTCACCGCGGACACGCTCGAGTTCGCGACCACCGCGCTGCAGTTCGACACCAGCGACGGCCTGCGCTGGCCCGGCGGCAACCTGTGGCTGCAGCACACGCCCGCCAAGGGCCGCACGCCCGAGCACGGCGCGTTGCGCGCCGACCGGCTCGACCTCGCGGCGTTGGCCCTCATCGCCGACCGGCTGCCGTTGGGCGAAGCCTCGCATCGCATGCTCGATGCCTATGCGCCGCGCGGCCTGGTCGAGCACATCGACCTCAACTGGCAGGGCACCCTGGGCGCCCCCGACCGCTACCAGGCCAAGGGCCGCGTGAGCGGCCTGCGCGTGGCTTCGCAGCCCGGCACGGCGCCACAACCGGCACCCGCCACCCCGCCGGCTCCGGCCGCCACCACGACGACGGCCAATGCCGGTGCCTCGGCGGCCCCTCCGAAGGTCCATGCCGGCACCCCCGGCCTGAGCGGCGCCACCGTCGACTTCGACGCCACCCACGCGGGCGGCACCGCCACGCTGGCCATCGCGCAGGGCACGCTCGAATTTCCGGGCGTGTTCGAGGAGCCCGTCATCCCCATCGACCGGCTCTCGGCCCAGCTGCAGTGGAAGCTCGACAACGGCAATGCGCAGCTGCAAGTCTCCAAGCTGCGCTTCGCCAACGTCGACGCCGAGGGCGACGCCGAAGCCAGTTGGCGCACCAGCAACCCCGCCACCTCCAGCAGCAAGGGCCACTACCCCGGCGTGCTCGACCTGCAGGGCAAGCTGACCCGTGCCGACGGCACGCGCGTGTTCCGCTACCTGCCGCTCGACATTCCCCAGCACACGCGCGACTACGTGCGCGATGCCGTCACCAAGGGCACCGCCAGCAGCGTCGACTTCCGCGTGCGCGGCGACCTGCACGACATGCCCTTCCTGGACCCGAAGCTGGGCGAATTCCGCATCGTGGCCAAGGTGGCCGACGTCGACTACGCCTATTCGCCGCCCCATGTGCCGGCCACCCCGGCGCGCAACGGCAAGCCGCCGGCCGTGTGGCCGCCGCTCACCGCGCTGTCGGGCGAACTGGTGTTCGAGCGCGACAGCATGCTGGTGCGCAATGCGCGCGGCCGCCTGGCCGGCACCGCCGGCGTCGAGGTGACCAAGGCCGAGGCGCACATCCCGGAGCTGTCGCACCATGCGCCGCAACTGCGCGTCGATGCCCAGGCCAAGGGCCCGCTGGCCGAGGTGCTGCGCGTTGGGGCGCCGCTGGCCGGTCTCGAGACGGGGGGTGTCGGCGAAATCATGCAGCGTGCGCGCGCCACCGGCTCGGCCGACTACAAGCTGCACCTGGACATGCCGCTCGCGGCCATGGACAACACCAAGGTGCAGGCCAGCGTGACGCTGGCCGACAACGAGCTGCAGATCGTGCCCGAGGCACCGTCGTTCTCGCAGACCAGGGGCACGCTCAACTTCACCGAGACCGGCTTCACGCTGGCCGGCGTGCAGGCAAGGCTGCTGGGCGGCGACATCCGCATCGAAGGCCGCGGCCGCTTCTCCGGCCCCAACCGCGAGGTCGCGCTCAAGGCGCAGGGCACAGCCACGGCCGACGGCCTGCGCGGCGCGCGCGAGGTCGACTGGCTCGCCCGCCTTGCGAAGAGCGCGACCGGCAGCACGCCCTTCGCCGCCACCTTCTCGACGCGCGACGGCACGCCCGAGTTCTCGCTCACCAGCAGCCTGCAGGGCCTGGCGCTGCAGCTGCCGCCGCCGCTCATGAAGACCGCCGAAGAGCAGATGCCGCTGCGCGTCGAAAAGAAAGTGCTGGCGCGCGAAGCCCGCCAGGGCGCCGCCAACCTGGGCGCGGCCACGCAGGACCAGCTCTCGTTCGACCTCGCCCGGGTCGGCTCGGTGCAGTACGTGCGCGACCTGGCCGGCGGCGAGGCGCGCGTGTCGCGCGGCAGCATCGGCATCGGACTGGCGCCGGGCGAAACCGCCAGCCTGCCCGACAAGGGCGTGTTCGCGAACATCAACGTCGGCAAGCTCGACATGGGCGCCTTGCAGTCGCTGGCCGGCGACGCCATCGGAGCCAGCACCGGCACGGAAGCCGCCGAGCGGCCCGACGACACCTCGCTGCTGGCCTACCTGCCCACGCGCATCGCGGTGCGCGCGCAGCAACTGGGCATCGCGGGCCGCACGCTGCACAACGTGGTGCTCGGCGGCACGCGCGACGGCACGCTCTGGCGCGCCAATATCGACGCCACCGAACTCAGCGGCTATGCCGAGTACAGCCACACGCAGGCCGGCCGTCTTTATGCGCGACTCGCGCGGCTGAAGATCGCGCCGTCCGAGGCCACGCAGGTCGAGACCCTGCTCGACGAACAGCCCGGCACCTTGCCCGCCCTGGACATCGTGGTCGACGACTTCGAGCTGTTCGGCAAGCGCCTGGGCCGCGCCGAGATCGATGCCGTCAACCGCGGTGGGGCGGGTCGCGAATGGGCGCTCAACAAGCTGGCTTTCAACACGCCCGATGCCAGCTTCTCGGCCAAGGGCAGCTGGGCGGCCATTCCCGGCGCCGCGGCCGGCCAGCGCCGCACCGCAATGAGCTTCAAGCTCGAGATCGTCGACGCCGGCGACCTGCTCACCCGCTTCGGCATGCCGGGCGTGCTGCGGCGCGGGCGCGGCCGGCTCGAAGGCGACGTCAACTGGCGCGGTTCGCCGTTCTCGCTCGACTACCCGAGCCTGGGCGGGCAGCTGCAGGTCGACGTCGAGCAGGGACAGTTCCTCAAGGCCGATCCCGGCCTGGCCAAGCTGCTCGGCGTGCTGAGCCTGCAGGCCCTGCCCAGGCGGCTCACGCTTGACTTCCGCGATGTGTTCAGCCAAGGCTTCGCCTTCGACTTCATCCGCGGCGACGCGAAGATCAACAAGGGCATCGCCAGCACCAACAACCTGCAGATGAAGGGCGTGAACGCCGCCGCGCTGATGGACGGCTCGGCCGACATCGTGCGCGAGACGCAAGACCTGCGCGTGGTGGTGGTGCCCGAGATCAACGCCGGCACCGCCGCGCTGGTGGCCACCGCCATCAATCCGGCGGTCGGGCTCGGCACCTTCCTGGCCCAGTGGGTGCTGAGCAAGCCGCTGTCGGCCGCGGCCACCCAGGAGTTCCATATCGAAGGCACCTGGGCCGACCCCAAAATAGCGAAGGTGCCGCGCTCGCTGCAGCTGCTGCCCCAGGGCATTCCCCACATGCCCGGGCTGCCCAGCACGCCGACCGCGGACGAAGGCAAGAAAACGGAGACCACGCAATGAAAGTCGCAGCCATCCAGATGGTGTCGGCCATCGCCCGCGAAGCCAACCTCGCGCGCGCCCACGACCTGCTCGCCCAGGCCGCCGAAGCCGGCGCCGAGCTCGCGGTGCTGCCCGAGTATTTCTGCATGATGGGCGCGCGCGACACCGACAAGCTCGGCCTGCGCGAGACCGCCGGCGCGGGCACGGTGCAGGGCTTCCTGGCCGACGCGGCGCGCGAGTTCGGCCTGTGGATCGTCGGCGGCACGCTGCCCATCGAGAGCAACGACGCGGAGCACGTGTTCAACAGTTCGCTCGCCTTCTCGCCCGAAGGCCGATGCGTGGCGCGCTACGACAAGATCCATCTCTTCTTCTTCGACAACGGCACCGAGCGCTACGACGAGCGCCGCGTCATCGCGCCCGGCGCCGAGCCCGTGGTGTTCGAGCTGCCATCGCGCGACGGCCACGCCTGGCGTGTCGGCATGAGCGTCTGCTACGACCTGCGCTTTCCCGAGCTGTACCGCGCGCTGGCAAAGAAGGGCGCCGACCTGCTGCTGGTGCCCAGCGCCTTCACGCGCACTACCGGCGCCGCGCACTGGGAAGTGCTGCTGCGCGCCCGCGCCATCGAGAACCTCGCCTGGGTGGTCGCGCCCGCGCAGGGCGGCACGCACGAGAACGGCCGCCAGACCTGGGGCCAGTCGCTGGTCGTCGACCCCTGGGGCACGGTGGTGGCGCAACAGGCCACCGAAGAAGGCGTGGTGCTGTTCGACATCGACGCCGGCCAGGTCGCGCGCACGCGCACGCAACTGCCCGTGCTTTCGCACAGCGTTCTGTAGCAATGCCCGATGCGCTGCTGACCGTCGCACCGAGGCGATGGGCGCTCATCGCGTTCGCGCGGCTGCGTTCGCTGTGGCAGCGCTGGTTCCTGTGGCTGCTGCTGGCGGTGCTGGTGTCGGCGCTGCTGGTCACGGTGGTGTGGCTCGCGGGGCGGCACGAGGTCGAGCAGGTGCAGGCCTCGCTCGACCGCGACACCGCCGACGCGGTCTCCGACCTGCGCAGCGGCTTCCAGCGCAACGCGCAGAGCCTGCGCGCCACGCAGGCGCCCGGCGCCAACCTGGGGCAGTGGAGCGACATCGCCGCCTCGCTGCTGCGCGAGCACCGCGAGTGGCTGCGGCTCGAATGGCGCGACGCCGCGCTGCGCCCGCTGCAGGCCGTCAACACGCCCTACCGCATGCGCATCCTCGACGAGGCCAGCCGCGGCCCCGAGCAGTCCGACGTCACGCTGGCCTGCGCGGCCGCGCGCAAGCTGGGCGCGCCGGCCTATTCGCCGAGCCACTACGTGCCGGTGGCGGGCGGCGGCGGTGTCGAGGTGATGGAGCTGTGCGTGCCGATCGACGCGGGCGGCTACCTGGTGGCCAGCTATTCGCTTCGCGACGCACTGATCGAGCTGGTCGGCCCCACGCTCACGCGCGGGCAGGAAGTGGCCTTCACCGAGGCCGACGGCACGCGGCTGGTGGCGCTGGGCACCTCGCGGCGCACCGGCACGCGCGTGTTCACTTCGCAGCAGCTCATCGACCTGCCGGGCACCGCGCTGATGTTGCGCGTGGACGGCTGGCGCGCCGCGCCCGACTTGTTCCCGAACATGCTCACCGCGCTGGTCACGGCGATCTCGATCGCGCTGGTGTCGGTGCTGGTGCTGCTGGCGCGCGACACCCGCCGCCGCCTGCGCGCCGAGCGCGATCTGGCCGACGCGCTGGCCTTTCGCAAGGCGATGGAAGACTCCGTCATCACCGGCCTGCGCGCGCGCGACCTGCAGGGCCGCATCACCTACGTGAACCCGGCCTTCTGCGAGATGGTGGGCTTCAGCCCCGAGGAGCTCATGGCCGGCAACGCCGAGGCGCCCGACGCGCCCTATTGGCCCACCGAGCTGGCGCACGAATACCAGCAGCGGCAGGCGCGGCGGCTCGCTGGCGGCATGCCGCCGCGCGAGGGTTTCGAGTCGGTCTTCATGCGCAAGGACGGCACGCGCTTTCCGGTGCTGATCTTCGAGGCGCCGCTGATCAACGCGCACAAGGTGCAGACCGGCTGGATGAGCGCGTTCATCGACGTGAGCGAGCAGCGCCGCATCGAGGAGCTGTCGCGCGCCAGCCAGGAGCGGCTGCAGGCCAGCGCGCGCCTGGCCACGGTGGGCGAGATGGCCTCGCTGCTGAGCCACGAGCTCACGCAGCCGCTGGCGGCCATTGCCAGCTACGCGAGCGGCTCGCTCAACCTGCTCGGCCCGCATGCGCGCGGCGACCAGGGCGAAGTGGCGATGGCGGTGCGGCGCATCGCCGAGCAGGCCGACCGCGCCGGCCAGGTGATCCGCAGCGTGCACGACTTCGTGCGCCGGCGCGACCGCACGCGCGAGCCGGTCGCGCCCCAGGCGCTGATCGACGCGGTGCTGCCGCTGGTGCGGCTGCAGGCGCGCAAGCTGGGCGTGATCATCGAGGTGGTGTTCGAAGACCGGCTGCCCGCCGCCATGTGCGACCGCACGCTGGTCGAGCAGGTGCTGCTGAACCTCGCGCGCAACGCGATGCAGGCCATGGACAGCCCCGACAACGTCGGCAGCCGCGTGCTGCGCCTGCGCGTGGCGCGCGCCGCGGCGGTGGGCGGCACGGTGCAGGAAGACGGCCGGCGCTGGCTCGAGTTCTCGGTGGCCGACCTGGGCTGCGGCATCAGCGACGAAGTGGCCGAGCGGCTCTTCACGCCTTTCTTCACCACCCGCGCCGACGGCATGGGGCTGGGCCTCAGCCTGTGCCGCACGGTGGTGGAGCAACATGGCGGCGCGTTGGTGTTCGAGCGGCGTTGGTGCATGGATACCGCTGGGACCGGGGTTACCCCAACCCCGCAGGGGCTTAGACGGCAGCTGCTGAAGTGCGGACGGAGTTCGGGCGTCCAGCGCTCAGCATGCGGTTGAGCACCGCCACCGCAGCATTTGCCTCGGCCTGCTGGCCACGTGGATCACGGGCACGCAACTTTGGCCCGATGATGGCCTTGAAGCGACCCATCGTGGTTTCCACCAGCGCACGTTTGCCGTAGCCATAGGCCTCTTGCCACTCCAGCCGTCCCAAGCTTTGAATCATCAACAGGTGGTTGTCGCGTGTGGTCGGCGCTGCCTCGAATTGCGCGCTGGGCTGGGCGGTAACGCGCGGTGGAATAATGACGTCGATTTGCGTATCGCGTTGGGCAATCCGCTCGTAGGTTGGCTCGCCGTCATAGGCGCCGTCGGCGGTAACAGAGGCGACTTCGTGCTCGATCTGATCAAGCAGTGGACCAACCTGAGATGGGTCATCGACATCCTGGCCAGTCAAGACCGACGCCTCGATGTGCCCCGTGCTGGCGTCCACTGCCAAGTGCAGCTTTCTCCAGCTACGCCGCGACTTTTGTCCGTGCTTTTTCTGCAGCCATTCGCCTGCGCCAAACAGCTTCAGCCCGGTGCTGTCGATCAACAAATGCAGCGGCCCGGCGGGCAGCGCGCACTGGCGTGGCAAAGCCTTGAGGGTCATGCTTCGGCGACTCAAGGTAGTGTGGTCGGGGGCCTTCAGATCAATCTCGAGAAGCTGGAAAATCGACCTCATCAAACCCTCGGTTTGTCGCAGGGCTTGGCCAAATACCAGGCGCAGCATCAGGCTGGTTTGGATGGCCTGATTCGAATAGATGGACTGCCCGCCTGGTGTGCTGCGCGCTTGGGCTGGCCAGAGTTGCATCGCCTGCGGGGTAACCCAGAACGTCAGGCTGCCACGGTTGCGAAGTCCCGATTCATATTCGGGCCAGTTACGCACGAAGTGCCGCATCTTCGGAATATGATGGCGGTGATCGGCGTTGAATTTGTTGGGCATGTGGCGGGAGGCGGTCTTTTTATCAGGGCCGCGAGCCTAACAGAACGCCTGCGCAGTATCCATGCACCAACGCCGTGCCGCAGTTCATCGACACGGGCCTGCTGCTGGGCCAGCAGTTTGCTGCGGTCAATCGCAGGCACAGTTGCCGCAATACCGCCGTCGAACGGACTTTCCCGGCGCAGATGGGCAATATGGGCAGCGCGGATCATGATCTTGGACGGCACACAGCCGATATTGACGCAGGTGCCGCCGATGGTGCCGCGTTCGATCAGCGTGACCGTCGCGCCTTGCTCGACGGCCTTCAGCGCCGCCGCCATCGCGGCCCCGCCGCTGCCAATGATGGCGATATGCAAACCGGCGCCCTCAAGTGCATCACGGATTTTTGGTTCATCTTTGAAATCACCAACCCGGATCGAGCCTTGATAACCCAATGCGGCGATGGCGGCCAGCAGTTGGTTGTGGCTCACGGCGGTGTCTGCCATGACTTGCGCGCGGCTTTCTGGATAGGACACCACAGCGGCATTCACGCCGGGAATCTTTTCCAAAGCATCTTTGACATGGGTGGCGCAGGATGTGCAGGTCATGCCATTCACGGTGATTTCGGTCATTTTTTTACTCCATTGAATTTCGGGGTGCAGCAGGCATCGGCTTGGCGTTTTCGTTGGATGGCGTAGATGGTCAAGCCGATGAAAATCGCCAGCGCAGGCAGCAGCACATAGTCCAGATAGCCGGTCAGCGCGGACAAGCCGACCACACCGAGCAAAATGACCAGAACAGGGGTGAAGCAACACAGCGCCACGAGGGTTGTGCCAATGATGCTGACCCGCAGCAGTGTCTTCGGGTCTTTCATGATCAGTTCTTGACTGATGATGGGTAGCCCGCATCCTCGGTAGCCTTGGTCAGTTTCTGCACGCTGGTCTTGGCATCATCGAAGGTGACCACCGCTTCGCGCGTCTCGAAGGTCACGTCAACTTTACTGACGCCATCGACCTTGGAAATCGCCTTCTTGACAGTGATCGGACAGGCCGAGCAGGTCATGCCCGGTACGGACAGCGTAACGGTCTGGGTGGCGGCCCACACGGGGGCAACAACGGCAGCGAGGGCAAGGGCGGAAAGCAGCTTTTTCATGGTGAACTCCTGTGATCAATAGAAAAATGGCACGACGTAGGGAAATCCGAGCGCGACCAAAACCAGCACGGCCACGCCCCAGAAAATGAGCTTGTAAGTAGCTCGCACTTGGGGAATCGCGCAAACCTCACCC
The DNA here is from genome assembly GCF_022009635.1 of Variovorax paradoxus. Lineage (NCBI taxonomy): Bacteria > Pseudomonadati > Pseudomonadota > Betaproteobacteria > Burkholderiales > Comamonadaceae > Variovorax > Variovorax paradoxus. The sequence continues at coordinate 714,944 of NZ_CP091716.1, forward strand.
GGTTTGCAGGCGGCTGACGGCCGGTAGATGCGCCGCCAGGCGAAGAACAACGCCACCAGCGCCACGCCGATAAAGATGGGGCGATAGGGTTCCAACACCGTCAAGTTGCCGATCCAAGCGCCGCTGAACCCCAAGGCGATCAGAACCAGCGGCCCGAGGCAGCAAGCCGAGGCGAGGATGGCGGCCAGCCCGCCAGTGAAGAGCGCGCCGCGCCCGTTTTGAGGTTCAGACATACGTTTGTCCTTTCGAATCTGAATTGGATAGCTTAAGCTTACTTCCGTAGTTATGTACGGAGTCAAGCGATATGGAAAACAATTTGGAGAACCTGACCATTGGCGTTTTCGCCAGGACGGCCGGGGTCAATGTGGAGACCATCCGGTTCTATCAGCGCAAGGGCTTGCTCCCGGAACCGGACAAGCCTTACGGCAGCATTCGCCGCTATGGCGAGACGGATGTAACGCGGGTGCGCTTCGTGAAATCAGCCCAGCGGTTGGGCTTCAGCCTGGATGAGATCGCCGAGCTGCTGCGGCTGGAGGATGGCACCCATTGCGAGGAAGCCAGCAGCCTGGCCGAGCACAAGCTCAAGGACGTGCGCGAGAGGATGGCTGACCTGGCGCGCATGGAGGCCGTGCTGTCTGATTTGGTGTGCGCCTGCCATGCGCGGAAGGGGAACGTTTCCTGCCCGCTGATTGCGTCACTGCAAGGGAAGAAAGAACCGCGCAGTGCGGACGCGGTGTAGCCCGAGGGAACTACGCCTTAGCGTGCTTTATTTTCCGTTTTCTGAGGCGACTCCAACGTCAGAAAAGACCGTGCGGTCGACTTTTGATATTTCGTGCTGTCGCCTTCTGAAAGTGACACTTTGATTCTCAGAAACAGTTCTTGAAACTATATTCTCGAAGCCCTACCATAACCACGAGTTTCGAGAAGGAAGAGCAGATGAATCAACTCAATCGAGGTCCGGCATGCTGATCGGCTATGCGCGCGCCTCTACGCTGGATCAAAACCTTGATCTTCAGATCGACGCCTTGACCAAGGCGGGTTGCCACAGGCTCTTTGATGACAAGATGAGCGGCAGCCGGGCCGAGCGGCCCGGTCTGGCCAGGGCGCTGGAAATGCTGCGTGAGGGCGACACCCTGGTCGTGTGGAAACTCGACCGGCTGGGCCGCAGCGTCAAGAATCTGGTGGAGCTGGTCGGCCAGTTGCACCAGCAAGGGGTGCAGTTCAAGAGCCTTACCGATGCCATCGACACAGGAACACCCTCGGGCCGATTCTTCTTTCACGTCATGGCCAGCCTGGCCGAGATGGAGAGGGAACTGACGGCAGAGCGTACCCGCGCAGGACTGGAAGTGGCTCGCCAATTGGGCCGCAAAGGCGGGCGCAAGCGGAAAATGACCGACAGCAAGATCGAATCAGCCAGGAAACTACTGGCCAACGGCGTGCCGCCGCGCGACGTGGCCAAGAACCTGGGCGTGTCCGTGCCAACTCTGTACCGCTGGATTCCGGCATCCTCGCAGGCTTAACGTACGCTGTGATCCGTTTCCTGAAGTGACCCCACATAGGGGGAACGCACCTTGAAAAGTCGAACGATTTACACAGTGATCGCGGTCTTTTTGGTTGTGTCCGTCGTGGCTACGTTCATCGGCAGATGGGCCGGTGAGTCCATGGCGAAGGAGGTCAAGGCGCGGCTGTCGCTGCTGTGGCCCGACGTGATGGGATTGCCGGAACAGGATCGCGCACTGTTGGCACTTCTCGCCTACGAATGCCGACTTCAAGACCAGCCAGAGGGCCGGAGCGCCACGATTACCTGCCTTCGGTCAGCGACGAATGCAGACAGGGTTAAAAAAGTCAGTGCCGACCCGGCTGCGCACCTCGACAAGCTGCTGGACCAAGCCCGCGGGCGAGCCTCATAGCGACAACGCCGCGCACCAGGCGCGGCGTATGCCGGCGAGCATCGCCGTTCCCGGCGATGCCGCTGGCTAGCGGCTCTTCCCAGCGAAGTAACCCGGCCTGGCCGACAGCTCGCGCTCGGCGAGCTCGTCGGCAAAGAGTGGCGCCGTCGCTTCGAGACGGCGCACCAGGTTGCGCCGGCGCGTGTCCGCCTTTCGGTCATCGCTCCATCGCTTGATCGTCAGCGGTTCGAGAAAGTCGATGCTGACGGCGTAGCCGGTGCCGGGCGTCCAGCGTTTCGCCACCTCGGGCGGGCAGGGTGTGCCGGCTGCGACCTCGGCCATCACCAGCTCGACCGGGCCAGGGCAGGGGCGATGGGGCATCGCCCACCGCAGCGAATAGCGCCACATTCTCGACATACCGCCTCCCGTTAATCGACGCGTGCGATCGCGGCCGGATCGGCCAGCGAAAGCAGCATGCCGTTGGCGTGCACCTTGTAGCCGCGCGACATGCGCACGGCGCGGGGAGCGGGCTGGCCAGTGGAGCGCAACCACGCGCCCACGAGCCAGGCCATCGCGGCCGGACTGCTCTCCATGTAGGGGCACGCGGCCAGTGCCTGCTCGCCTTCGCAGCGTTCGGCAGAAAAGCCATCTTGTGGTAACCGGCCAGTGATCCCATCTTGAGGCCAGAGGCCAAGGCGCTGACCATGATGTCCATCTAAGTTTGATGGACGCCTATGCATGTCAACAGGAAGCCGCGCCGTCGGCACAGCGAAGAATTCAAGGCACGCGTGATGGCCGCGTGTTCGGTCCCCGGTGCGTCGGTGGCGGCGGTGGCGCAGTCGTTCGGCGTGAACGACAACCTTGTTCACCAGTGGCGCCGAGGTCGTGGCTTCTCTGTCGATTCACGCGTCGCTACTGCGCCCGTACTGACAACGGCGTGTGCACCGGACTTCGTTGCGTTGGCGATGCCGGCCACGTTGCCCGCGCCGGCAGAACTTCCTCCTGCTCCAGCTGCGCCGGTGCACGTCGAGAAGATCCAGTTGGAACTCAAGCGCGGCACGCTCGCGGTGAGCGTGGCGTGGCCGCTGTCGGCGGCGGCGGACTGCGCCGCTTGGCTGCGCGAGTTGCTGCGATGATCCGCATCGATGCCTTGTGGCTATGCACCCAGCCGCTGGACATGCGCTGCGGTGCCGAGCGCCTGATGGCGCACGTCGTGCACGCCATGGGCAGCGCCCGTGCGCATCACGGGTATCTCTTCGCCAATGGGCGCGCCACGCGCGTGAAGCTGCTCGTGCACGACGGCTTTGGCGTTTGGTGCGCTGCCAGGCGACTGAACTCCGGCCGGTTCATCTGGCCGCGCGAGATCGACGGTACGGCGCCGCTGGCGTTGACGCAGGTGCAGTTCGATGCGCTGGTGGTAGGGCTGCCTTGGCAGCGGCTGCCCGAGATGAGCGTGATCACGCGGCTGTAAGTCGCGGCGTCAAGGACTTTGAAGGCGAGTCTCGCCGTCGCAGGAGCCGCACGGCGCGTTGACAGCACAACCCCCAGTGGCATGAGGCCGGCAGGACTTGCATGATTCACCCCCATGCCAGCCCTGCACGATCTCAAGGACGAGGACCTTCAAGGTCTCGCACCCGAGGCCGTCACGGCACTTGCTCAGCAGATGCTGCAGCGCATTCGCCAGCAGGCACATGAGATCCAGTTCAAGGACGCCAAGATCGAGAAGATCATGTTCCAGCTGGCGCAGCTGAAGGCGTGGAAGTTCGGTGCGAAGACTGAGGCGATGAACGCCGAGCAACGTCGCTTGTTCGAGGAGACCGTTGCCGAGGACGAGGCCAGTCTGCAGGCGCAGCTCGGTCAGCTGCGCGGTGCGACGCCGTCACCCGAGACCACGGGAGAGAACAACGACAACAAGCGCAAGCCGCGTCGTCGTCCGCTGCCTGAGCACCTGCGCCGTGTGGAACACCACCACGAGCCCGAGGACACGAGCTGCCCGAGTTCCGAGATCGAAGCCGTCCTCGCTGCGCCCGATCGGACGACGTGGCTCGGCCGGCGCGATCACACATTGCTGCTGCTCGCGACCCAGACCGGCTTGCGCCTCTCCGAACTGATCGGCTTGAGCAGAGAAGCCATTCATCTCGGTACCGGTGCGCATGTGCGGTGTGTGGGCAAGGGCCGCAAGGAGCGATGTACCCCATTGACAAGATACGCCCGGATCGCGCTTCAGGCGTGGCTCAATGAACCCGCGCGCCGCGATGCCAAAGTCTTATTTCCCAGCTTGCATGGCGGTCAGCTCAGCCCGGACAGCGTTCAATCGTTGCTGGCTAAGCATGTAGGCGTCGCCAGCAAGACATGTTCATCGCTGGCAACCAAGCGGGTATCACCGCACGTCCTGAGGCACAGCGCCGCAATGGAACTCCTACAGGCGGGAGTCGACAGTTCGGTGATCGCGTTGTGGCTCGGTCATGAATCGATCGAGACCACGCAGACCTACCTTCATGCCCACCTCGGCCTCAAAGAGGCAGCGCTCGCGAAGCTCGAGCCGTACAAGCAGCACAAGCGACTTCGATTCCGCCCTGACGATCACGTGCTCGCCTTTCTCGAGGCACTGTGAGCGGTCAAACTATGCCGACTGGATCAACTGCAGCTTTCAGTGCATCCGGGGAGAAGCAAGGCCGCTCGGCATAGTTCGGCGGTCGGCATAGTCGGCCCTATGCCGCACGCGGCATAGGGCTGACTGCACCAGGCTCATCACTACGGCGACGCGCTGGCCCGCCAACTCGCTGCTGCAGAAGAGCCATGCTTTCCTGTTATGTGCAACTGTACAGTGAGCGTCCAGTCCGACCATCTTGACCGGCCGCACGCGGGTCACTTGGACTGCAGCTGTGCTCCGACGTAGGCCACACACTCCACGAGGCTGAGGGCGGCCAGCAGCAAGAACTTCTCGGCGTCAGTTCTCACGCGCAACAGATCGTGCTCGCCGAGATAGCCGTACACGAACGCAAGCAGGTAGCGCTCAGGGTGGTCGACGCAGGACTTCGTGATCATCTGCTCGACGAGGGCTGGCGGCACGCCTTCGGTGAACTCCATCGTCGCCGTCAGCCGCCGCAAGGAGGTTTCCTGGACGTCTTCAGAGATCGTCGGCACGGCGTGCCCGCAGTGCTTCATGGCCTGGAAGGCGACCAGCAGAACGTGGATGGGCACTTCAAGCTGCAGCATGTCGACCCCGTAGCGAGGCAACACAAGGATGGAGGCCAGCAGGTTGGGCTGCTGGACGTGGATTTCGTCAGCCAGATCAACCTTCTGCTGCGCGCTCATGCGGTCGACGTCGATGTTCGCCCGGACCATCACGGTCTGCGTGAGCAAGGTCATGGTGCTGCGTCGCACGCGGGCTGCCATCGGTGCGGCAGCAAGTCCTCGATCTGGCTGGCGCGCTGCGTCGGCAGGCGCTGCAGCACGTCGCGCAGGTAGGCCCAGGGTCGTGGCCGTTCAGGCGCGCCGACTGCACCAGGCTCATCACGATGGCCGCTCGCTGGCCGGCCAGTTCGCTGCCCACGAACATCCATGCCCGGCGACCCATCGCCCACGGTTTGATTTGGCGCTCCAGGTGGTTGTTGTCGATGGCGACCGCGCCGTCGTTCAGGTGGCGCGTCAGCGCGGTCCAGTGCCCCAGCGTGTAGTCGATGGCCTTGGCCGTCGGGCCGCCGTCGGCCACCAGCCTGCGCTCCAGTTGCAGCCAGTGCTTGAGCTCTTCCCACAGCGGCCTGGCGAGCTGCTGGCGTTGTGCCCGGCGATCATCGTCGCTGAGGTCTTGGAGCTGCGCCTCGACGCCATAGATGCGCGCGAAGCGACGCACCGCCTCCAGGCCCACCACGCTGGTGCCGTCGTGCGTCAACTCTTCGAAGTTGCGGCGCGCGTGCGCGGCGCAGGCGGCGCCCAGGCGGTCCGGATACAGCCGGGGATCGACCACAGTCTCGTAGGCGCTGTAGCGGTCACTCAGCAGCGTGCCCGACCATCGTCTGCCGTGTCTCTCTCGGCCTCCCAGGAAGGCCAGCGGGTACTGCGCCCCGCGTCCCGGGCAGAACTCGTAGATCACCCCAGGCACCTTGTCGTGCCAGCTTCTGGCGTAGGCCCAGACGTAGGCTCTTCGCGTCTTGCCCGCGCCTGGGTCCAGCAGGGACACGGGTGTCTCATCGGCGTGCAGCACCGCACAGCTGAGGATGAAGCGCCTGTGCGCCTCGTGCAGCGGCTGCAGCGCCGCGCCGGCCTGGCCGGTGATGGACGCCAGCGTGGAGCGCGGTGTGTGCACGCCGCTGCGGGCGTTGATGGTCGTTTGCCGGTAGTACGGCATGTGGTCCACGAAGCGGCTGATCAGCGTGTGCGCGACGAAGCCGCTGGCAGCGATACCGCCTTCGATGACCTCTGCCACGCTGGGCGCCTGGCGCAGCACCTGGCAGCAGCGGCAGGCCCACTTGCCATAGATGTGGCGGTGCACGAAGAACTCGGCCGGCACGATGTCCAGGCGCTCGCTGACCTCCTGGCCGATGCGCGTCATCGGGCGCCCGCAGCCGGGCTCCAGGCAGTCGGTGCGCTCGGGCTCGTGGTGGTGTTCGACACGGCGCAAGTGATCGGGGAACGGGTTGCGGCGCGGCCGGCGCGAGGGCGCCTTGGTCGTTGTGTCCGAGGCTGCTGCGGCGGCCGCAGCCGCGGCGGCTTCACGCCGAAGCCGCTCGAGCTGCTCGCGCAGGCCCGCCTCGTCCTCGGCCAGCGTCTCCTCGAACAGGCGGCGCTGCTCGGCGTTCATGGCCTCGGACTTGGCGCCGAACTTCCAGCGCTTGAGCCTGGCCAGCTCGAAGGTGATCTTCTCGATCTTGGCCTCGCGCAGGGCGATCTCGCGGTCCTTGCGCTGCAGCAGCGCGTCGCGCTCGGCGAGCGCCTGGTCGCGCTGCGCAAGGACACGGCCATGCTCGGCCAGTTGCTGCTGCTGGTCTTGCACCCGCTGGAGCAGCTGAGCAACCAGCGCAGCTGTCTCGGCGGACAGTCCCGAAGGATTCGCTACAGGAAGATCACGCGCACCAAGCATGCGTTGAATGATGCCAGTGCACGCCGATGCCAACATCGGCACATCCCCCGTCAACGCTTGGGGCAGGTGGCGTTGGCGTTGGCGCCGGCTCCTCAGGCTCGCGTGATGACGCTCAGCTCGGGAAGCCGCTGCCAGGGCAGGCCCAGGACCAAGGCGTCGAACTGCGCAGGTGTGAGCGACAGCAAAGGCGTCGCATCGGTCGTGCTGGGCCAGACGAAGCGCCCCGCGTTGAGCCGGCGCGCCGCGCACCACACGCCGAAGCCGTCGTGCACCAGCAGCTTGACACGCGTGCCGCGGGCGTTCGCGAACAGGTAGCCATGGTGCGCCTGCGCTGCGCCGAAGACTTGCACAACGCGCGCCAACAGGCGCTCGGCGCCGGCGCGCATGTCGATAGGGTCTGCGGCCAGCCACATCGCGTCGATGCGGATCATCGAAGCAACTCGCGCATCCAGGCCGCGCACTCGCTTGCGGCGCTCGCCGGCCAGGTCACGGTGACCGCGATCGGCCCACGTCGCAGCTCGATGCGAACGTCCGGGCTATGAGCCGGCTGCACTGGTGGCGGCAAGCTGACCGGGACGAACACTGTCTTGGCTTCTTGCGCCTTGGGGCCCTCGACGGTGGTCGCGCTGACGACGGTGGTTGCCGAGTTCATCTCTGCGTCGCGAACCCATCGGCGCAGCAGATTCGCGTTGACGCCGTGGGCCATTGCCACCGCCGCCATCGACATGCCCGGCTGCATGCAGCTGGCCACAGCGTTTGCCTTGAATTCGTCGCTGTGAATGCGACGTCGCCGGCGTGTGCCGGCTTGCTGATCGGGGATAGTGCTCACGTGTCCACCAAGAGTTGTTGATGGGGACTAGGCTCCTATGCTCCGAGCAGGCTTTCAAGATGGTTGGACTGGACGCTCACACTGTACATAACATGCAGCGGTATGGGTGCCGGCGGACGGGCCACAGAAGCAGGAATGGCCTTTTCAGGCTGCCATTGCCACTTGGTTCGCTACCCCTCCTGCCTTGGCACGCATGCCGAGTGGGGCCACCACGCCTAACTGCTATTTCAATATTTCAAAAATTCCGTATGCCCTGCTTCGTCGACTAGATATCTCGACGATGGGTTTCTTCTTCATGTGAAATTCATCGTCTATTTGCGCAACACTCTCAGGTATATCATTGGCAAATCTAGAAAGGAACAATGATGCGGCGTTTGAAGCCAATATAATCGAAATTGGATCGATTTTCCTGCGCTCTAATTCTCGTTTTCCGCTTAACATTCGCTCCAGTGGCCTTTGCTGGTCGAGGCGGCATCCGCACAGAAGCAGCACGTCGTGCAGATCAGGCGCATTCCAGGCCGCGCAAAAGAACGCGAGCGGGTCAGTTTTAATTCGCGCAGCTGTTAGGTGCATCAAAGTTTGGTCTACAAGTCGCTTGCGAGGCCGAAAAAGGGATTCGCAACCCGTAACCGCTTCGAAGAGTGATTGACTAAAAATGGCATAACCCTCGGAGAGTGGGCGTGTAATGTCTTCCCCCGCTGTGCGCCCGCAAAGCTTGCACCGTTCAAGGTCCTCGGTCGAAAAACCTCCTTTCGTTGATCCAAATTGTGGTCCGCAATGGGCACAAGTATCCTGAATAGGGGAGTCATGCCAAGCACAATGAAGCACGCCTCTGAATTGATGCAACACACGAGAATATGCAAATCCGTAATGTTCTAAGTCTTCTGCCACGCAAAAGACGCATCTTCGTTCTGATCGTGAAAAATTCTTTGACCTGTTTCCCCAGCCTTTGTCTTGTTGAAATCTGCTAATAAAAGCATCTTCGTCTGCCTCGGCAATCAGTATGCGATTGATCGTTGCGGCGGCATGACGCAGACCGTTCCCTCGCTTTATCGGGAAAGAGCCGCTAAGCTTCTCGACATTTTTTATTATTGATCTTCGAGGGTGCTTAAATCGTCCTTCCGGCTCGATATGGTTGTGCAGAGCAAATGTGGCCGCGCAAATGGAATGGGAAGTGGCGAACAAAGGATACGCTGGCGTCATATCGAAGAAGTATGTAAATTGCGGTCGATATAAGAGAGTTATTATAGGTCCTGCTAATGCGCTAATGCGCTAATGCGCTAATGCGCTAATGCGCCAATGCGCTAATGCGATGTCGAAGCGTGGTGCTCAATTGCCTTTTTACGCATGCTTCGACGTGATTCTTCGGCCATCCAATTACGTTGTAACCACGCTATGGGCTGATCGCCCCATTTCATAAGTGCGTCGATGTTGTGATCGGCATAGGCAGCGCCGAGTGCGTGCAACGGTCTCATCGCTGCGGATCCCCACGCTAGTGAAAGATCCACTTGCTCCACACGTTTTGCAGAGCGCCTCAAGGCGCTGATGAGACACTCGCGCCGATATGTAGTCAGAACGTCGAGAATCGCACCAGTTCGTTGAAAAAGCAGTCCAACAAGGTCGGCTGCCGGAATTTCGTCAGGCTCGGAAAAAATCGTCCAAGACCAAATCTGAGGGACCAAAACTTGCGACCAATCCTTGTCGTCAACTGCATAAGCCGGGTAAAAATCGAAAATTCCCCCTTGAGAAAAACGTCGCAAATCTTGCGAAAATTCAAGAACTTTTTGCATTCCCAAAGGATTTCCAACCAAGACAACGGGAATTCCAGCATTCAATAGCCGCAAAAATGTACTGACAAATTCTTTTCCCAGCACTGGAGAGGAGACGTTCCTTTCTTGGATCTCTTCTATGATTATCAGCCCGCATCTATGGATCGAAAGAATATGAAGCAAAAGCAACAACATCGGCCCATTCTTCGTGCGCTCTTTAAACAAAGCTATGTAATTGGTTCCAAGTAGACGATCAATCTCACGAATAATGGTTAAATACAACGTTCGTCGATTAGCATCGTCAGGCATAAAAACTCGGAGCCAAACGAGTTGCTTTAGGCTGAGCCAGCCGCACGCCTCGTTTTCTCCATGTTCTATCACTTGCGGCAACTGCCGAGTGATGCACTCAAGTGAGCGGGTTTTTGAAACGCCCGTAGGTCCTTGCACAATGGCGCCGGCCGCTCCTTCAGTGAGCTTTGGGAGTTCCTCAAGGTCATCCGTCAGATTGGTTTTTTTCGTAAGGCGCGCCATTTCAAATAGATGCCTACGATTCTCTCCAACTCGAGGGTCGCGTGTTCGCAGCGACTTTCGAAGCATGCTCTGCAGGCGCATGGCGACATCGGCGGCCGCTGTTGAAGGGACATAGAGGTCTTTGACGAGTTCTGCGTGGCTTTCCATCAAAATCGAGGGGAGCTTGAAATGCTTTAATGGATCTTCGCCAAGAGATTGATACCACTCGCTATGGGTACGCTCTTGAGGTAATCCTCGCAGTAGCGGATTTTCGTTATCGTGCACGCCTAAGTCGATTCTAATGTTCACGGGTAATTCAGACATTGAAGTTGTAGACGCAGTGCTCTATTTCCGGCCCGCGGCGCGAAGTTCGTCCATCAAGGCTTCCGCAGCTTCTGCGGCTTCGACGGCCGCCTGACTGCTCAGTGTGAAGGGCTTAGGCTCGTATGCGCCTCCAAATTGCTCGGCGGAAACTGCCGAATCTGCGCTCGCAGCGATCCGCGAAGACGGTTTTTTCTTCGTGCGGGCAAATTCGGGATTCAGTCCGAGGTTTTCATAGCGAGCCGCCTCAAGCTCGCGCGCTTTTCCCTCTGTCTTGCTTAACGCGGGCGACTTTGTGTTGCCGGCAGCCGCTTCGTTTTCTTGCGCCGCTTTCCGGGCTTTCGTTGCATCACGATTCGCCTTGCGGTTGTCCACGATCCGATGCACATCTTGTTCATCGAGATTTTCTTTAAGCGGTTCCACTAAATCTTTGTCCGAATCCGTCATAAGCAAGTGCTCACAAAGCGTCAGTTCGTTCGCGAGCGAGTCGTTCGTGCGCCGTTCCAGACAACGGAGTTGCGCGTCTCTAAAAAAGAAAATTCGAGACAAATCGTTTGGATCTATCATGGCCTCGATGTAATCGCTTTTGCCAAAAGAATCCTCGCAATAGCCAGACTCAATAAGCCATTCGCTCGAATAGACAAGTCCTTTGATTAAGCGTTCGTGGTGCCCGAATCGCGGATCAAAGAGGTAGACGCCGTCACGGTGGAGTACAGCCTCAAGTCGAGGCAAGCATTGGCTGCGCAAATCATCAAGATTTTGGGGCTCGCTTGCTGCGTATCCTCGGTTAACGTGCCACTCGTAAATGGCGCGTCGCGTTGGTTGAACATTTTCCTGTCGCATTTCGACCGTTAAAAGATGGGGAACTGGGACCTCATTGTTATGCCGCAGAATGCTGCGAATAACAAACTCCATATTGGTAAAATGTGTCCTACTGGCACTCTTGTTTTTATCCGGTTCACCACGACCTCTTTTCTTCCCTAGTGTTGAGCCGACATTTTGATGATCCGCGTGAGCATGCGCGCTGCGATGATGTGCCTCGAGCAATCCCTTCGAGGAGCCAGAATAGGATCGTACAAATTCAATTGTGACTTCAGCTGTGTTCAATGTCCTAATGCCGTTCATGCTTTTGAGTTCGCCGTTGTCGGCGCGAACTCGTTTTGCCACGCGGTGGTGCCACTCTCCTTCAACAATTGAAACGTTGTGGCGGGCGCAAAATTCGATCTTCGGAGTTCCTGCGTTATTGAGTGCCAAAAGCGACGTTAGGGTGCTAGGCGACTCGAAGCCTGAATACACCCCGAAGATATACTCAGTTTTGACGTCAAATACCACCGTTCGCCACGTGCTTGGGAGGACATCGTTGATGTTGAATCTAGACACTGGCGTTTGATCCTCGCTCGTGCTATCAATCAAAACGAGCTGCCCGGCCAACACTACGTTGTCTTTCGCTGTGCCACGTAGAGCACGGCGGCACTCCTTAAAGACACGTTCGCCCATATTGACGCGCGTTGCGTCTGCCTTTTCTTTAAGAGCGGCACTACGAAACTGTCGGAACGACGGTCGCATCAGCTGAGGCGCCAGCAAAAAACGTTCTCCGGTTTCCTTCACAGCTTCATTCCCAGGCCAGTGATCGAGACATGTGAGAAGGTAGGCTCGGCGCTCGGATACTCCCGCCTTCTTGTAGGTCCGCCAACCGCGTGCAAGCCAACGTCTATCCTGTGCAGTGCATTTGTAGCCGTTATTTGTTGACTTTCCACGACGAACGGCGTCTCGCTGTCTGCCAGGTTTGGTTTTGAAATTTTTCTCTGCGCCTTTTCCTCCGCGAATTCCAAAGGCCGGCAGATGAGCATTTCGGTGATCATTGCCAAGGAAATGCCGAAGCACTGCCTGCGTAAGTTTGCGACGAGAAATGCCGATGGCTTTCGCCTGCTGAGCAACGATCTCGTTAAACAGGCCGCACTCCAAAAGTTCGTACGCCCCCTGATCTTTAAAGATTGGCTCAATCCATAGCTTGTGCAGTTCGCGGTACTCCAACCAACCTTTTAAATTTGTACGAGAACCTACTATGTTCGATTTTGAGATCCCAGTCGCTAGCTCTTCTTCGCTAACGTACCAGTGGACCGGCTGCACGAATTCCACGAATGAATAATCTTGTGGCAAACTACTGAGCGAAATGCGCCTCGGCATGCGCAGTGCATGGTCTAAAACAGGCTTCGCGGAGAAATTCGCCCCATCTGGCTTCGCACGATTGTCGCCAGCTTTTTCTGGGCTCCGCCGCGGTGGTGGAAAAGGCAAATACCATAAAGCGTTATCGTCAGGCACGATAAGAATAACTCGTCCTTCGTCGTGATAGCCAACGTCTTTAAAGTACCTCAGCACTGATCCCATAATTGGAAGTTTCATACGTTAGAGTAATTCGTTTCGCAGTTTGGACTTGACCATCCGCGTATCGATTTGCAGCAGGCGGGACATCACAATGGGTTTTTCCATATCTATATCAATTCGACCACACCAAGCTGCAGCGCGGAAATATGTTTCCCGATCTTTCTCGTCGAGTCGAGTGAGGCGTGCAGCATGCTCCTTTGCGTCGCTCACAGTTGCTTCATGTGCCACATCCATAAACGCGCTGCCGTAGTCGAGGAATCGGGACGAGTCTTTCAAGGTGAGGTATTCGCTTCGTAGTGGGCATAGAGCATCTAAATTCGCGGCCAAAACCCCGTTGAAATGACTGCCATCGATAACCACGTGCTTTCCGCCGACACTATGGCTGTAAAGCTGCTCCATCAATATTCGTTCTTTCATGCGCTCCCGATTCGGAGCGGACTCCAGCAAGCCGCGCGGTTTGCAACTCCAGTGGATGAGGCGGTTAGTCGACCAGTGGCCAGTGCCCAAGGTAAAATCGATCGTCGCAACGAACGGAATTTTTGTTCCTGGGTAAACTCCGTGGTTGATGCCGGCATCTTTGGCGATCTCGAGGAGTCCGGGCACTGTCCCAAGTTGCCGATCGAGGTCAGGATTTATTCCCGAAGCTGGATGCCGGTGTGGATAGGGCCAGGCGGGATGCTGCTCCCGTACCTCGGTGACTCCTAGCCATACAGCTACATTCGCGGTCGTGTGCTCTAGACCGGAGAGCAGTTGAAGCGCGCGGGTATGCAACGGGTTGGGCCAAGAGTACTGATTGGATACAGGTGAAGATGCCCTCCGCCGAATGCGGATCCACGATTGGTATGTTTCCATTCGCCCCGAGCCGCACCCATTGGCAATGCTCGAGTCGAGTTTTTTTTGGCTCATCGCGCGACTCATGCGAAGAGACCTTTCCACTTGTGCGGAGCAACAGGAGCCTCCCCTGCTTGCCCAGAGAAAAAATGGGTGCGCGCGGTCTGATGGGCGATTACCAAATTGCCACGCACGCAGACGACACAGCGAAGCTGATGTTTCATAGATAAGCTGCTCGGACGCAAAATTAGAGAAAACGATGCGCCGGTGATTCCAAAAGGCGAGCATCGGCCTTGACCCGTGCCGCTTGGGCAGCTAACCTATGGGTGTCTACTCCGTTTCGGTTATGCCGTGCGGGCAAGAGCCATCAGACTCGCGAGGGTTTGATGGTTTTTGTTTTTTTAAGTTTTCAGTCTGTTTTTCACTCCCTTTGAATCAGATCTTGTCTTTCTGAAGTGAAAAATTAGTATGGCTCTTCAGCCGGCTGACTGGTTTTGGAGTTTCGGACTACATCGCTCCTCAGCCAGTGCCCGACATCTTTAGTCGACCAAGCAGTTATATTCTGAGAGATTTTCTGAGGGGCGGGAAAGGTCCCCGCTCTCACTTTTCTCCATAAAGTGGAGTGCGAAAATGGGAGGCGCTGCAATAGTGTTTTCTCTCTTATGTAGGCTCTGTCCGGGAATTGCGACTTTTCGGATGTACCGGAACTAGAAAAACTTCTTCCGCACGCGACACAGAAATCGTCGCCGTAGATGAGTGCTGGGTGAGTCGTTGACATGCGCTGGTACGGGGTGAAACAACCTGCAGTGTCAGCTGGTTTTATCTGACATCAAAATTTTTTTGCTTGTCGAAAAGTTTTGCTTGGCAGGGTAGTTACTTTGCCTGGCAAAGTTGTCGTCAAAGTGCTGAACGCTCTTCCATCTCGTCGAACTCCTTGAGATATTTCAATACTGTTGATCGTGCCAGCGCGCCGCCTTCTTGAAGCAACAAAGCGTAGATTTGGTCTGCCGCGGCACTACGTGACTTGTAGGCGGAGCTTCTGTACAGAGCGTGGATTCGTCGACGCTGGGGCAGGTAGATCGCCGCGCGGGCCTCTGCCCCTGCTTGGGCGGCCAACTTTCTTTCCTGTTTGTGACTCGTCCCAGCAACCGCCAATGTGCTCGCACGGCAGATTTCGCCGGCGATTTCCATCAGCTGTTCGAATTGAGGTACAAGACCGACAACGTATTCGGCCCATGCTCGCCGAAGGACTTCGGGAGAACGTTTATGCCCGAAATCGGTTTCTGGTGCCGCCAGGACCATGTACTCTCCGATCCCACCGCCCATTCGAAGGTGCAACTGTCCCTTCCACAGTGCTAGGACAGCCAGCATTTCGGAGTTCGTAGCGGGTCGATCCTTCACATCAATCTGATCAACCGTCTGGATCCACAGGTTCAAATCGCCTGCCTGCCAGCGCAGATGGTATGCGCGCTCCGCTAATGTCGGTTGTCCCTCGCCATTGGTGTCGATTTCTTCTAGACTGCACCGAAGAATCTCGATGGCCGATAGCTGAAGCTTTTCCTCTATAAAACACGCAACCCGATGAAGCTTTTCAAGCGAAAAATCGCCGATGACCTTGACGGCGCTTTTGAGAGCCTGCTGCGCTTCGAAGCCATAACCAATTACATATAATCCTTTCCTATCAGGCCGAATGTTTTCGAGCAATGATGGGGTCGAATGCAGCAGGCTCTGCAACTCTTGCTGTGCTTGCCGCTCCTGCTCAATCAACGTTGGGTTAATAAAAAAATCTTGGTAGTGAGACTGAGGCAAAACACCCCCCCGAGGCAGGAACTAAAAAATCAAAAACTATTTGATGAGCGGCCCGTCATTGCCAATTGAATGAAAGCTGTACTTGAGTGCTCGGGCTACGGCTTGGTGGAAGGGCGTTTTCTAAAGCCTCCGGCGCGTGGATTCGAAGCCACCTGAAGTGCAGCGCGCAGGCCGACATAATTTCCAATCTGCCGTAGTGAGGATGATTCTGCACAACCTGCTTGAGCGTGGAAAGCGAATGTTCGAGTCGCCGAGCCCGTTTGTAGTATGTCCAATGTGCGACAAGCGCCTTGTCCTTTCTTAACCAATGGGTGATCTCATACTCGGTCAAAGTGACTTCCTTTAAAATCTGTGTTTTAAGGTCGCAAGTTTCAAAAGCGTCGTACAGCGCTTGCGGCGCCCTTGTAAGCCTCGGAGTCAAAATTGCAGGGGGAAAAAGTTCAGCCAACGGTAAGCGCGTCGCGGCATGCGAATACTCATCCTCTAAATTACCTCGTTGGGTCGCTCCAATCCAGGCAAAAGCCATTGCCCACGGCAGCGGGTTGTATTGCGCAGTTTTAAACAGAGGGCTCAGCCAGTTTCTTTGATTAACCCACGCGACGTCAACCGCGGGCAAATCGCTAAAATATGCGCTTGCAAGGGCTGCCAAATGCTTGGATTCATCGGTGCGAAGCTTTATTTCGCTTCGACAAAATCCTGCTGCTCGACACCGACTCCTAAGCATCACTTGCAAAACGGTAGTGTCTAGGGCGTTTTTTCCGACGATCCATGAAATGACTTCATAAAGTCTATGGAGTTTTAGAAAATTCTCTGTAGAAACCACATCTAATTTCGCGTCGGCTGCAAAGTACTCCGGAAGAGCCCATCCGACGTTACGACTATTCTGTTCAATATGAGACAGTATTGAGAAGTGCAAATCACACACCCATACGCCTGGATATTGATGGGAAGTTCTCCAGTAGGTGAAATGGCTGCGGGCTAGGCTCTCATCCACGCATCTTGGGCACCATTTCAAGAGCCGAGCACTCTCGGGGCTGCAGTTCAAGCCGGATGCCGCTCGACTCGCGGCCGAGTTGCTCGAGAGCTTGCACGCGCTTAAGAGTTCACGGCGTCGCACCTCGGGTAGAAGCGGAATGTAAGCACCCAGCAGGCTCCGAAATCGAAGAGTGGATTCGTGGGTTGGAATTACCCCCTTCGATGCGAGCGTGAGGCTAGATAGAGCGGAGGGCACAGCAACGTGCCTGGCCTCCCGGCGGCCGAACAGGTGCGCATCCAGCGAAGGCTCGCCAGACCCGTTTGCATGAAGCACGAGGCGCGCGTATATGCTGTAGATGGTCTCGTCGTCGAAAACGGAGGGAAAGAACGCCGCAGGCATGACTGCATTCGCGTTGGCTAGGTCACCGCTCGTGCAAGCTCGGACGCGCTGTCGTTGTGAGCGAAGGATGGGTTCTGCGGGGCGCTCTTGAGCACGGCGGGGCAGGAGCCGTCGACGCCAGCGAGCGACTTGTCGCCGCCTTCCTTCACAAAATCGAGCAAGCGAGTGAAGCGCAAGCCCTTGCGCACGTCAGTGTCCAAGATCAGTTCGGCCCCGCCCGGATACGCCTCGATGTCGCGCACAAGGATGAGCAGGTGGCTAGTGATGTCGTCTGTCGATTTCGTTGCGCTGCACAGGCCAATGGCCTCTTTCTCGGGATGGGTGATCATCGCGTCAGCGTAACCGCGAAGTGCGGACGTCGCTGAGAACAGGGTTGCACGCGTATGAAGGCAGGCACCGGCCGGGCGGTTTTGTGAATCGTCGCCGTGCTGTCGCACAATAGCCGATCGGCTGCGGTCTGCGTAGTCGCAGAGGCTGCCAGCACGGCAGCAGCTGCCAGAAGCACACAGAACCCAGCCGACTTCGCGGCGAGATCGCAAGAGAAACGAACCGCGTCGGCAGCGAACCAGAGCATGTTTTCAGATTCGGGAGTGGGTAACGGATCGTAGCGGGCTCACGGTCGCTTAAACCGCTTCGCCAGCAGCGCTCCTTTCCGCTTCCCTTTGATCCAGTCCGTGCCGCGCATACCTGCCCGGTAGGCACCGTCCAATCGCTTCATTCGAGTGAGCTTTCGTTCTTCAAGTAGCGAGCGCCTTTGAACTTCTTCAAGTTCGGTCCGCGTCGCACGTTGTTCATCAGGCGCCAGAACCACTGGCGCGGAATCTTGCCCGTAATCGACGGCGGGTAGTCGTAGCGATACATGTCATCAGGCTCCCGCTGGATGGACGCATCGAAGGTGGGCTGAAGGTAAGTCTGCAGGCCCCATCGGATGTTGTTTAGCAACTCGGCAAGCCACGTGCTGTAGTAGAGAAAATAGTTCTCGGCCAAGTGGTTGCGAAAGTCATCAAGAGCCAGAGGCAACATCTCATCGTCGACTTGGTACCCGTGATCCTTGAGCGCTGAGGCAGCGATCCCTGAAACGCCCGTTAACCGCGACAGGTTGTGCTTTGAATGATTGCCGGAGATCGTGATGAGAACAAGGTTGGAGATCGACAACTTCGCCTGCAGGTCGAGGGTCGGGAGCCACAGGCTGACCGTCGGCTTGGCATCCAGCCACTCCTCGAGCTCGATCACCGCTCGTGCAAGCTCGGACGCGCTGCCGTTGTGATCAAAGGATGGGTTCTGCGCGGCGCTCTTGAGGACAGCGAGGCAAGAACCGCTAACGCCAGTGAGCGACTTGTCGCCGCCTTCTTTCACAAAATCGAGCAAGCGAATGAGGAACAAGTCCTTGTGCACGCCAGTGTCGAAGATCAGCTCGGCCTCGCCTGGATACGCCTTGACGTCGCGCACGTGGAAGATCAGGTGATTGGCGATGTCGTCGATCGCTTCCATTGCGATGCATAGGCCAATGGCCTCCTTTTCGGGATGGGTGGTCATCGCGTCAGCGTAACCGCGAAGCGCGGCCGTCGCTGAGCACTGGGTCCAGTCGTCCAAGAAGAGGCGGGGCAAGCCCAGACGTTGGTTAGAGAGTCATCCAACCGATGTCCGTGCTGTTGATTCAACGACTTCGACAGCGACCGAAACACCGCCGATGGCGCGTCGACATGGTCAACCTCACCAACGACTCAGCGTCAAGCATCCCTCCGATGCATCGTGTGTGCGAGCTGACGATCAAAATATTGTGAGAGCACACAGTGATCGCGAGTTATTCTGTATTGCTAATCGCTATACAAGCGAGCCCAGCCGGCCCAGTGCGTGGGCCCGGCGATCAAGCAGGCAACGAGGAGATCAATGGCCGCAGAGAAGAACGTATCCGTGAGCTTCCGAGTCACCCCCGAGTTCAAGTCTCTTTTGGAACTGGCGGCAATGCGCGAGCAGCGTAGCCAAACCAACCTGTTGGAGCGGCTGCTCTTCGACCACTGTCGCAAGCAAGGCATCGCAGCTCCCGTTGCCAGCAAATTGGTGACGCGCGAGAAGGCAGGTGCGTGAGATGAGTGCAGCCGACCTGATGAAGAAGTTGCTCGACTACGTTCTCGAGCAAGCCAAGACCGTCGATCCGAAAGCTTTCAAGCTGGCCGGACACGCCGGGTTCTTAAAGGGGTACGCCGACCTGCAAGGCCTGCCTGGCGTCGACTTCGACGTGCAGGAGGATGGCGACCACATCTGGCTCAAAACGGCCCGGCTGGAAGCACATCCACCACCGGCACTTCCGCCGCTCGCATTGCTGGGCGCTTCGAAGGCAACTCAACCGCCCATCATCGTGAGCGCGGCACCCCATGGGACCCGGCCAAACATCGATGAGGCTGCGTTCCAGCGCCTTGTGGCCCTTCTGCCGCCCGCTCAGCCCGAGAAACTGGCCGAACGCGAAGAATTCATTGACATCAACCGCTCGAAGCTCGTGAGTGCCCTCAACCAGTACGTCCCGCTCTGGGAAGCCTGGGCTGAAGGTGAAAAGCCCCGGCGCCGGACCATCTCGCTCTATGGCGACCTCTTCGCCCTAAAGCACCAGTTGGAAGCAGAAGAGACCGCCAAACCGCAGGAGCTCGTCTGGGGCCTTGGCGTTTCGGCTTGGAAGCTTAGCTACGCCGCGCGCCTTCAAACGTCCATCATCGACTTCCAATACCCGCTCATCACCCAGGCCATGGAGATTGGCATGGATGACCGCACACTGGCATTGGAAGTTCGACCCCGCTCGGTCGGCCCGCAGTTCTCTTTCGATGCCTTCGCGGCATGCCAATTGATGAGCGCACCGGAAGTCGAGAAGGCCGCGCGCGAGGCCTTGGTCAAGGGTGCGGACCGTCCAGTCAGCCCATTCGATCCGGGCAGCTTCGAACATCTGCTCAAGCTCATTGCCGGAAACCTGCACGACAAGGGGCGCTACGAGCAGAACTTCGAGGGTTTTCCCAAGGCCAACGATGAGCTTGTGGTCACCGACGCATGGGTTCTCCTGTCCCGCCCGAAATCCGTCAACTTCTTGCAGGAGGACATCGAGCGCCTCAAAACACGCCTGACACCGGACGTCTCGATTCCGCTTGGACCACTGGCACTCGTGACACCGCCCTCAGACGATCCATCGACGCACGCCTCGTCTGCGTTTCGCGGGCTCTCTGGCACGTCCGGTGGTCACGGCGCCACCGGCAAGGTGCAGGAGCTGTTCTTCCCCCTGCCCTACAACCACGAGCAAGTCACCATCGTCGAGCAGCTTGAGCGCGCTGCGGGGGTCACGGTTCAGGGGCCGCCCGGCACTGGCAAGACGCACACGATCGCGAACATCGTTTGCCATTACCTGGCCACGGGCCGCAAGGTGTTGGTGACCTCCAAGGGCGAGCAAGCACTCGAGGTGCTTCAGTCGAAGATTCCCGAGATGATCCGGCCGTTGACGGTCGCGCTCCTCTCCGGGGACCGCGAGGGCATGCGCCAGTTTCAGGGCTCCATCGAAGCCATCATTCACAACGTCTCGCAGCTCAACCTTGAAGTGGTTCGAGATCAGATTCGCAATGAGCACAGTGGCATCGACCGCGCGCATTCCGAGCTCGCAACCATCGACCGCCGCGTGGACACCATCGCGATGGCGCAACTCTCCGACATCGAAGTCGATGGGATAGGCATGCGGGCCCAAAAGATGGCGGAGCTCGTCATCTCTGGCGAAGAGAAGCACGCTTGGTTCGACGACGTGCTGTCGCTCGACCCGGCCCATGCGCCCCCTATCGACGCGGGGGTGGCGGCCCAGACGCGCGAAGCTCGCCGCCGGCTCGGCAAGGACCTTGGCTACGCGCTCTCCCGCATCCCGGCGAGCGTGAACATGTTGGCGGCCGAGCAGGTCTCTCAGCTGCACGACGCGCTGGTGAGCCTTCGTCAGATTGAAGCGGCGGAGGCGGACGGTGGCCTTCTGGCGTTGCGCGCCATGACGCCCGACGTCCTGGAAGATGCCCGCAAGTTGCTGAGCAAGGTCGAGTCGGCTCGCCAGCTGGCGCACGAACTTGAAGAGACAGGCGAGATGTGGACTCGCGAGCTCCGCAAGAAATGCGGACAGGCCACGTTTGCCAGCGAGCGCGCGGCTTTCGAGGCCCTCTTTGGTGACATTGACAAACTGGTCGCAGCGCGCGCTGAACTCCTGAAGACGCCCATCGATGTGCCCGAACTCGCACTCGCCTCGGCCAAGGTCCGGGAAGCTGTGCAACGCGCGGCGGAGACCGGCAAGCCATTCGGCCTCATGAGCTTCGGCGGTGGCGACGTCAAGGAACTGGTCGCAGGCATTCGCGTCAGCGGTCTTGTGCCATCTTCCGTCGAGCACTGGAAGCACGTGCAGCGCTACCTCGTCCTCCACGAACAGATCCTTTCATTCGGGGTGCGCTGGAACCAGGTCGCAGACCTTCTGTCTCTGCCCAGCCTCCAGGGCGGCGTGGTCGCGCTGCGCCAGGTCGAGCTGGTCACCACGATGGCACGCAAGGTCCACACGCTCGCGACCGTCTACGACGGCCATACGCCCGGCCTTGGAGAACGCGTTTTTGCGAAGCCGCCGACGGCCCAATTGCTCGGAACGTCCAGTCAGCTCGGAGAAGTGCAACAGCACCTGCGAAGCCACCTGACCCGCGTCGAGCTGGCGAGGGCTGCGACCACGTTGGTCATTCTCCAGGAAAAACTGGCAGGCACCACCGGGGCGGTGGCGGACGCGTTGCGAGAGTTTGTCGACAAGGACCTGGGCAATGTCGCCATGCCAGGCGAGCGCGCCACGGCCCGCTACGCCGAACTCGTGGGCGAAATCCGTCGCGTCGAAGCTTTGGTGCATGACCTCGCTCTGGTCAACGACGTGTCCGACCGCCTTGAGCAAGCCGGCGCCGCGAAGTTGTCGGTGCGTGTTCGCAGCCAATTGGTCGATGCATCCGGGGAGGATTTGGCGCTGCCGGTCGGCTGGCGCGAGGCCTGGACCTGGTCCCGTGTGCGGGCCCACCTCGATGCCATCGAGTCGCGCGAAGAGCTGCGCACCCTTGCTGCGCGACGGCGTGACCTCGAAGCGGGCCTGGCGCGTCTCTACGAAAGCGTGGTCTCGAAGTCGGCCTGGCTGTCGACAAAGCTGAGCGCATCGCCGAAGGTGCTGGCGGCACTTGGCAAGTACAGCACCGCGATGCGGCGCATCGGCCAAGGCACGGGCCCCAACGCGACCCGATACCGCCGTGATGCTCAAGCGGCCATGATGGAAGCCCAAGGTGCCATCCCCTGCTGGGTGATGAGCCACTCGAAAGTCTCCGAAACCTTGCCGGCGCACCTTGGCGCGTTCGATCTGGTCATCGTCGACGAGGCCAGCCAGTCCGACTTGTGGGCGCTGCCCGCGGTGCTGCGAGGCAAGAAGATTCTGGTGGTGGGCGACGACAAGCAGGTCTCGCCGGATGGCGGGTTCATCTCGTCGGTCCGCATTCAGGAGCTGCGCGACCGGTTTCTGAGCGAGCAGCCCTACGCTGCGGTTCTAACGCCGGAGATGTCGCTGTACGACATCGCGTCGGCCGTGTTCGCTTCCAACAAGGTGATGCTGCGAGAGCACTTCCGCTGCGTGCCGCCCATCATTGGCTACAGCAACACGTTCTACGACCATCAGATTCAACCCTTGCGCATCCCGAAGGCGTCGGAACGCATCGACCCGCCACTCGTGGACATCTTCGTTCCTGGTGGAACGCGCGGCGCGAAAGCCGAGAACATGATGGAAGCCGAGTGCATTGTTGAGGAAATCGCCGCCATCGTGGCCAACCCTCAACTGGTTGGCCGGACCATCGGTGTCGTCTCGATGCTCGGTCTCGAGCAGGCCAAACGCATCGACTCGATGGTGCGCCAGCGCATGGATGCCAAGGAGCTCATGCGCCGGAAGTTTGACGTCGGCGATGCCCGCCTCTTCCAGGGCAGCGAGCGCGACATCATGTTTCTGTCGATGGTCGTGGGCCAGGAGGGCGCCAAGGCGGTTTCGGGCAATGCCTTCGAACAGCGATTCAACGTCGCGGCGAGCCGGGCGCGCGACCGGATGTACCTTGTGCGCTCGGTGCAGATGGCAGACCTTTCACACTTGGACTTGCGTCGCGGGCTGCTGGAGCATTTCAGCAAACCGGATGCAGGGCCGCAAATGGAGGGAGATGCCAAGTCGCTCATCGACCTGTGCGAGTCGGGCTTCGAGAAGCAGGTCTATTCTGAGCTCTACAGCCGCGGTTACCGCGTGGTCCCGCAGGTGAAGGCTGGTGCGTTCCGCATCGACATGGTCGTTGAGAGCGCCGATGACGCTCGCTTGGCGATCGAGTGCGATGGCGACGAGTATCACGGGCCTGATCGGTGGCAGGCCGACATGGGTCGCCAGCGGGTCCTGGAACGCGCGGGCTGGACCTTCTGGCGCTGCTTCGCGTCGGCTTGGTCCCTGCAACGCGAAGCCATCGTCGAAGAATTGCTGGCAAGGCTGAGTGCAATGGGCATCGAGCCGCTTGGCAAGCTGGAGCGCGTGCCGTCCCTGGTTGAGTATCGGGAATGGCGCCCGGCGGAGTTCGCAAAGACAGCGGAAGGCGCATCCGCGGACGCTTTGGAGGATGCCATTGCAGCGGCATTGACTACGCCAGACATGAACACGGGGGCCGTCGCGGACAGCATATCGCTCAAGGCCTGAACGACAGCATGTGGTGGGGCGGATCGCGTTGCGGCGACGGTCCACGCGCACGGTACATAACGAAGGTTCCTGGAAGGGGAGATCGGCGTGGGATTCAAATTCATTCACACAGCGGACATTCACCTTGACAGCCCGCTCCGCGGGCTGAGTGCCTACGAGAATGCACCCGCAGAGCGTCTGCGCAATGTTTCGCGCGAAGCACTCAAGGAACTGGTGACCAGGGCCATCGATGAAGAGGTCTCCTTCGTCGTGATCTCCGGTGACCTCTACGACGGCGACTGGCGGGACTACAACACGGGCATCTTTTTCGCCGGCCAGATGGGTCGGTTGGCGAAGGCCAACATCCGTGTGTTTCTGCTGCATGGCAACCACGATGCGGAGAGCGAGATGACAAGGAAGCTCGCACTTCCCTCCAACGTCACGGTGTTCTCTTCGAAATCGGCGCACGTTCACAAGATTGACGATTTCAAGGTCGCGCTGCACGGACAGAGCTTTGCCAATCGCGCCGTGCTCGAGAACCTGGCCTCGGGTTACAAGCCGAAAGTGGACGGCTACTACAACATCGGAATGCTGCATACCGCGCTCGAAGGGTATGTGGCCCACCCGACCTACGCGCCATGCACGATCAATGAACTGCACGGGAAGGGCTACGACTATTGGGCGCTCGGCCATGTTCACGATTACCAGATGTGGGAAGGTGCTTCGACCATCGTGTTTCCTGGCAATCTTCAGGGTCGGCATGTGCGTGAGACGGGTCGCAAGGGTGCCGTGTGCGTCTCGGTCGACGATGCGGGGCATGCCACTGTCGACCGGCTTTACCTCGACATCCTGCGCTGGGAAAAGCTCGGGGTGGACGTCGGCGCGTGCGCCAACATCGACGAGGTCGCTCACGCGGTGGGAGCGGGACTGACGGGCCTGCTGGAGGCGGACAGCGTTCCGCGCGCCGTGCGCGTCGTCCTTGAAGGACAGACCCGGCTCCACGGCGCGCTTGTCGGCGCACCGGCCTTGGTGCGCGCACAGGTTTTGGCGCAGGTCGAGGCCATCGATCCGGAGCAGTTCTGGATCGAGAAAGTGAGGGTCGCGACCACCGCGATGGACGCGCCCGCGCCGGGGGAGTCTCGCGAGGCGATGGCCGATTTGCAAGCCATCTTTGCCGAGGCGAGTTCCGACCCCGACTTCATGGCGCACCTACAGCAGCAGCTGCAGCCGTTCCTGAACAAAGTTTCCGACGAAATGAACGAGGACGTGCCGCTGCTGGAACTCGCGCGTCAGAAGCGCTTTTCGGAAATGGTCCTGGAGGTCGCGCCCGCGCTTCTCTCCCAGTTGAACGCAAAGGGGTTGTGATGCGACTGGCCGAACTCGATCTGCTTGCCTACGGCAAATTCACCGACACGAAGCTGCCGTTCCCCAAGGCCGAGCACGACTTCCACATCGTCATCGGCCCGAACGAGGCCGGGAAGTCCACCGTACGCCGCGCCATCACCGAGCTGCTCTTCGGCATGGAGGTGCGCTCCCCACTGGGCTTCAAGCATGCGCAGAGTGACCTGCGACTGGCTGGCGTGCTCGAGGGCGGACCGTCCAGACTCGCCTTCATCCGCACCAAGCAGCAAAAGTCATTGCGCTCGATGTCCGACGAGGTGCTCCAGGAAAGCTATCTGGCAGGCACTCTCGGCGCATTGACCCAGGAAACCTTCGAAGAGCTGCACTGCCTGGACCATGGAAGATTGCTCAGGGGCGGACAAGGCATCGTCGACCCGAAGAACTCCGTCAGCCAGATCCTGTTCCAGGCGGCCTCGGGCCTCGAGGACTTCGCCGTCATCCGCGAGGCCCTCGGGGAACGCGCCAGCGCGCTCTTTGCCAAGACAGGAAAAAACAATCGGTTCGCCAAGGCCTCGGAAAAATTCACCTCCGCGCATCGAACGCTGAGGGAAGTGCAGGTGCGCACCAAGGTATGGGTCGACACGCGAGAAGCGCTGCAGGCCGCAGAGGATGCGCTTGAGAGTGAGCGCGACAGAAGACGAGCTCTGGAACTGCAACGAACGGCCTGGGATCGGGCAAGGCGCCTGGCACACCTGATCTCGGCCCTGGATCAGTTGCAGGCCGAGGACGCGCAACGCGGCGAGGTGACTGTCTTTGCGCCAGGTGCGAGGGAGGTGCTCGAGAGCGGCATCGAGCAGATCAACGCGGCGTCGGCCACCCATTTGACCCGCGAGGAAGATGCCATCCGGGCGCAGACGGCTTTCGATGGGATAGACACCAACGAGGACATCCTCCAGGAATCCGCTTTGATCACCCGGCTGGGCGCCCTGTGCGGCCTGCATCCCAACCACGCCCGCGACCTCCCGCTGCGCCGTGCGGAAGTCAACGCTTGGTTGGCCGACATCATCGAGCGCAGCGAGCAGTTTGGCTGGGGGGTGAGCGAAGCCGAGGTGCGCGCCAGTCTTCCGCAGGACAAAGTCGTGCGATCGATCGATGCGCTCCTGAAGAGCCGTGGTGCCTACGTGGCGGAGGAGCGCGCAGCGCGCGACACCCTGGCGGAGCGCCAGACAACGGTTGATACATTGAAGGAGAAGCTTGCCGCGTCCGCAAGCCAGGGCCCAGATGCGCTGCTCGTGGAGTCCCTCGAGATGGCGCTCCCGTTCAAAGCGAGCGACGCGAACTTGAAAGCTTTGGCGGCCGCCGCGCAGAGCGCACGGACCCTTGCGCGCAACGCCTTGACGAGCTTGGGAAGGCCTGCGCTCACCGAAGACCTCCTCCGGTCGCTGCGCCTTCCGTCCCTTGAGCGCGTGAACGCCTACCGTCAGGGCCGGCAGGATGTGGCTCAGGCCTTGGAGCTCGGGCGATCCCTCGCAACGCAGAGTCAGACCACCGCGGACGGCATTGCGCTGAGCCTGAAACAGTTTGAGCGCTCGCACCAGGTTGTGACCGTCGCACAAGTGTCGGACGCCCGCCGCGATCGGGATCACCATTGGGCCGGCATCAAGGCGGGAAGCTTGTCGCTCACCGAAGGCGCACCTCGGCTGGACACTGCCATTCGGCTGGCCGACGAGTTGGGCGACTCTCGCACACGATCCGAAGCCGACGCTGCGGAGGTGCAGGCCCTGCGCGACCAGATCGAACGGGCAACGCAGGAGCAGGCCCGGCACGACGGCGTCGTCGAACAGAAGGGCATCGAACTCGACGCGCTCGATGCACGATGGCGCGAGACCGCCGCCGCCATGGGCCTTGAGGGCATGGAGCTCGACGATCTCCCTGAATGGCTCAGCCTGAGGGATGCCGCCTTGCGCGCGGCCGACACGGCCGAGCAGAAAAAAGGGGAATGCGACGACGCGCAGGAGGCTGCGCGTCTGGCCCAGGAGGCACTTGCCCAAGCCGTGAGCGCTGCGGGTCTCGTCGTGACCGGCGCCTCAGGCATCGCAGCGCTTTGCGCAATCGCGGACAACCACGTCCAGGCTGCGAACGTCAATCGCACGCGTCGTCTGGATCTGCAGCAGCAGCTGGAAAGCGCGGAGACGGCGTTGCGGGTCGCCACGACGGCCAAAGAAGCGAAGGGGCAGGCCCTGCTCGAATGGAACACGAAATGGGAAGCGACGCTCGCCCGTGCCAATCTCACTGGCCTCGGTGGCGACATCGGCGAAGCCGAGGCCGCCATCCGGGCTTGCGAGTTCATTCGCCAGCGCATGGAGCGGGTCGACACGATGCGGTTGGAGCGAATCGAAACGATGGAGGCCGACCTGCGCACAATGCAAGAGGCTGCTGCGACTCTGACCGAGAAGATGGCTCCGGAACTGGCAGGAAACGCGCCTGAGGAGGTGTTCGGCATCCTGAATGCGAGGCTCGAGGAGGCGAAGCGGGGGGCGGATCGCAAGTCGCATGCGCAGAAATACCTCGACGACGCCTTGCGTCGCCGCGACGACGCGAACTCGGATCTGCTGCAGGCCAGACGGAGTCTGGCGCCTTTGCTCGGTATCGCGGGCGTCGATGAGCCGAAGCTTGCGCTGCCCCTGATTGAGCGATGGGAGACAAGCAACAAACAGCAGGCGGAGATCAGCCGAATCCAGAAAGAAATCGATTCGCACTCCGACGGCCTGCCGCTCTCAAAAATTCGACAGGAGGTCGCCAGTCATCCGGCCGACCAGGCGGCCGATCAGGTCCTGCGCTTGAAGGACCTGCTCAGCGATTCCGATCTCAAGCTCACGTCGCTCGTAACGAGCCAGATCCAGGCGAGGGCCGCATTCGACACGATCAACGGCGGCGACAAAGCAGCCGTTGCCGAAGCCGAGCGGCACGAAGCATTGGCCGAGATGTCGGAAGTGAGTGAGGAGTACCTGCAGCTTGCAACCGCAGGCAGCTTGCTGAAGTGGGCGGTGGACCGCTACCGCGACCGGAAGCAAGGGCCGCTTTTGGACCAGGCCAGCGAAATTTTCAGGGACCTGACGCTCGGTGCCTTCCAGAAGCTGCGTGTCGATTTTGAGCAGACGCCTCCAGCCCTCGTCGCCTACAGGCCGAACTCGCTGGCGGTCAAGGTTTCTGGCCTGAGCGACGGGACGCGAGACCAGCTCTTCCTGGCGCTGAGGATTGCCGCGCTGGAGCTTCAGTCGGATCAAGGAACACCGGTCCCCTTCATCGCGGACGACCTCTTCATCAACTTCGATGACAGGCGATCGCAGGCGGGTCTGGAGGCCCTGTTCGCTCTCTCGGCCAGCACCCAAGTGATCTTCCTTAGCCATCAGGAACACCTGCTGCCGGTGGTCCAAAAGCTGTTTCCGCAAGCGAATCTGCTCCAGTTGAGCGCCGATGAGGTTGCTGCGTAATGTGCGGTACGAAATGACGACGGCTCAAAAGCGGCGGCGACCGGCCAGGAGGGTGCAATGTTCATCAAACGATTTCTGACTGGCCTGTTCGGTGGCCGCTCACAACGGCCGAACTCGCCGGCGAATCTCTCTGCAAACCCCTCCGGTGGAACGGCGTCAACTCGGCCGGCGGCGCGACCGAAAAAGACTGACCGTGACACCCGCTTCGATCACTCCGTGTTGACGGTCGGCTCGCTGCGCTTCGTCGGGCAAGGTGTCCGTTCGCCCAACAAGCGGTGGGTGGTTGGCTGTTCAGACCGCTTGCCTGGCATGAACGCACGCCTCGATGAACTCGACGGATCTGCCGTGCTCGTGGACTACTTAGAAGACCGCATCCTGGCGAGGTTGACAGGGCTGTATCGTCCAATGGACGCTGCGGTGGCAGACGATGGCACGTTCGTGGTGAACGACGCCAACTTCGGCAACCGGTTGAGCGCCGAGGTTCAGGCATTCGACGTCAAGGGGCGCAAGCTGTTCGGACGGAAATACAAAGCCAACGTCTTCAACCTGGCCATTTCTAAGTGCGGACGCTACGCCGTTGTCCAAACAGCCAACGCCGACAACCAAGACGGTCACCTGCTCGAGTTGTTCGACTTGCAGGCAGGAGGCCCCATGTTCTCGCGCACCCCGGCGACGGGCTGGGCAGACCAGTACAGCTTCGTTGTCGACGACCGCGGCAACTTGAAGCATCTGACAGTTGTCCACAATGACATCGGTCGCTTCAACTATTCGCCAGAGGGAGAGTTCCTTGAGGCCGCCGCCTATCAGAATGCTCGCCTGAAAAAGGGAGCGCCGGAGATGCGTATTTATGCGGCCAAGGAGGCGCAAAAGGCTGACCCCGAGAACCACCAACTTGCGCAGGAACTGATCGCTGTCCTCGATGCTGCGCTGGGTGAGCTGACCATCGATCGCACAGACTATCGTGCGATCGGACTGCGTGTGAAGGGCGAAGCCATGGAGTTGACAGGTCGGCCGGGTGACGCTCTTGCTGCTTACGCAGAGGCCGTGAAACTGAATCCAAAAATAGGTGTGGCCAAACGGCTTGCTGCGCTGAAGAAGGGAATGCCGTGATCAGGAAGCGCTATGAGGGGCCCGTCGAGCGTTCGCTAGTACCCATCCGAGATGCTGCGCAGGACGCTCGAGCCGAGCGCAAGATCGCAACAGAGCCTCTTCTGATGGACGCGCGCTGGGTGACGGGCTGAATGGGACCAAGCTTTTGCCTTTATAGAGATTTGGCTCTCAGGGCTTCATGGCCTGCTCCGCTTCAGCTACGAGATGCGCTGCCCCCGAGTTCATCTGCACCTCATGTTCATCGCGCAAGCGTTTGAAGAGGAAATCGAAGACCAGTGGATTGCGCTTCCGCCCATCAAAAATCTCTCCTTGCAAAGCTCGTGACTCATTTTCTAGCGTACGGTCGTCTGCTCCGCTGAGCGCGGCCTTCCAGGATTTCTCTGCGCACGCGCGGAGAATGTCCAGCCTGTTGGCGGCCTCACGGTTGTCGCTCCATTGTTGATAGGCTTGCTTTAAAGTCGACAACATGGGGAACAGCACAATCAAGATCAACTCATTGACCGAAAGCTTTGCAAAGACGCCCAGGGCAAGGACGACGAGGAAACTCGTGAGCAGAATTCCGCCCATGACGGACGCGTATTTGCGGCGCTGCTCGGCATCCCACCAGCAGTTCGTGCGCTGACAGATTAGACGGGCCATTGGCATGGGCAGGCTGCCCACCACCACCGAGTACCAGTCCTCCAGCGACGTCATCGTGTGGGCGATCTTTTGATAGCGGGCAGACTGTCGGATCACGTTTTCATGCGGCTCCTGGCTGCCCACTCGCGTTGCATCCCAACTCAGGTTCAACACCTCGCAGTCGAAGCGTTCCTGGATTCGGGCACCGGATTCACGAAGACGTTTTTGCTTTGGTGTGAAGTACGCGAGATCGAGCACAAGGACGATCACTCCCCACAGCGCAACAATGATCTTCCAGTCGGGCACGAAGATGCTCACCATGGCCGTCGCTGCTGCCAGTGGCCCAATCAGCACCAGTTGGAAAGCCAGCAAGCACTTGGCGTCCGAATAAGTTTGCCGTTGCGCGCTGAGTAGCTGCAGTGAATACCGCTCGTTCTGCTTCGTGATGATCTGGTTCATGCGATCCCTCTGCTCCCATTGTTTTTGACTGACGTAGTTCAATTTGGCGGCGTCACCGCCACCGCTTCTTCTTCGGCACTGGATGCTCGCCGCCGCCCGCCCACTGGTCGGTCACGAGCCACTCTTCAAAATAATTCAGCCACTCGCTGGTCCACGCGATGTAGGTCTCCAGCAGTCGCATGTGAGAAGACCATTCGCTCTTGCGAGGGAGCCAGAGGCAGAGCTTGGTGCCACCACCATCGTGTCGGTAGATGTGCGGAAGCGTTCGTCCATCTGACAGTTCGAGCAGATTGGGCGACAGGATGAACATTTCCGGGAAGCCAGTCCGCGTCATCACCAGCAGGCATTGATATTGACGGGAGAAGGCCGTCGGCGAGATCGCAAACCGGAAGCGCAGCTCGCGACCTTGAACCAGTTGCACTTGCGCATCGGGAAAGCGTAGCGCCCGCAGCTCGTAAGCCCGCTCGGGCAGGGTCGGCGCCGGCATGCTCGGTCTGCGACCCATCAATCACCGAAATTGGTGTGGGCGCGGCTCGGTGTGGAAATCGCAGCAGATCCGCCAGCGATGAAGACAGCCTGGCCCGACGTCCTCTTTTCCTCGCGCCGTGCGGCGTTGTCCTCGAGCACCGCGTTCTTTGCACGGTCTCCGAATGCGCGTTCGGCAGCCTTGGCAATGACGTCGAGGCCGGCGCTTTGATCGATGGCATCAACGAGGGCGGTCAGGTCCGTCTGCAGGCGTTCGTGCCAAGCATCGAACGCCTTCTGCTTGGAGCTCGTGTCCATGCAACCTGCCAGGTTGTCGTTCAGGGCGGTCGGGTTGCTGAGATACCAAAACTCCCTGCCTTCAGGCAACTGGAGGCGCTGGAAAAGCTTGGGCATCAGCGACACCATGTCCAGCAGCAGGTCCATGGGGCCATCGTGTGGCTTGGGCGCTTCAATCGCGTAGGCATTGGCGACAAGGGTCGTGAGGAAACTCGAGGGCGGTGCCAGATCCAACGTGCCCGAGGGTGCACCGAACCGAATGTTGCGATTGATCTTGGTGAGCTGCACCAGACGCGACAGCAGGCGGCCAAAAACTTCGTCCGCATCAGGCAGCGGCACCAGTTCGGACTTTCGCATCGAGTCGAATGTCATGTGCATCGCGGTGGAGCGTTCGAACGCCGGCGAGATCTGCGCGATGAGGTCGAAGGCTTTGCAGTACCCACGCGGGTTGGTTGAGATGTAGCGCTGCAGGTCGCGGTCGGGGATGCTTGCGTGCGTGTCGCCGTGCATCACCACCTGCGAGGGGTCGTCGATGATCGGCGCGAAGTCGGCCGTCATGCCACCGGCGTAGGTCAGCGTGACGCACCGTTCGTGTCGCTTGATTTCCAGACCGTGCCGGTCGGCGTAGCGCTTCAACGCGACGTAGAGGTGTTCAATGAGGAGTGCGGGGCCGGTCGAGCCACTGTAGCGGCGCATGCCGGCTGCTTCCAGGCAGGCGGCCAAGTCGATGTCGTAGCCGGTCCGGCATGCGTCAATGGGTCGAACCATCGTTCCGAGCTGCCGGGAGCCGTGCGCATGAACCCGGTACAGCAAGCCATCGAATTCCGGGCAAGTCGCCAGGTAGTCGCCTGTGCTCCCGTAGGCTCGGTCGAGCTCCTCGAGTTGGGTGGTGGTCGGCTCGTAGACCCGCGCGATCTTCTCGGCGAGGTAGAAGAATTTCGCAGACGCCGCATCGGAAAAACGGCGGCGGGTCGGAAGCTGGGGAAGATCGCGTTGCATGTGTAGGTCTCCGTGCGAGGGGGTGGAGACCGCAAGCGCCGGTCCTTCCCGCCCGCGTTAGTTGCTGGGTTTTTCCTTGCGAACGCCCTTGAACGGTTCGCCGTCTGCCTTCTGGTCCATGAAGCGCCCGGAGTCCGAATCGCGCTTGGTCCAGACCTGGTTGGTCGGGTTGAACACTTGGGAGCGGTCTTTCACCGCGCCGACGCGAGCGTCGTCACCGATCGGTTTGTTCTTCGCCATGGAAGCTCCTGTTGCTGTAATGCCTAAATCTTAGGCGATCATTTTGGGTATGTCAACGGATCTTAGTGGTTCTGTATTCTGATCGAATATGATTGCCCCATGCCATACCTCGATCAAGAAGCGCGTCGCCGTGAGGTCGACGAAATTCCGCGCACTCAACGTGAGCGTCTGGCATTCATCGACTTCCAGCTCTACTTTTTGGGTGAGCTTCGGCGACAGGACCTGATCGATCGATTCGAGTCCGGACCCGCCGGTGCAACGCGCGACATCGCTCAGTACAAGGAGATCGCCTCCGAAAACCTGGAGCTCGACAAGGCAGCGAAGCTCTATCGACCTACCAAAGCCTTTGAGCCGCTTTTTGACCACGCGCCCCAGCGCGTGCTGACAGCGCTTTCGCAGGGCTTTGGTCAAGGTCTTGATGCGCAGTCGCAACCCATGGTGCGATGCGAATACCCGACTGCGTTGAATCTGCCAGCGGCTTCCGTGATCGCGCCGATCACCCGGGCGATCCGTCTGGGGAAGGCTGTGCGGCTCCACTACACCTCCGTCGCAAGTGGCCGGACCCTCAAGGAACTGGTACCTCTGGCACTGGTCGACATCGGTCTGATGTGGCAGGTGAGGGCGTTCGACCGGAAGCATCGCCAGTTTCGAGACTACGTACTCACGCGCATGCAAGATCCCAAGGTGCTGGATGACCGCCCTGTGCTCAAGGAAGAGACCGTAGAGCAAGACGTGCTGTGGAATCGTGTCATCGAGCTGGAACTGGTCACGCACCCGAATCATCCAAGATCTGAAATCGTCGAGATGGACTACCCAATGGTGGACGGTATGCTTAAGGTACGAGTGCGCGCTGCGCACTCGGGCTACATGCTCCGACGCTGGTGCGTGGACTGTTCTCCAGACCACAGCCTTGCCGCTCGCGATTTTCCACTGTGGCTCAAAGAACCGTTGGATTTGTACGGGAGCGAAGCCGAGCTTGCTCCCGGCTATGTCGATCCTCGCGCAGGCAACGGAAAAAAGATTCGCGCAATGTAGGGGATGATTGGGTTGAGGCAGTTTCGCAACCGGCCAACAACGTAGATTGTCGAGCGAGCCAGCTCGCAACGCAGCGATAGTTGCAGTGGCCAACTCATTGTGCGAGCCTTGGCGCATGGACATCGAACACCTCCTGCGCCGATCCGATGAACTCGACGACACCATCGTTCGAATGCTCGAGCTCGACCGGTACCCCGAACACGGTGAAGATGCGGAAAAATTGGCACTCAGCGTCACTGCCGCGTCTCTCTCAATCGACCACGCACGCGCGCTGCGATCGCTGATTGCCGACGGGTTTGTCTCGTCGGCGGTGCCCCTGATGCGACTTCAGTTTGAATCGACAACGCGCTCGGCATGGCTTCTGTTTGCAGCTTCAGATGGGCAAGTGGCCTTGGCGGCGGCGCCGCTCAGCACAGCGGGTGACGAAGCTGCACGAAAGCTGCCGGCAGCGCGAGAAATGATCAAACAGCTGCGTGGCGCCTCGATTGCCGTGCCGGCCGCTGCGCCACCTGCAGCGATGTTGGGCCGGTTCGAGGACATGCAGCGGCATGCCTTGAACTCCTTCGTCCATGTCGGCGTGCATGCACTGCGACGCCATCAAGACGGCTTTCCGGTGCAGCTGGTCTGCCAACTGATCGAATGCTCAAACGGCCTTGTTACGATCGCTGCGATGATGTTGGCAATACTGACCGGGGACCGTGTTCTGGCAGCTCGGATGAACCGCGTGCATGTCGGATTTGAGGACTGTCTCACGCCATTACTGCCATCCTACTGAAGCCTAAAGCGGCGCTTCCCAGGGAGTGTTGGCACAATCATCCGAACAACAAGACGACACGCGAACTACCTTTACCCAGTCAGTGCTTTGCGGCATGACTCAACGCTTAGGGTAGGAATTGGATGCATTATTTCAATCGCTAGGATCTGCGGGGAGCAGTGAGCGAATGCAAGTATCCTTGCCTTTTTACCGAGAGGAATCTCAGCAATGGCAAAGAAGACATTCATTGAAGTTCAGAAGCAAATTGAACAACTTCAGAAAGAGGCTGAACTGCTACGCAAACAAGAGGCCCACGAAGTCTTGGCGAGGATCAAGGAGGCGATCGCTGTCTATGGATTTACTGCCGCCGAACTCGGTTTCGAGGGGGGTGCTGGAAAGCGGTCTGCTAGGCCGGTCAAGAGCCCGAAGCGTGGTCTTAAGGCAAGCGGGAAAGCTGCGACGACTGCGGCTGCGAAGTTTCGTGATCAGAACGGCAACATCTGGAGCGGCCGTGGTCCGCGGCCAGCATGGTTTAAGGCCGCGCTTGAAGCAGGCAAAGCCCCAGAGGACTTTCTCGCCAAGTAAATCTCGTCTCCCGCGCACTTTGTACCAAGCCCTGGGTTGAGTCTCGATGGTCGAGACCGATGATGCGAAGAGTGCCTCCGGCTTCGTCGAGAAGACTTGCTCTGCGATTTGAGGAAGGCCGAGGAGCGACCGCCAGAGCAACCTGCTTCAATGGTTGGACGCAGGACGATAGAGACTTCGATCAATCGTCACGAGAGAAAGGACCTATAACTTTTCCTTCTGGATCTTGAAGAGCTCAAGTGACTCGATTGGGGTCCCGGAAAGAGAACTTATGCGCAATGTACTTCGCCGAATTCTCGATGTACGGGAACACGGTGCTTTCGTTGATATTCAGCTGATCCAGTTGCTTCAAGACGGCGCCCTTGTTCTTGACCGAAATCCGCTGCACAGAAATCTCGGGGCTACCGCCTTCGTCCAGGGTGGCGTCGGAGCCGAATAGAAGGAATGCACCCGACTGGAAGGCAATCCGGTTATTGGTGTGCTTGCCCTTGACGCATACGATAGAGCGGAGGTGCTTTGGCTCCAGCCGCGGCTCGAAGAAAGGCTTCTCTTCTTTGACGAAATGAAGGAGCTGCTTTACAGGCTGAAGCTTGTTGAACTTGCGAACATCCAGGCTGCTGAAGTCCAACGCGTCTTTGGAAGACTTTGGCAGTCTGGTCAAATTGGCGATGCAACTCGCGGTATCGGAATCGAAGTACTTGATTTTCTCGCGCTCCATCGAGAAGACGATAACTTCACCGTCTTGGTCAAGGTTACTCTTGCAAGCAAAGTACAAGGCAATCAGAGGGTTCGAAGTGATGTCTAGCAAGCGCGTCGGCAGCGAATAGTGCTGCATCCGCACAAGCCGGTCTAGCGTGTAGACATCGCCTTGGAAGTCGATTGAATTCGAAACCAACAGCTCCCGATACATCCGATCTTCGGCGTCCCGGTACATGTAGTTCCCGTGCTCGTCCTTGCGAAGAATGGATGGCTCAAGGCGGTACTTGGTTCTGTTTGAATGGCCGCGGTAGAACACTTCCTTGCCACCATGGTTCAGCCCCAGGACGTGGCCGATAAATGCTCCCACGGTGTCGGCCTGAAAAGGGGCGTCGGCCGGTGGAGGAAGATCTGTCTTGGCAACCTTGGGCGTGGCGGCGGCCTGCAGGCCGATGCCAGCATGTGTCAACGCCTGATTAAGGTCTTCGTCCTTGATGGCCCAGTGGGTACGGTTCAGCTCCCACGTTCGAATATCAAGTGCGGCTTGGAGTGGCTTGATAGCGTCAAAAGGGATAGGCGGAACGGCCGGATCGAACTCAGGCGCAACGAAGAGCAGGCGACCATCGTTGCGCAGCTTGACGCTTTTCAAGCGGCCGACCCGCATCGGCTCATTAGTGCCCTCATACGCAAAGAGACAAGGCAGACTCAGCAACGTCTCGATTTGCGCCGCCTTCAGCTCACGAAAGCTAGCCGCAATGTCGTCGCTCGTGTATTCGAGAAACCTGCTGCGTTCGTACTCGTAGCCCGGCTGGTCCCAAGCGCCCTCAGCGGAGGTGACAAGAAAGTTGAACATCTATTTAGCGAAGGAGAGTTGGGAGCACTGTAAACGCTGGTGCCGGTGCTGAGAGCCGGGACGACGAGGGCTGCGACAGCGCAACAAACTCCGGCGGCGACTCTTGATAGCCGCATTGCAGGCGCAAGTTGCCCCGATGGAGCCTCTACGGATCAGCGAAGCAACCGAGCGGGGCGAGCAACGCGCCGCTCGGTTGGTCTGCTCACCTGCGGCGGAAAGCGTGGGCCGTTGAAAGATGCGTCCAGCGTGTCGACCCACACAGCGGTGGTTACGTCTACATAAAGGACTTGCGAAAGGCCCAAAAATACGGTTGCTCGGTCGACCGCATGACTATAGTTGACGACTCTCCGGAAAAGGTAGCCCGACAGCAGCGCAATCATCTGCAAATTGCTCCTTTCGAGGGGCAAGCCGGTGACCGAGAACTTCTTTCACTTAGTGACCAGCTTCTCGCTCGACGCAGAGGGACCGCCCAATGACTGCCTTC
Source organism: Variovorax paradoxus (assembly GCF_022009635.1). Taxonomy (NCBI): domain Bacteria; kingdom Pseudomonadati; phylum Pseudomonadota; class Betaproteobacteria; order Burkholderiales; family Comamonadaceae; genus Variovorax; species Variovorax paradoxus. Next base: position 751,890 of record NZ_CP091716.1, read on the forward strand.
GCGGACAAGCTTGTTACCGCCCGCGCCCGGGGCGTTCAAGATGGAGCGGCCAGCCCGTTATGCGCAATGCATTCGTGCCGCGTTGGAGACAAGGTGCCCAAGCAGCGAGTCTGGTTGCTGTCGCCAAAACTCGTCGAGCAAATCAAGCGCCCCGGAGGTTCTTGCAGGATCGCGCATTGATGGCTGCCACCTTCAAAAGTATTGAGTAAACGTCTAACCCTACTGTTTCGGCAGTTGGGCAGTAAGCAATGGGATGAACGCCCTCGCAGGCCGCATTGTCGGGCGAACAGCCTTTGGGGGACATCGAACGCGTCAGCTCGGCATCCGCGATACGTGCCAGCCATCCCGGCCATCGATAGTGGGCACCGCGAGCCGAATGCACAACAGGCCGGTTGCTGATGTCGATCGTCTCGATAGCGACATCCAGCATCGTGTTCACGAGCTGCGCGTCCGGGCGCATGCTGATCGTCCAACTGACCACCTTGCCATCGAAGCAGTCGATCACAGGCGACAGATACACCTTGCCTGCCGGAATGTGGAACTCCGAGATGTCGGTGAGCCATTTCTCGTTGGGAGCACCAGCGGTGAAGTCGCGGTTGACGAGGTTCTCTGGCGCTGGACTGATCTCGCCCAGATAGGAGCCATGCCGACGCCGCTTGGGCGTCGCGGCGACCAAGCGAGAAGTGCTTCATTAACCATCGCGAGGCTCGGGCGCAGCCGGTGATCCGCGGGTGTTGGATTCCGCCGATTACTGATCCTGGATGGACAGAGAGCAAGCCCAATAAGAGTCCTTCTTCGTGGCGAGCGCTTGAAACTTTTTCACCAGGACGGCTGCCGGAGATTTTTTAGTTGGCGTGTTCTGGTGCGCCGATTTCAGTTTTCTGGCATTCCCGCCTAGGTCGGGCTCAAGCAGCAAATCTTCCAAATCGGTATTTCATTTGGCGGTTCATCGGTGACTACGGTCCGTCGACCGATAACCGCAAGATGTTGCATCAGCCCAAAGTCGAGACCGTTTGACCGCACGGCGCTTCGCTCACGCTGAGTTTGGGTCCGTCGAAAGCCGCATGGGGCCGTGGGTTGCTAACCGCACTTTGTTGGAAAGGACCATCGCGGGCTTCCTTGACCTCGGTTTCCGCCAGGCCGACCAGCGTGAAGCTGGGCAGACCGTTGGCCAGATGCACCTCGACCGTGACACTGGCCGCTTCCAGCCCCAGCAAGGCTCGGCCCTGCACCAAAGACAAACTCATTTCTCTCCCTGTCCCCAAGATGGTGCAACCATCTTTGGTGTGTCCGCGGTGGTGCGATGCCGGTGAAAGCTGCAACCGCTCGAAACAAGCGTTGTAACGATTTGGCTCACAAAGCGACGCTCGCGAGTCGCATGGGGCACAGGTATTTGTGCAGTTTGGCACGCTCCCTGCTTTGAGCCTCTCAGGTCCAACAACACACTTGCGAGGAGTTTCCCGATGACGCACCGTACCGCCGCCAAGGCGATGATCGTTCTGGCCACTGCATTGACCGCTTCGGGCGCAGCCCTGGCACAGGCAACGACCGACGCCGCCGCGGCCGCGCCCGCCCCGGATCTCACGGGCAACATCTCGCTGACCACGAACTACAAGTTCCGCGGCCAGGACCAGGACATGCTGGGCAAGAACGACTACGCCAAGACCAAGGCCTTCAAGCCGGCCATCCAGGGCGGCTTCGACTACGCCTTCGGCAGCAGCGGCTTCTACGTGGGCAACTGGAACTCCAGCGTCAACTGGCAGAAGGGCAACAGCATCGAGAGCGACCTGTACGGCGGCTACAAGTTCAAGGCCGGCCCGCTGGACATGGACGTGGGCGCGCTCACCTACATCTACCCGGGCAACTCGGCGGGCAACACCACCGAGCTGTACGTTGCCGGCACCTATGCCAACGAGACCTTCGGCTCGTTCACGGCCAAGTACTCGCACACCGTGTCGAAGGACTACTTCGGCTACGCAGGCAACAAGGCCGGCTCGGGCCTGAAGGGCACCAACACCGGCTACCTGAACCTGTCGTACAGCAAGGAAATCGTGCCCAAGGTCACGCTGAAGGCTGCGGTGGGCTACACCAACATGTCCAGCGACATCCGCAGCCTGGGCTACAAGAGCTACGTGGACTACAACGTGGGCGCGAGCTACGACTTCGGCAACGGCCTGTCGTTGACCGGCTCGGTGCAGGGCGCCAACAAGCAGAGCTCGTACCTCGCGGTGGCCAACCCGGGCGTCGACCTCGGCTTCGGCCCCATCGGCCAGACGACCTACTCGCCGAACAAGGCGCGCTTCATCCTCACGCTCACGAAGACGCTGTAAGCGACAGAACAACGAGGCGCGGCCCAAGCTGCCGCACCGTTTCATTTCCATCCAAAGGAGAAAACTCATGAAGCTGGTCACAGCCATCATCAAACCGTTCAAGCTCGACGAAGTGCGCGAAGCACTGTCGGCCATCGGCGTGCAGGGGATCACCGTCACCGAAGTGAAGGGCTTCGGCCGCCAGAAGGGCCACACCGAGCTCTACCGCGGCGCGGAGTACGTGGTCGACTTCCTGCCCAAGGTCAAGATCGAGGCGGCCGTCTCCGACGACCTCGTCGACCGCGTGATCGAAGCCGTCGAAGGTGCAGCCCGCACCGGCAAGATCGGCGACGGCAAGATCTTTGTCTACAACCTCGAACAGGTCGTTCGCATCCGCACCGGCGAAACGGGCCGCGAAGCCCTCTGATCGAGTCCTGGCCCGAAAGAACAACGACTATGAAAAAACTGCTTGTCTCTCTTGCGCTCGGCTTGAGCGTGCTCGCCGCCGGTACTTCCGGCTTCGCACAGACCCCGGCAGCGCCTGCTGCCGATGCACCCGCCGCAACGGCTCCCGCAGCTGCTGCGGCAGCACCCGCTGCGGCCCCGGCCGCCGATGCGGCAGCTCCGGCCGCGGCAGCGCCCGCAGCCGCGCCCGCCGCGGCCCCGGCACCGAAGATCGACTCCGGCGACACCGCCTGGATGCTGACTTCGACCCTCCTCGTGATCCTGATGACCATCCCCGGCCTCGCGCTGTTCTACGGCGGCCTGGGCCGCTCGAAGAACATGCTGTCGGTGCTGATGCAGGTCTTCGTGATCTTCTCGCTGATCAGCATCCTGTGGGCCGTGTACGGCTACAGCCTGGCCTTCTCTGGTGACGGCAACTTCTTCGGCACCTTCGACAAGATCTTCATGAAGGGCATCACGCAGGAGACCTTCGGCGCGCTGACCACGATTCCCGAATACGTGTTCGTCGCCTTCCAGGGCACCTTCGCGGCCATCACCGTGGCGCTGATCGTCGGCGCCTTCGCGGAACGCGCCAAGTTCTCGGCCGTGCTGCTGTTCTCGGTGCTGTGGTTCACCTTCAGCTATGTGCCGATCGCCCACATCGTGTGGGGCGGCGGCCTGCTGGGCAAGGACGGCGCGCTGGACTTCGCCGGCGGCACCGTGGTGCACATCAACGCCGGTGTGGCCGGCCTCGTGGGTGCCTACATGGTCGGCAAGCGCGTCGGCTACGGCAAGGAAGCCTTCACGCCTCACTCGCTCACGCTCACCATGGTCGGCGCCTCGCTGCTGTGGGTCGGCTGGTTCGGCTTCAACGCCGGCTCGGCGGGTGCCGCCAACGCGCTGGCCGGCCTGGCCTTCATCAACACGGTGCTCGCCACCGCTGCCGCCGCGCTGTCGTGGATCCTGGGCGAGAGCCTGCACAAGGGCAAGGCCTCGATGCTGGGCGCCGCGTCCGGTGCTGTTGCCGGCCTCGTGGCTGTCACGCCCGCCGCCGGTTTCGTCGGCCCGATGGGTTCGATCGTGCTGGGCCTGCTGGCCGGCCTGGTCTGCCTGTGGGGCGTGGGTGGCCTGAAGCGCATGCTGGGTGCGGACGACGCATTCGACGTGTTCGGCGTGCACGGCGTGGGCGGTATCCTGGGTGCCATCCTGACCGGCGTGTTCGCTGCCAAGGGCCTGGGCGGCACCGGCGGCGCGACGCCCGACACCTTCTCGATGGGCGCGCAAGTCTGGATCCAGATCAAGAGCGTGGCGCTCACGGTCGTGTGGTCCGGCGTGGTGGCCTTCATCGCCTACAAGATCGCCGACCTGACCCTCGGCCTGCGTGTGTCGGAAGAAGAAGAGCGCGAAGGCCTCGACATCTCCTCGCACGGCGAAACCGCATACAACAGGTAAACCCCAAGCCCCCTTGCAGGGGGCGGCACCTGCGGCTCGGCGAAGCCGGTTCCGCGGTGCTTACCGACTGACTGAAAAAAGTTTTTCAAGCGAGGTCTCCTTTGGATGTTCAGCCCGCAAGCGCTCCGGCGCCGGCGGGCTTTTTTTTGCCCGTCGGGAGCACAATCGGCCCACCATGTGGACCTCCATCGAAGACAGCCTCTGCGAGCTCGGCGAATCGCCGTTCTGGCACCCTCAGGAACGATCGCTCTACTGGCTCGACATTCCGGGCCGCGCCGTGCTGCGAACGCGCGGCGACATCGGAACGCCGGACGCCACCGTCGAGCGCTGGGCGCTGCCCACCGAGCCCGGCTGCATGGCGCCGGCGCGCCGCGGCGGCCTGGTGATCGCGCTGCGCGACGGCATCTACCGCGCGCGGGAATGGGGCGGCCCGCTGGTCGCGATGGCGCGCGTGGAGCACGACGTGCGCACCATGCGCTTCAACGACGGCAAGTGCGACGCGCTGGGCCGCTTCTGGGGCGGCTCGCTCAACGAGGCGAAAGACCGCGCCAACGCCGCGCTCTACTGCCTCGACGCGCGCAGCGACACCGGCATCTCGCCCACCATCACGCAAATGGCCAACCAGGCCACCACCGCCAACGGCCTGGCTTTCTCGCCCGACGCCCGCACGCTCTACTGGGCCGACACCGCGGCCCATGTGGTGCATGCGTGGGACTGGGACGCCGAGGCCAATTCGCTCTCGCACGCCCGCGTGTTCCAGCAGTTCGGCGCCAAGCCCGAAGGCTGGACGCCCGCGTCGCCGCTGCACTACGACGGCCGCCCCGACGGCGCCACCATCGACGCGCAGGGTCACTACTGGGTGGCCATGTTCGAAGGCGCGCAGCTGCTGCGCTTTTCTCCCTCGGGCGAACGCGTGGCTTCGGTCGCGGTGCCGGTGCAGTGCCCGACCATGCCCTGCTTCGGCGGCGACGACCTGAAGACCCTGTTCGTCACCAGCGCCCGCAAGGGCCGGCCGGCCGACGAGATCGCGCAGCGCCCGGCTTCGGGCATGGTGATCGCGATGCGGGTCGACACGCCGGGCCTGCCCGTGAGCTTCTTCGAAGACTGAAGGCGAAAAAGAGGGTTTCCAGCCGCGCATGGCTCTGCAACACATTCCGCCGATCCAGTGCCTGCTGACCTTCGAGGCCGTGGCGCGGCTGCGGCATGCGGGCCGCGCGGCCGACGAGCTGTGCGTCACGCCCAGCGCCGTGAGCCACCGCATCCGCCAGCTCGAGGCGCATGTGGGCTTCAAGCTGTTCGGTCGCAGCGACTTCAGCCTCACGGCCGACGGCGCGGCCTATCTCGCGAACGTGCGCACCGGCCTCGCGGCGCTGCAGGCCACGCCGCTGGGCGCCAATGCGGCCCAGCGCGCGACGCGCCTGCGCATTGCCGTCACGCCGACCTTCAGCCGCCAGTTCCTGATGCCCCGCCTGGAGCTGTTCCGCAACATCTACCCCGACATCGAGCTGGTGCTGCAGGTGTCGATCCCGCTGCTCGACGTGACGGCCGAACAGGCCGACCTGGAAGTGCGCTACGGCCCCGGCGGGTACGCCGACTGCGAGCATCGCCTGGTGCTCGAGGAGCAGGTGGTGCCCGCCTGCAGCCCGAGCTATCTCAACGAGTTCGGCCCGTTCCAGGGCTTTCGCAGCGCGGCCGAAATTGAGGGCGCGCGGCTGATCCGCAGCCCGCTGGAGCCCTGGGGCACCTGGTTCGCGAGCTGCGGGCTCGACCAGCCCGAGCCGCACGTCGGCTCGCAGTTCAACGACCTGGGGCTGGTGTACGACGCCGCCGCCAGCGGCTTCGGCGTGGCGCTGGTGCGGCAGAAGATGGGCGCGGCGTGGTTCGAATCGGGGCGGCTGGTGGCGCTGTCCGACCAGGCGGTGCCCTCGCCGCACCGGCACTACATCTGCTGGCAGCCGGGCACGCTGGAGCGCTGGGAGTGCGCTGCCTTTGCCGACTGGCTCGAACAGAGCCTGCGCTGACCGGCCGGACTCGCGAATTTCTCTCAAGCACCCGGCAAAAAACCATCAACCCGGGGCGGCGGGAATGTCCGTAGAGTGCGGTACACCCGAGACATCCGCGAACAGAAGAAAAGAAAGGGCCCGCCGATGAACGCGCCGCTCACCCCCACGCAACACGATTCGCTACAGAAAACGGAGCGCCAGTCCCATGTGGTCCGCGCGCTGCAGGTGCACCTGCCCACACACGCGCTGATCTGGCACGACGAAGACACCACGCCCTACGAGTGCGACGGCCTCACCGCCTACCGCGCCCGCCCGCTGGTGGTGGCCTTGCCCGAGACCGAGGCGCAGGTCGCCGCCGTGCTCAAGACCTGCCACCAGCTCGGCGTGCCCGTGGTGGCGCGCGGCGCGGGTACCGGGCTCTCGGGCGGCGCCATGCCGCACACCATGGGCGTCACGATGTCGCTCGCCAAGTTCAACCGCATCCTGAAGATCGATCCGGTGAGCCGCACGGCGGTGGTGCAGTGCGGCGTGCGCAACCTCGCCATCAGCGAGGCGGCCGCGCCCTTCAACCTCTACTACGCGCCCGATCCTTCGAGCCAGATCGCCTGCACCATCGGCGGCAACGTGGCCGAGAACTCGGGCGGCGTGCACTGCCTCAAGTACGGCCTGACGCTGCACAACGTGCTGCGCGTGCGCGGCTTCACGGCCGAGGGCGAGGCGATCGAATTCGGCGGCGACGCGCTCGACGCGCCAGGGCTCGACCTGCTGGCGCTGGTCATCGGCAGCGAGGGCATGCTGGCCGTGACCACCGAGGTGACCGTCAAGCTCGTGCCCAAGCCGCAGCTCGCGCGCTGCATCATGGCCAGCTTCGACGATGTGCGAAAGGCCGGCGACGCGGTGGCGGCGGTGATCGCGGCGGGCATCATCCCGGCGGGGCTGGAGATGATGGACAAGCCCATGACCGCCGCGGTCGAAGACTTCGTGCGCGCGGGCTACGACCTCGATGCCGCCGCCATCCTGCTGTGCGAATCGGACGGCACGCCCGAGGAGGTGGAAGAAGAAATCGGCCGAATGACCGCCGTGCTGCGCGGCTGCGGCGCCACCGCCATCACGTGCAGCAACAGCGAAGAGGAGCGCATGAAGTTCTGGAGCGGGCGCAAGAACGCGTTCCCCGCCTCGGGCCGCATCAGCCCGGACTACATGTGCCTCGACTCGACGATTCCGCGCAAGCGGCTCGCCGACATCCTGCTGGCGATCCAGGAAATGGAGAAAAAGTACGACCTGCGCTGCTGCAACGTGTTCCACGCGGGCGACGGCAACCTGCACCCGCTGGTGCTGTTCGACGCCAACGACCCCGACGAGCTGCACCGCTGCGAGCTCTTCGGCGCCGACATCCTGGAGACCAGTGTCGCGATGGGCGGCACGGTGTCGGGCGAGCATGGCGTGGGCGTGGAAAAGCTCAACAGCATGTGCGTTCAATTCACGGCGGCGGAGAACGAGCAGATGTTCGGGGTGAAGCGTGCGTTCGATCCCGAGGGAATGTTGAACCCCGGCAAGGTGATTCCCACGTTGCAGCGATGTGCCGAGTACGGCAAGCAGGTGGTGCGCGGGGGGAAGTTGTCGCATCCCGATCTGCCGAGGTTCTGATGGCGATGGGCAACGACACCGCACTCCACCAGATAGTCGAGCGCATCCATGCGGCCACGACCGACGCCACGGCCCTGCGCATTCGCGGTGGTGGCACGAAGGACTTCTACGGCGAAGCACCGCAAGGCGAGTTGCTCGACACGCGCTCGCTCACCGGCATCACGAGCTACGAACCGAGCGAACTGGTCGTCACCGTGCGCGCCGGCACGCCGCTCGCCGAACTCGAAGCGGCACTTGCCGAGAAAGGCCAGTGCCTGCCTTTCGAGCCGCCTCGCTTCGGCGACGGCAACGGCACCGTCGGCGGGATGGTCGCGGCGGGGCTCAGCGGGCCCGCGCGAGCCAGCGTGGGTGCCGTGCGCGACTACGTGCTCGGCGCCACGCTCGTCAACGGACGCGGCGAGGTGCTGAGCTTCGGCGGGCAGGTGATGAAGAACGTCGCGGGTTATGACGTGTCGCGCGTGCTCGCGGGTTCGCTGGGCACGCTGGGCGTGATCGCGGAGGTGAGCCTCAAGGTGCTGCCGGTTCCGCCGGCCGAGGTCACGCTCGAATTCGCCTGCGGCCAGGCCGATGCGCTGCGGCTGCTCAACGAATGGGGTGGCCGGCCGCTGCCGCTGAATGCGAGCTGCTGGTTCGAATACGCCGGCGCGGGCGCGTTGTACCTGCGGTTGCGGGGCGCGGTCGCTGCCGTGGAAGCCGCGTGCGCGCATCTCGGCGGCGAGCGCAAGGACAACACACGCGCGGCCGCCGACTGGCAATCGCTGCGCGACCAGCAGCTGCCATGGTTTGCTACCGATGAAGGCGGCGATGCGCTGTGGCGCCTCTCCGTGCCCCAGACCGCACCCGCGCTGGCGCTCGACGGCGCCGCGCCGCTGATCGAATGGCATGGCGGCCAGCGCTGGTACAAGGCGCCGGTCGAACAGGCCGCGCGCATCCGCGAGATCGCGCGCGCGGCGGGCGGCCACGCCACGCTGTTCCGCCTGCCCGGCTCGGGCACGCAAAGCGGAGTGCCGCGCTTCGACGCCATGAGCGCGCCCGTCGAACGCATCCAGCGCGCGCTGATGCGCGAGTTCGATCCGCACGGCCTCTTCAACCGCGGCCGCCTGCTCGCCACCGACTAAGAACAAGAACCGAAGACATGCAAACCGAGCTCGCCCCCGAATTCAAAGGCACCGACGAAGGCCGCGAGGCCGAAGCCATCCTGCGCAAGTGCGTGCACTGCGGCTTCTGCACCGCCACCTGCCCGACCTACCAGCTGCTCGGCGACGAGCTCGACGGTCCGCGCGGCCGCATCTACCTCATCAAGCAGGTGCTCGAAGGCAAGGAGCCGACGCGTAGCACGCAGGTGCACCTCGACCGCTGCCTCACCTGCCGCAACTGCGAAAGCACCTGCCCGAGCGGCGTGCAGTACGGCCACCTGGTCGACATCGGCCGCAAGATCGTCGACGAGAAAGTGCCGCGTCCCGCGGGCGAATCCGCGCAGCGATGGTTGTTGAAAGAAGGCCTGCCGTCGCCGCTCTTCGGACCCGCGATGAAGCTCGGCCAGGCAGTGCGCGGGCTGTTGCCCGAGGCGCTGAAGGCCAAGGTGCCCGCGAAGCAGGAGGCCGGCGCATGGCCCGCCGCCACGCATGCGCGCAAGGTGCTGATGCTCGCTGGCTGCGTGCAGCCGTCGATGATGCCGAACATCAACAGCGCCACCGCGCGGGTGCTCGACGCGGCCGGCATCCAGGCGGTGGTCGCGCCCGAGGCCGGCTGCTGCGGCGCGGTGAAGTTCCACCTGAACGACCAGGACGGCGGCAAGGCGCAGATGCGCGCCAACATCGACGCCTGGTGGCCGTACGTGGAGCGCAACGAGGTCGAGGCCATCGTCATGAACGCATCGGGCTGCGGCGTCACCGTGCGCGAGTACGGCCACATCCTGCAGCACGATGCGGCCTATGCGCTGAAGGCCGCGCGCATCAGCGAACTCACGCGCGACCTGGGCGAGCTGCTGCCCGACCTCGTGCCAGCGCTCAAGGCCCGCGTGAAGGCGCCTTCCGGCGTGGTGGCCTATCACCCGCCCTGCACCCTGCAGCACGGCCAGAAGCTGCGAGGCGGCGTCGAGACGCAACTGCGCGCACTGGGCTTCGACATGCGCGTGGCCATGAACGAATCGCACCTGTGCTGCGGCTCGGCCGGCACCTATTCGGTGTTGCAGCCCGAGCTGGCCTATCCGCTGCGCGACCGCAAGCTCGGGCACCTGAAGCAGCTCCAGCCGAGCGTGATCGCCTCGGCCAACATCGGCTGCATCACGCACCTGCAAAGCGGCAGCGGCGACACCCCGGTGCGGCACTGGATCGAGCTGCTGGACGCCGCGCTGGACGCGGCCTGATCGCACAGCAGGGGAGGGCGCGGTCCGACTCGCGCGAAAGCCGCTGGCGGCGCATCATGGCGGCACCGAACTCGCAAGGAGCCAGTGCCATGTCCCATGTTTCCGCCTCTCTCGTTTCCTCCAGGCTGCTGTTGCGGCGCGTACTGCTCGCAGGCATCTGCGCGGCCGGCGCCGTGGCGGCGCAGGCGCAGGGCGCCATGCCGGCGTGGCAGGGCGCGGGCTCCGCGCGCTACGTGTGCGGCGGCATCGGCTCCGACGAATCGCAAGCCATGCGCGCGGCCATGAAGGACCATCCGCTGGCGCTGCTGTTCGCGCGCGCCGACGGTGCCTATCTGGCAAACGTGGAAGTCACGATCAAGGGCGGCGACGCCAACAACGCCGCCGCGCTGGCGTTCCGCGCCAACGGCCCGATCTGCCTGGTCGACGTGCCCGCCGGGCGCTACGTCATCGATGCTTCCACGGCCGGTGGAGCCGCGAAGACCGAGACCGTGACGGTGGGTGGCGGCTCCAAGACCGCCGACTTCCGCTTCTAGTGTCTTGCGGCCGGGTCAGCCGGCGGCCAGCGCCGCTTCCACGTCGCGCGTGAGCGATGCCGGCGTGTCGAGCGGCGCATAGCGCTTGAGCACCGTGCCGTCGCGCCCGATCAGGAACTTGGTGAAGTTCCACTTGATGGCCGTCAGCCCCAGCAGGCCCGGCTTTTCCTTGGTGAGCCACTGGTACAGCGGCGCGGCATTGCTGCCGTTGACGTCGATCTTTTCCATCATCGGAAAGCTCACGCCGTAGTTCTTGGTGCAGAAGGCGCCGATTTCCTCGTTGGTGCCCGGGTCCTGCGCGCCGAACTGGTTCGACGGGAAGCCCAGCACCGTAAGGCCCTGGTTCGCGTATTTTTCGTGCAGCGCCTCGAGGCCGGCGAACTGCGGCGTGAAGCCGCATTTGCTGGCGGTGTTCACGATGAGCAGCACCTTGCCCTTGAAGGCGGAGAGCTTCACCGGCTTGCCGTCGATCTGGTTGGCCTCGAAGTCGTAGACGCTGGTCATGCGGTTTCCTCAGGTGGGAGCGGAAGCGCGATCATCGCGCGGCACAGGCGTTCGTGCAAACGCCGACCAGAGGGCGCCCGCCACGATCAGCGCGCCGCCCATCAGGATGCGCGAGTCCAGCGTGGCCGCACCGAGCGCCACCGACGAGACGCTGGCGAACAGCACCTCCGACAGCATGATCACCGAGGTCGCGCTGGCCGCGAGCCGCGGCGCGCCGTATTGCAGGCACACGTTGGCGACGATGAAGCCGGTGCCCAGCAGCGCGGCCCAGCCGAGCCAGCCGGGCGAGGCCAGCATCGGCGAGTCGACGGCGCCGAAGGCGGTGCCCGTCAGCGCGGCCACGCCCGCCACCGCGGTGCAGCCGCAGAACATGGCGAGCGCACGCGATTCGCCCGGCGCCGCGCGCAGGCGGCGCAGCACGATGTTGGTCACCGCGAAGCTGAAGCCGGCGCCCACGCCCAGCCAGTCGGGCAGGCTCGACGGCACCGGCCAGTCGGTACCCGGCGCCTTCAGCACCACCACCACGCCGCTGAGCGCCAGCGCCACCCGCGCCAGCGCGCCGCCCGTGGGCCGCTCGCCCAGCAGCAGCCAGCCCAGCAGCACGCTCCACAGCGGCATCAGATAGAAGAGCAGCACCACGCGCACCACGTCGCCCTGCGTCACCGCCCAGTTGAAGCCCACGTTGGTGATGCCCGCCGCCAGCCCCAGCAGCACCAGCCCGGGGAAAGCCACGAAGCCCTGCCAGGCATGGCGCCGCACGAGGCCCATCACGACCGCGATGGCCAGGTAGATCAGGCAGGTGGTCCACAGCGGATGCAGCCCGTGGCTGGCCATCTGGCGGAAAGGAAACCAGGAAACGCCCCACACGAAGGCGTTGAACATCAGTGCGAGCGCGGGCATGGTGGCGTTGGAAAAAGGTGGGCGCCCGGCGCGCCGGCCATTTCACCAACGCGATCGCGCGAGATCAGTGATGCTTGTCGCTGCGGGCGATGGCCAAGAGGTGTTCGACTTCCTCGGGATACTTCTTCAGGTTGTTCTCGTGCCAGCGCTTGATGATCCACATGCAGCCGGCCACCACGAGGCCGAATGCGCTGATGGCGCCGTAGGCCGACAGGCCCAGGCCGGTGCACACGCTGTAGAAGCCGCCGAGCAGAAGAATGCAGGCCTGCTCGTTGAAGTTCTGTACCGCGATGGAGCGGCCCGCGCCCATCAGGTTGTGGCCGCGATGCTGCAGCAGCGCATTCATCGGCACCACCAGGAAGCCGCCCAGGCCGCCCAGCATGATGAGGAAGGGCACCGCCAGCCAGACGTTGCCGATGAAGTTCATGGCAATCACCATCAGCCCCATCGCGATGCCCATGGGGATCACGCGGGTGGCCATGTCCAGCCGCATGCGCATCGACGCCACGACCGCGCCCACGGCCGTGCCGATGGTCACCACGCCGGTCAGCGCCGAGGCCTGGGTGGTGTTGTAGTCCAGCGCCAGCGCGGCCCAGGCCAGCACGATGTACTTGAGGTTGCCGCCCGCGCCCCAGAAGAGCGTGGTGGTGGCCAGCGAGATCTGGCCGAGGCGGTCGCGCCACAGGCGGGCGTTGCAGTGCCAGAAGTCGGGCAGCAGCGCCGCGACGTTGCGCACCAGGCCGTGCTCGGGGTTGGCGCGCAGCGGGCGCATCTCGACGCCGGTGTGCGGAATGCGCGTGTTGAACCAGGCGGCCAGCACGTAGACGAAGATCAGCACCGTGATCGCGGCCTCGGCGGGCGAGTTGATGCCGGTGTCGATGAACGGGAAGTCGAAGGCCAGCAGCTTGCTGGAAACCGCATGCCCCACCAGCGCGCCGCCGAGCACGATGCCCAGCAGGATCGAGGCGATGGTCAGCCCTTCGATCCAGCCATTGGCCTTGACCAGCTGGGAGGCCGGCAGCAGCTCGGTCAGGATGCCGTACTTGGCCGGCGAATACGCCGCCGCGCCGAGCCCGACGATGGAATACGAGAGCAGCGGGTGCGAGCCGAACAGCATCATCAGGCAGCCGAGCACCTTGATGGCGTTGCTGATGAACATGACCTTGCCCTTGGGCAAGGCGTCGGCGAAGGCACCCACCAGCGGGGCCAGCACCACGTAGAAGACGGCGAAGATCGGGACCAGGGCGGCCCGCTGCCATTCGGGGGCGCCCGAAGTTCGCATCAGGTCGACCGCAACAACGAAGAGCGCTTGGTCGGCCAGCGACGAAAAGAACTGGGCCGACATGATCGTGTAGAAACCGCGCTTCATCGATGGGCTGGCTGGCCAGAGGGTCTGCTGGCGGTAGTGAAAAAGTGTCGCGTCCGGGGCGAATGGGCGGTTATAGCACGGGGGTGCGACGCGCAATTGCGCATCCCCACGGTGTTCGACCCCATTCCCGAAGGTGCTAAAACGTGGTCTGCATTTTCTCCGACTTGCCAGAGCCCCCATGCCGCGCCCCATTCTCGCCACCGTCCACACCGACGCGCTGCGTCACAACCTCGAGCGCACACGGCGCTCGGCCCTCGAAGCCCGCGTCTGGGCCGTCGTCAAAGCCAACGCCTATGGCCATGGCATCGAGCGGGTCTATGAAGGCCTGCGCGGCGCCGACGGCTTCGCGATGCTCGATCTGGCCGAAGCCGAACGCGTGCGCGCGCTCGGCTGGCGCGGCCCGGTCCTGCTGCTCGAAGGCGTGTTCGACGCGCGCGACCTGGAGCTGTGCTCGCGCCTGGACCTGTGGCACGCGGTGCACTGCGACGAGCAGATCGACATGCTCGCCGCCCACAAGACGCTGAAGCCGCAGCGCGTGTTCCTGAAGATGAATTCGGGCATGAACCGCCTGGGCTTCACGCCCGAGCGCTTCGGCTCCGCCTGGACCCGACTGAACGCGCTGACCCAGGTCGACGAGATCTCGCTCATGACGCACTTCAGCGACGCCGACGGCGCGCGCGGCATCGCCCACCAACTCGAGGTGTTCGAGCATTTCACGCGCGACCTGCCGGGCGAGCGCTCCGTCGCCAACAGCGCGGCCACGCTGCGCCACGCCAACCTCACGCGCGGCGACTGGGTGCGCCCCGGCATCGTGCTGTACGGCAGCGCCCCCGACTACCCCGAGCACGACGCCGCGCACTGGCAGCTGAAGCCGACCATGACGCTGTCGACCCAGCTCATCGGCGTGCAGACGCTGAAGGCCGGCGACACCATCGGCTACGGCTCCAACTTCACGGCCGAGGGGCCGATCACCATCGGCGTCGCGGCGGTCGGCTATGCCGACGGCTATCCGCGCCACTGCACCACCGGCACGCCGGTGCTGGTGAACGGCGTGCGCACCCGCATGGTCGGGCGCGTGAGCATGGACATGATCACCGTCGACCTCACGCCGGTGCCCGACGCGAAGTTCGGCAGCGAAGTCACGCTGTGGGGCAACTCGGCGAAGACGGGCGCGGTGCTGCCCATCGACGAGGTCGCGCGGGCCGCCGGCACCATCGGCTACGAGCTGATGTGCGCCGTGGCGCAGCGCGTGCCTTTCGCCCCCGCCGCCGAAGGCGAATGAAGGTTCTTTCCAACTGGCGCTCCGTGCGCCTTTGGGAAACGCAGGTCGAACGCGACCTGCATCGCAATTACAGCCTGCGCACGCACGGCATCCTGATCGGCACTTTCACGCTGCTGCTCATGTGGTGCGTGTCGGCGCTGCAGATGCACCTGTTCCATGTGGACTCGCTGGCGGTGCGCTACTTCCTCACGCTGGGCGTGGGATACCTGGGCTACCTGCTGGTGCTGCGCTGGTGGGCCAAGCGGCTGGTCGAGGGCCGCGAGCTGGACATCGATGTCGATGCGCCGGACGTCGACTTCGGCGGCGGGCGCGGCGGCAGCGGTTCGCACGGCCATGTGAACCTGGGTGACGGAGGTAACGGGGGCGGTGGCGACGGCGGCCTTTCCGACGTGGCCAGCGGCGCGCTCGACATCGCGGGCGGCGCCGACGAGGGCGCCATCATCGTCGTGCCGATCCTGGCGGTCTTCCTGATCTGCGTGGCCGTGGTGCTCGGCGCCGGCTCGCTGGTGCTGCTCTACTTCAGCTGGGACGCGCTGCTGGCCGTGGCCATCGAGGTCGCGTTCTCGTATGTGTCGGCCCGGGCGGCGGTGCGCGTGGCACGGGAAGGCTGGCTCATGGCCGCCGTGCGGCTCACCTGGAAACCGCTGCTGGGCGCGGTGATCTGCGCGGTCGCGCTCGGCGCGCTGCTCGACCACTTCATGCCGCAGGTCAACTCCTTGCCCGAGGCCGTGCGCGTCCTGACGAAGACCCGCTGAGCGCGCCCAGCAGGTGCTCCACCAGCACCTTGCACTTGGGCGCCATGAAGCGGTCGGGCGGATACAGGATGAATGCGTGCCCGTGGTAGTTGCCCTGGAACTCCCAATCGGCCAGTACGCGAACCATGCTGCCGTCGTCCAGCGCCGGCCGCGCGATGAACGCCGGCACGCAGGCCACGCCCAGCCCCGCGAGCGCGCCGTCCAGCCGCACCTCGCTGTGGTTCGACACATAGCGTCCGCGCACCACCACCTCGGTTTCTTCGCTGCCCTGCCTGAAGCGCCAGTGGTTGTCGCGCTCGTGCTCGCCCAGCGACAGGCAGCTGTGCGCCAGCAGATCGAGCGGATGCGCGATGGCGCCATGCCGCGCCAGGTAGGCCGGCGTGGCGCACAGGATGTGCTCGACCGGCATCAGCCGGCGCGCCACCAGCCCCTCGGGCGGCTCGGTGGTCAGCCGCACCACCAGGTCCACGCCCTCGCGGATCGGATCGACGTCGCGGTCGGCCACGATGAGCTGCACGTCGACCTCGGGGTAGTGCTCGAGAAAGTCGAGGATGTGCGGATGCAGCACGCGCCGCGCGAAGGCCTTCGGTGCGCTGATGCGCACCAGCCCGGCCGGCTTCTTCGAGAAGCGCTGCGCGATGTCCATCGTGCCCTGCGCCGCCAGCACCAGCTCTCGGCAACGCGCGAAGGCCTCGGCGCCGGGTTCGGTCAGCCGCAGCTGGCGCGTGGTGCGCTGCAGCAGCTGCACGCCGATCTCCTTTTCGAGCCGCTTCACCTGCCGGCTCGCGGCCGACGGCGTCATGCCCAGCAGATCGGCCGCGGCCGAGAAGCTGCCGAGTTCGGCGACCCGCAGGAAAGTCACCATCTCCGGCAGCACTTTGAGAAATGAATTCGTTCCCACCACGCAAGAGTCCTGTTCCGGCCGATGGCTACCCGGCCCGTGTGATGCCCAGAACAATTCTTCCTCGTGTGTTGTTCATGGACGGCGGCTGGAGAGTATGGATTCAAAGCAGGGAAACGGCACGGCCGCATGGGGCGGCCCGGGCGCCAGGAAGCGGGCGGGCATCGGCCTTGCCGAAGTCATGCTGCTGCTCGTGGCGGCGGTGTGGGGCGGCAGCTACGCGGTGGCCAAGCAGGCGACGCAGCAACTGCCGGTGCTGGAGTTCATCGCGCTGCGCTTCGGCCTGACCTTCGTTGTGTTGCTGCCCGCGCTCGGCCCGCTGTTCGGCGCCCGATGGCGCCAGGGCCTGGCGGTAGGCGGCCTTCTTGGCGCCAACCTGCTGGCGATCTTCGTGTGCGAGACCTTCGGCGTGTCGCTCACGAGCGCGAGCAACGCGGCCTTCCTCATCAGCCTGTGCGTGGCGATCACGCCTTTTGTCGAATGGTGGCTGCTGGGGCAGCGGCCGGCGCGTCGCGTGTTCTGGGCGGCGGGCCTGTCGGCGCTGGGCGCCGCAATGCTCTCGGCCGCCTCGCCCACGGACCTGTCGCTCGGCTGGGGCGACGGGCTGATGGTGGCCGCGGCCTTCCTGCGCGCGGTGATGGTGTGCATGACGCGCCGGCTGGCCGGCCGCCACGCGCTGCCGGCGCTCACGCTGACGGCGCTGCAGTCGGGCGTGATGGCGCTCGGCGCGGCGGCGATCTCGCTGGTCGCGTCGCCGCCGAACGGCGCCTGGCACATGCCGCCGGCCACCGCTTCTTTCTGGTGGGGCATGGCGTACCTGGTGCTGCTGTGCACCGTGTTCGCGTTCTTCGCGCAGAACCACGCGGCCTCGCGCTCCAGCCCGAGCCGGGTGTCGCTGCTGATGGGCAGCGAGCCGGTGTTCGGCGCGCTCATTGCGGTGTACGGCTTCGGCGAGCGCATCGGGCCCTGGGGATGGGCCGGGGGCTTGCTGATCGTGGCGGCGGCGTGGTGGGTGACGATGCCGCGGGCGGACGGCCGCTGAGGCTCGCGCGATAAATCAGGCGGCTTTCCTTTCCGGCCGCCAGGCGATGACGCCTTCCGTGCGCGCCCTCACTTCCGGCGTGGCCAGGCAGGTCGCGACGGCTTCGTAGCCCGCGGCGCCAGGGTACGGCGCGACGAGCGTCGGCGGGCTGTGGTTGGCGGGGCAGAGGATGATCGATTCGTCGTCGCCCACGGCCGCCAGGTCCAGGATCACGCAGGAGCGCGTGAGCATGAAGAGCGGCCTGCTTCCGGGCCCGCGCCGGCGCAGGTGCGCGATCAGCGCCTGCTGGGTGGCGTGGTCCAGCCCCTGTTCCACCAGGTCGACCACCAGCGCCGACGGCCCCTCGGCAGCGAGCCCGGCCAGCAGCGCGACCAGTGCCTCGGAGGCCGTGGCGCCGTCTTCCTCCAGCCACGACAAGGCTTCGGCGACAGCCGGCGCGCGCGCCGCATCGGGGCTCGCCGTCCGGTCCAGCCCGAGGAACGCGGCGCCAGGAATGGTCTCGGCCAGGCGCAGTGCCAGCCGCGTCTTGCCGCTGCCCAGCGGGCCCACGATGTAGTTCAGCGGCCGGATGTCGCGCAGCTCGAAGCGCTCGCCGCCCCAGGGCCACGGCAGCTCGAAGGCGATGCCGAGCCCCTTGGCCGGCTGCAGCAGTCGCGCCAGTTCGCCGGCTGCCGGTGCCTGGCCACGCGCGAGGTCGGCCCGCAGGCCGCGCACTTTCTCGATGGTGCCGCCGAGCTGGCGGACGCGGCCTTCGAGCAGGGCCTGATGTGCCGCCAGCGCCGGCTCCAGCCCCGCGGCGTCGCCTTGCAGCACGCGCGCCACCTGCGCGAGGCTCAGGCCGAGCGTGCGCAGCGCGACGATCTCGGCGCCCTTGGCCATCTCTTCGGGGCCGTAGGAGCGCCAGCCCGCGGCGGTGCGTTCCGGCGCGAGCAGGCCCCGCTGTTCGTACAGGCGCAGCGCCTTGGCGGAAACGCCGAGCCGCTGGGCGGCTTCGGCAGGGTTGAGGAATCGGGCGGCGGGAGAATTCACAAAATCACCTCTTGGCTTGGAGCGGACACAGCCTTTATCGAGGCGGCCGCAGGGGCCGGGTCAAGCGATCTTGCGACCGGGGTTCTCCGCGCGGTTCAGTACAGCCCGAGTTGCCGCGTCCGCAGGCGCGCCAGGCCCAGCAGCGCATCGGTGAACGGCGTCGCCACGCCGGTCAGCTCGCCCAGCTCGCGCACCACGGTGACGAGCGCGTCGAGTTCCACCGAGCGGCCGGCCTCCACGTCCTGCAGCATCGAGGTCTTGAACGCGCCGAGCTTCCTCGTGACCGCATGCCGGTCTTCCGGGCTCTGCGTGATCTCGATGCCGATGCGCCGGCCGATCTCCTTGGCCTCCAGCATCACCGCCGAGATGAAGCCGCGCACGTAGTCGTCGCCCATGATCAGGTCGGTGGTGCAGCCCGTCAGCGCGCTGATCGGGTTCACCGTCATGTTGCCCCACAGCTTGAACCACACGTCCTTCTGGATCTGCGGCGACAGCGTGGTGTCGATGCCCGCGGCGTTCAGCAGCTCGACCAGCTTGCGCACGCGCGGCGTGGCCTCGCCCGAAGGCTCGCCCACGATCAGCCCGTTGCCGAAGTGGTGCCGCACCACGCCGGGCCCGTCGAGCGAGCAGCTCGCGTGCACCACGCAGCCGATCACGTTGCGCGCGGGAATGGCCTTGGCGATGGCGCCCTCGGGGTCGACCGCCGCGAGCCGGTGGCCCGTGATCTCGCCGCCGAAGCCGCCTTCGAGGAACCACCACGGCACGCCGTTCATCGCCACCAGCACGATGGTGTCGGCGCCGATCAGCGGCCCGATGCGCTCGGCCACGCCGGCCAGCGCGGGCGCCTTCACGGCGATGACCACCAGGTCCTGCACGCCGAGTTCGGCCGGATCGGCCACCGCGTTGACGGGCACGCGCGTGCGCACCTCTCCACCCGTGCTGCCGCGCATCAGCGACAGGCCGTCGCGCTGCAGCGCCTCGAGCGTCGCGCCGCGCGCCACCACGTTCAGCCGCTGGCCCGCCTGCGCCAGGCCGGCGCCGATCCAGCCGCCGATGGCGCCGGCGCCGTAAATGCAAATCTTCATGGAAAAGCTCGCCTCAGTTTCTGTAGCTCGGGTCGATGCGGTCCACCTGCCGCACCAGCGCGTTGAACACGTCCTGCCCGGCGCCGTGCTCGGGGCTGAACTGCAGCGCGTCGCGCGTGCAGCGGCGGGCGATTTCCTCGCTCACCGGAATGGCCTGGCCCATCGAGAAGGTGGCCATCTGGATCTCGCAGGCGCGCTGCAGCGTCCACAAAATCGCGAAGGTCTGCGGCAGCGTCTGCCCCCAGGCCAGCAGGCCGTGGTTGCGCAGGATCACCGCGTTGCGGTCGCCGATGCTCTTCAGCAGGCGCGGGCCTTCGTCGGCATGGATGGTGATGCCCTCGAAGTCGTGGTACGCCACCATGTCGTGCAGCTGGGCGGTGTAGAAGTTGGTCTGCTGCAGCCCGCCCTGCAGGCAGGCCACCGCCACGCCGGCCGTGGTGTGCGTGTGCATCACGCAGTGCGCGCCGGGCAGGCCGTCGTGAATGGCGGCATGCACCACGAAGCCGGCCGGGTTCACCGGGTACGACGAACCGTCGAGCACCTTGCCCTGCAGGTCGATCTTCACCAGGTTGCTGGCCGTGACCTCGCTGTAGTGCAGGCCGAAGGGGTTGATGAGGAACTGCTTCTCGCCGCCCGTCACGCTGTCGGGCAGCCGCACCGTGATGTGGTTGTAGATCATCTCCGTCCAGCCCAGCATCGCGAACACGCGGTAGCAGGCCGCGAGCTCCTCGCGCGCGGCGCGCTCGTCGGGGTGGATCGAGGGATGGACCAGCGCCGAGGGCGCGGTGGTGGCGGGTGAGTTCATGGCAGTTCCTTCATGTGTTTCAACCTTCCGCTGTGAAGCCGACGTCTTTCACGATCGGCGCCCACTTGGCGGTGTCCTTCTTCAACAGTTCCGTCAGCTCGGCGGGCGTGGAAGACATCGCTTCCAGGCCGAAGGTGCCGAGGCCGTCGATCACGTCCTTCTGCGCGAGCGCGTTCTTCATGGCCGTGTTCAGCTTCGCCACCACCTCGGGCGAGGCCTTGGCCGGCAGGAAGAAGGCGAACCACTCGCTGTGCGCCATGTCCTTCAGGCCCTGTTCGCCGAAGGTGGGCACGTCGGGAACGAAGCGGCTGCGCTTGGCGCCCGACACGCCCAGGATGCGCACCTTGCCCGTGGCAAGGTGCTGCGTGATGTCGCCGATGGGCCCCGACACCGCCGAGATGTTGCTGCCCAGCAGGTCGAGCATGGCCGGCTGCGTGCCGCGGTAGGCCGCGTGCTTGAGCTCGACGTCGCCCTTCTTGCCCAGCAGCGCGCCGATGAAGTGCGGCGTGGAGCCGGACGCCGGCGAGCCGTAGTTGGCGCCGGCCGGGTTGGCCTTGGCCCATGCCAGGAACTCCGGCACGGTCTTCACGCTGGCCGGCACGGCGGGGCCCACGGCGAAGCCGAAGTCGAACACGCAGGCCAGGCTCACGGGCGTGATGTCGACCATCGGGTCGTACGGCAGCTTCTTGTAGATGTGCGGGTAGATCGTGAGGATCGAGGTCGGCGTCTGCAGGATGGTGCTGCCGTCGGCCGGGCGTCCCTTGACGTAGCCCACGGCGATCTGGCCGCCCGCGCCGGTGCGGTTCTCGACCACGGCGGTCTTCGCGTACTCGGGGCTGAGCTTGGTCGCCAGGCGCCGGCACGTGGTGTCCGAGGTGCCGCCGGCCGCGAAGCCGGTGACGATGGTCGCGGTCTCCAGGTGCGTCGTCGCCTGCGCGAAGACGTTCTGGCCAAGGCTGGCCATCAAGGCGGATGCACTGGAGGTCTGCAAAATCTGGCGGCGCGTGAAGCTCATTTGTCTCTCTCCGGACGGTGGTTATGGAGGGTCGATCAAGACTCGTCGCGCAGCCAGGTGACCGCGCCCGAGTGGGTCACGGCGCCCTGGTGGGCAGGGCGCACGGTGAGCGCGTATTTTTCCAGCACGCCGCCGCGCGCGACCCCCGCGTTTACCTCACGTACGGCGAGCCGCGCAGCAATTTCCTCCGCGCTCAGTTCGACCGAAATCGAGCGCGCCTCGGCCCGCGCGTCGATGGCGATCAGGTCGCCGTCGCGCAGCGCCGCGATCGGGCCGCCGTCCGCCGCTTCGGGCCCCGCGTAGCCGATGCACAGCCCGCGCGTCGCGCCCGAGAAGCGCCCGTCGGTCAGCAGCGCCACCTTGTCGCCCATGCCCTGGCCGTAGAGCAGGGCGGTGATGCCCAGCATCTCGCGCATGCCGGGGCTGCCCTTGGGGCCTTCGTTGCGGATCACGATCACGTCGCCGGCCTCGTACAGGCGGTTCTGCACGGCGGTCTGCGCTTCTTCTTCCGAATTGAAGACACGCGCCGGGCCGCGGAACACCAGCCCCTTCAGGCCCGCCGTCTTGAGCAGCGCGCCATCGGGGCAGAGGTTGCCCTTGAGCACCGCCAGCCCGCCGTCGCGCGTGATCGGGTTGCCGGCCTCGCGCACCACGCGGCCGTCGGGCGCCAGGGCGCCGGCCAACTCCTCGGCCATCGTGCGGCCGGTGAAGGTGAGCACGTCGCCGTGCAGGAAGCCCTGCTCCAGCAGCGTGCGCAGGATGACGCCCGCGCCGCCGATGTAGAACACGTCGCGCGCCAGGTACTGGCCGCCGGGGCGCAGGTCGGCGATGAGCGGCGTGCGCGCGAACACCTCGGCCACGTCGTCGAGGTGGAACTTGATGCCCGCCTCGTGCGCGATCGCCGGCAGGTGCAGCGCCGCGTTGGTCGAGCCGCCCGTGGCCGACACCACCGCGCAGGCGTTCTCCAGCGCCTTGCGCGTGACGATGTCGCGCGGCAGCGGGCCGTCGCCCAGCACCGCCTTCATGAGGTTCTTTGCGGCACGGCGCATCAGCGGCGCGCGTTCGCTGAACACCGCCGGCACCATGCTCGAGCCGATCGGCGCCAGGCCCAGCGCCTCCGACACCATGCCCATGGTGTTGGCCGTGAACTGCCCGGCGCAGGCGCCGGCGGTGGGCAGGCAGGCGCGGCTCATGGCGTCGAGCTCGTCGTGCGTGGCGGTGCCGGCCAGCACCTTGCCGATGGTCTCGTAGGTGTCGACCACGTTCAGGTCGCGCCCGTCCGGCCCCGGCATCTGGCCCGGCAGCGCCGAGCCGCCGTGCACGAACACGCTGGGCACGTTGCAGCGCAGCATGCCCATCATCAGCCCCGGCAGGTTCTTGTCGCAGGCGCCGATGGCGAAGATGCCATCCCACTGGTGGCCGCGCGTGGAGGCTTCCACACTGTCGGCGATGAGCTCGCGCGAGACCAGCGAGAAGCGCATGCCCGAATGCGCCATCGTCAGCCCGTCGCTGATCGACACTACCGGGCATTCGTGCGGCGTGCCGCCGCCGGCGTAGATGCCGGTCTTGGCGTGCTGCGCCTGCTCGCGCAGGTTGAGGTTGCACGGGCTCATCTCGCCGCCGGTGTGGAACACGCCGATGTGCGGGCGCGCGATGTCCTCGTCGTCCTGGCCCAGCGCGTGCAGGAAGCTGCGCGTGGTCGCGCGGATCGTGCCCTCGCGGATGGTGGCGGAGCGGAAGCGCTTGCTGTTCGGATCGGTGGGCGTGGTCATCGGCTGGCGTGGGGGCTGGCTGGGTTGCGGGAGGCGGTCAGAACATGCCGTTCTTGTTCGCGGCAGTCTCGGGCACGGGCTGCACCACGTCCCAGTGCTCGACGATCTTGCCGTTCTCCAGCTTGAAGATGTCGACGATCGCGCTGCCGCGCGTGCCCGGCTCGCGCACCGCGTTCACGTGCAGGATCACGTAGTCGCCATCGACGAAGCTGCGCTTGATCTCGCTGTGCGACTTGGGAAACTTCTCGCGCAGGAAGGCGACGAACTTGCGGAAGCCCTCGGGGCCGTCGGCCGCCGTGGGGTTGTGCTGCACGTAGCGGTTGCCCACGTACTGCAGGGCCGCGTCGGCGTCCTTCTGGTTCAGGCCCTTCTCGTAGAAGGCCAGCACGGCCTGGCGGTTGGCTTCCTGCTGCGCGGTGGGGCCCGGCTTGCTCGCGCCCATGGGCGCGCAGGCGGCGAGGAAAAGGGTGGCGGCGGCGGCCGTGGCGGCCCAGGTGATTCGCTGCATCGGATGGCTCCCTTGGTTGACGGATCGGATCAGTAGCTGCTGGCGCCGCCGGTCTTTGCCGAACTCTTGTACTTCGCGAGCAGCTGCCTGGCCGCCGCCGCCAGCACGATGGTGTCCACCCCCACCGCCACGAACAGCGCGCCGGCCGCGAGCCACTTGCGCGCCTGCTCTTCCGTGGTCGACAGGATGCCCGGCGCCTTGCCGGCCTTGAGGATGCGCGCGATGGCGTCGGCGATCACCGCCTGCACCTCGGGGTGGTTGGGCTGGCCCACGAAGCCCATCGAGGCCGACAGGTCGGCCGGGCCGATGAACACGCCGTCCACGCCCGGCGTGGCCGCGATGGCGTCGATGTTCTTCATCGCTTCCACCGTCTCGGCCTGCACCAGCAGGCAGGTCTGCGCATTGGCTTCGTGCAGGTAGTTGGGGTAGGCCTGCCAGCGCGAGGCGCGGGCCAGCGCGCTGCCCATGCCGCGAATGCCCTCGGGCGGGTAGCGCATGCCCTGCACCAGCCGCGCCGCCTGCTCGGCGGTGTCGACCATCGGCACCAGCAGCGTCTGCGCGCCGATGTCCAGGTACTGCTTGATCAGCGTGGTGTCGCCCACCGGAATGCGCACGATGGGGTGCGAGCGCTCCGACTCGGCCTGCGCCGACCATGCGCTGGAGATGCCTTGCAGTTGCTGCAGCACCGAGCGCACGTCGTTGGGCGCGTGCTCGCCGTCGACCAGCAACCAGTCGTAGCCGGTGCCGGCCAGGATCTCGGCCGCGTAGCCGTCGGCCAGGCCGACCCACAGGCCGATCTGGGGCTTGCCGGCCGCGAGGGCCTGCTTGAAGGTGTTGATGGGTGTTTGCATGAAGATGGCTTTCAGACGAAGCGGAAGGCGATGGAGCCCAGGGGGCCGTAGTCGGCATGGAAGGTGTCGCCCGGCACCGCGTTGGTGGGCCGCGTGAACGAGCCGCCCAGCACCACTTCGCCGGCTTCCAGGCATTCGTCCCAGGGCGCGAGCTTGTTCGCGAGCCAGGCCACGCCGGTGGCCGGGTGGTTCAGCACGGCGGCGGCCACGCCCGATTCCTCGATCACGCCGTTCTTGTAGAGGAGCGCGCTCACCCAGCGCAGGTCCACCGCGTCCGGCTTCACCGGCCGCCCGCCCATCACGATGCCGGCATTGGCCGCGTTGTCGGCGATGGTGTCGAACACCTTGCGCATGGCCTTGGTGTGGCGGTCGAACTGCTCGATGCGCGCGTCGATGATCTCGATGGCGGGCACCACGTAGTCGGTGGCGGCCAGCACGTCGAAGATGGTCACGTTCGGGCCCTGCAGCTTCTTGCCGAGGATGAAGGCCAGCTCCACCTCGATGCGCGGCGCGATGAAGCGCTTGAACGGGATGTCGCCGCCCTGCTCGAAGAACATGTCGTCCAGCAGCGTGCCGTAGTCGGGCTCGGTGATCTGGCTGGCCTGCTGCATCGCGCGCGAGGTCAGGCCGATCTTGTGGCCGCGCACGATGCGGCCTTCGGCGATCTTGTTCTTCACCCATTCGCGCGAGACGGCGTAGCCGTCCTCGATGGTCATCTCGGGAAAGCGCTTGGAGAAGTGCTCGACCTGCACGCGCGACTTCTCGCTTTCGTGCAGCTCGGCGGCCAGTTGGGCGATGGTGGCTGTGGAGAGCATGGGCTGTCGTCTCAGGTCTTGTTGAACAGGGGGTGCAGGTTGCTGTGCTTGCCGTCGTACACCTGGCCGGGGCTTTCGTCGATCTGCAGCGTGATGCCGATGTGGCGCTTTTCGAAGACGGGCGCGAAATGCGCGCGCACGTCGGCCAGCAGTTCGTCGCCAGCCCTCTTCTTCACGGCCTCGGAGCGCCCCGCGGCCATGCGGATGTTCAGGTAGACGAAGGCGTAGTCGGCCTTGCCGTCGGCCACCGCGTAGTGCGCGGCGGGGTAGGCCAGCACGCGCGTGCCGCCGATGGGAAACACCGGCTTGTCGGCCTCGTCGCGCTGCTTCAGCATGGTGTCGGCCAGCGTGCGGCACAGGGCCGACATGTCGGTCTCGGGCTCGACGTTCGGCGTGTAGAGGATCACCAGATGGGGCATCGTCGTTCTCCGTTCATTCCACCGACATGGTCGCGGCGGTGCAGGTCACGGCGAAGATCGGGATCGCCTTCATGTGGAAGATCTCGCCCTTGCCGCGCGCGGCCGCGGCCACGGTGATGAAGGTGCGGATCTCGAAGCCGCCCTGGCCCGCCTCGCGGTAGGTGGCCTCGTCGCCGTAGTCGTCCTGCGAGAGCAGGCCGTCGCGGTCGTTGGCGCACCAGCGGCGCATGAACTCGGCGTCCCACTCGGCGTTGACCTTGCCCGAATCGGGCGTGGCCGGCCAGTGCGAGATGCCGCCCGTGCCCACCAGCGCGATGCGCTCGGGCGCCTTGTCGCAGGCGCGGCGCAATGCCTCGCCGAAGGCCCACGCGCGGTGCAGCGGCGTGAGCGGCGGGCCCTGGCAGTTGATGTTCACGGGGATGACCTTGGTGTCGAACTTCGGCGTGAGGAAGTTCAGCGGCACCATGATGCCGTGGTCGAACTTCCACTCCTCCGCGTAGGCCACGTCGACCGTCTGCATTACCTCGCGGATCAGCCGCTGCGACAGCGCGGCGTCGCCCGGGACGGTGTGCTTTTCGATGCCCAGCCACTTCGGGTCCTCGATCGGACCTTCGTAGCTGTCGGCCATGCCGATGGCGTAGGCCGGCATGTTGTTCATGAAGAAGTTCGCGAAGTGCTCGGCGGCGATCACGATGACCGCGTCGGGCTTCGTCGCGCGCATCGCCTCGCCGAAGCGGTGGAACTGCGCGTGGAACTCGTCCTTCACCGCCGGGTCGGCAAGATGCGCGCGGCCGGTGATGCCGGGGGCGTGGCTGCACACGCCTGCGAATACGAGGCTCATCTCGATGCCCGCCCGGCCGCCCGAAGGGCATCGAGCGCCCCCTCGGGGGGCAGCGAACCACACAAGGTGGGGAGCGTGGGGGTCTTCATATTCCTGCCACCTTCTCGTCGGTTCCTGTCGTCATTGCATAGATGCCCGCGCGCACCGGGCCGTACTTGCGCACGCCCTCGCGCATGGCCTCGAGGTAGTCGGCCCATGGAATGCCCAGGAGCGGCGCGAAATGCATCAGCAGCTGGCCGTTGCATCCGAGCACATAGAGCTTGCCGATGTCGCCGGAGTCGATGGCCTCGCGCTCTTCGGCGGTGAAGTCGTAGGCGCCCAGCAGTGCGGCGCGCGTGTCGCCGCCTTCGGCATAGCGCCGCTGAACGTCCTGCTCGCGGTTGAGCGCGAACAGGAATTTCTGCATCGCATAGAGGCTCATGCTTCAGCCCTCGATCTGGATGTTGGCCTTGCGGATCACGTCGCCGTACTTCGCGATCTCGCTCTGGATGAAGGCCGCGAAGCGCTCCGGCGTGCCCGACAGCGACGCGATGCCTCCCTTGTGGAAAGCCTCCGTCACAGCCGGCCCCGCGAGCGCGCGGTTCACCTCGGCGTTCATGCGCTGCACCACGGCGTCGGGCGTGCCGGCCGGGGCCAGCAGGCCGTTCCACGAATTGGACTCGATGGGTATGCCCTGTTCGGCCAGTGTGGGTATGGCGGGCGCGTACTGCGAGCGCTGCGCGGTCGCCATGCCCAGCGCCACCAGCTTGCCGTTCTGCACGTGGCTGCGGAATTCGGGCCAGTTGCCGAACATCATCGTCACCTGGCCGCCGAGCAGGTCGGTGAGCGCGGGGCCCTGGCCCTTGTAGGGCACGTGCACGATGTCCAGGCCCATCTGCAGCTTGAGCATCTCGCCCGAGAGGTGTGCCGAGGTGCCGTTGCCGAAAGAAGCGAAGCTCAGCGTGCCCGGCTTGGCCTTGGCGGCGTTGCGCAGGTCGGCCAGCGTCTTCAGGCCACTGTTCGGATGCGTGGCGAGCACGTGTTCCGACATGCCCATGAGCGCCACCGGGCGCAGGTCTTTCTGCGTGTCGTAGGGCAGCTTGCGGATCAGCGTCTGGTTGGCCGCGAAGCTGTTGGCCACGCAGACGAAGGTGTAGCCGTCGGGCGCGGCCTTGGCCGCCGCGTCGACGCCGATCACCGTGCCCGCGCCGGGCTTGTTGTCGACGATCACCGGCTGGCCCAGCGCCTTCGCCAACTCCACGCCCACGAGGCGCGCGACAAAGTCGGTGGTGCCGCCGGGCGTGAAGGGCACGATCACGCGGATCGGCTTGTTGGGCCAGTTTCCTTGTGCACGGGCCAGAGAGGGCAGGGCCGCGAATGCGGCCACGCCTTGCAACAGCGCGCGGCGTTGCATGCTCACGCCACGCCCCAGTGCGGAATGTGGTGCGAACCCAGCGACACCGCCACGTTCTTCGGCTCGCAGAACACCTCGTAGCTCCAGGTGCCGCCTTCGCGGCCGGTGCCCGAGGCCTTGGTGCCGCCGAAGGGCTGGCGCAGGTCACGCACGTTCTGGCTGTTGACGAAGCACATGCCGGCCTCCACGGCGGCGGCCACGCGGTGCGCCTTGCCGATGTTCTCGGTCCACACGTAGCTGGAGAGGCCGTACTGGATGTCGTTGGCCAGTCGGATCGCATCGGCCTCGTCCTTGAACGGAATCAGGCAGGCGACCGGGCCGAAGATCTCGTCCTGCGCGATCTTCATGCGGTTGTCGACATCGGCGAACACGGTGGGCACCACGTAGTTGCCCTTCTTCACGCGGTCGGGCAGGTTGCTCGGCGCTTCCAGCCCGCCGCACAGCAGCGTCGCGCCTTCCTTCGGGCCCAGCTCGATGTAGCTGCGCACCTTGGCCAGGTGGGCCTGCGAGATCATCGGGCCGACGATGGTCTTCTCGTCCAGCGGGTCGCCCACGGTGATGCGCTTGGCGCGCTCGGCGAACTTCGCGGCGAAGTCGGCGTAGATCGACTGCTGCACCAGGATGCGCGAGCCGGCCGTGCAGCGCTCGCCGTTGTTGCTGAAGATCATGAACACGGCCGCGTCGAGCGCGCGGTCGAGGTCGGCGTCGTCGAAGATCACGAAGGGGCTCTTGCCGCCGAGCTCCATGCTGAACTTCTTCAGGCCCGCGCTCTTCACGATGCGGTTGCCGGTGGCGGTGGAGCCGGTGAACGAGATGGCGCGCACGTCGGGGTGGCTCACCAGCGGCTCGCCGGCTTCCTTGCCGTAGCCGTGCACCAGGTTCAGCACGCCGGGCGGAATTCCGGCTTCCAGCGCCAGCTCGCCCAGGCGAGCGGCCGTGAGCGGCGAGAGTTCGCTCATCTTCAGCACGGCCGTGTTGCCGAAGGCCAGGCAGGGCGCGACCTTCCAGGTGGCGGTCATGAAGGGCACGTTCCATGGGCTGATGAGCGCGCACACGCCCACGGGGTGGAACAGCGTGTAGTTCAGGTGCGTGGGCGTGGGGTAGGTGTGGCCGTCCACCCGCGTGCACATCTCGGCGAAGTAATAGAAGTTGTCGGCCGCGCGCGGCACCAGCTGCTTGCCGGTCTGCGCTATGACCTGGCCGCAGTCGTTGGTTTCGGTCTGCGCGATTTCGGGCACGTTCTTCGCGATCAGGTCGCCGAGCTTGCGGATGAGCTTGGCGCGCTCGGGCGCGGGCATGCCGGCCCACTTGGGAAAGGCTTCCTTGGCGGCGGCCACGGCCGCGTTCACTTCGGCCTCGCCGCCGGAGGCGACCTCGGCCAGCGTTTCCTGCGTGGCGGGGTTGACGGTCTCGAAGTAGTCGGTGCCGGCAACATTCTTGCCGTTGATCAGGTGATCGACTCTCATGCTTTTCCTTGGATGGTCTCGATGGTGTTCATGAGCGCGCCGATGCGCTCGATCTCGGTGACGACGACGTCGCCCGGCTTGCAATCGACCACGCCGTCGGGCGTGCCGGTGAGGATCAGGTCGCCCGGAGAGAGCGTCATGAAGCGGCTGAAGTACTCGATGAGGAAGGGCGCGTCGAAGATCATGTCGCGCGTGTTGCCCTGCTGCGTGACCTGGCCGTTGACGGTGGTGCGCAGCGCGAGCGCCATCGGGTCGGGGACATCGGCCGCATCGACGAACCACGGGCCCAGCGGCGTGCAGGTATCGCGGTTCTTCACGCGCAGGTTGGGGCGGTACCAGTTCTCCAGGTAGTCGCGGATGGCGTAGTCGTTGGCCACGGTGTAGCCGCCGATGAAGTCGTAGGCGTCGTCGCGCTTCACGTTCCTCGCGGTCTTGCCGACCACGATGGCCAGCTCGCACTCGTAGTGCATGAACTGCACCCCGGCCGGGCGGTGCGTGTGCTGGCGGTGGCCGATGAGCGCGCTCTGGCCCTTGACGAACACCAGCGGTTCCTCGGGTGCCTTGAACTCGAGTTCCTTGGCGTGGTCGGCGTAGTTCAGGCCGAGCGCGAGGATGGTGCGCGGGCGCGCCGTGGGCGCGAGCGGCGGCAGCCAGGTGAGCTGTTCCTGCGGCACGATGCGGCCGTCTTCCAGGCGCACGGCGGCGTCGGGCTGGCCGTTGAATTCGTGGGCGGTGCCGCTGTGTTCGCGGCCTTCATAAATGACGCGTGCGTGCTTCATGCGGCTTCCTTCACCAGCGTGTTGCTCAGGGTCTCGAAGCCCGGCGCGGAAATGTCGATGCGGTCGCCCGCGCGTGCCAGCGGCCGGCCCGGGCCGCAGCCCAGCATCAGCACGTCGCCGTGCGCGAGCGTCATGAAGTCGCCCACGTCGGCCAGCAGTTGCTGCGCGGGGCGCACGAGTTGCGAGAAGTCGAGCGACTGCTTCAGTTCGCCGTTGACGCGCACCTCGACGCGGAAGCCGGCGGGGTCGGCCACGTCCTGCGCGTCGCGCAGCGCCGGCCCGATGCCGAGGAAGCCGTCGACGCACTTGAACTTGACCGGCGGGCGGAAGAAGCTGGCATGCGGGATCGACAGGTCGTTCAGCAGCACGAAGCCTTCGACGTCGCCCTCGGCGCCGATCACCATGCCGATGCTGGCGCCGATTTCCACCTCGGGCACGTCAGCGGGCACCGCGATGGCGCTGCCGTGGGGGCTCCAGGTGTTGGCCGTTTTCACGTAGAGCACGGGCGCCTTGGGCGGTGCCTTGTAGGGCGGCTGCGTCATCTGCGGCGCGAGCGCCTCGGCTTCGGCGCGGAAGTTCAGCAGCGTGCCGTACACCGTGCCCGTGGGCAGGAAATGGGGAGTACTCATGGCGAGGGTTGTTCCAGTGCGATCAGTTCGTCGAGCAGCCCGTAGAGCTGCGTGAGCTTGGCCTTGCCGAGCGATGTCTCCATCCACTCGTAGTGCGCCTCGATGCTGGTGGACAGCCGCTTCACCAGCTTCATGCCGTGCGGCGTGGCCTCGACCACGGTGCGGCGCTGGTCGGCCGGGTCGCGGGCGCGGGTGATGAGGTTGTCGCGCTCCATGCGCGCGAGCACGCCGGTGAGGCTGGGGCCGAGGATGAAGGCCTCGCGCGCGACCCGGCCGGTGTCGACCGCGCCGTGCTCGCCCAGCACGCGCAGCACGCGCCATTGCTGGTCGGACAGGGCGTGCTCGCGCAGGCTGGGCCGGGTGTGGGCCATCACGGCTTCGCGGGCCTGCAGCAGCAGGCGCGGCAAATTGCGGTGCGTGAATGTCGTGCTCAAGGCTTGTCTCTTCCGAAATTACTTAACATGTTAAATGATTCGCCGAAGCTTTCCTAGTGGCTGGTTCCGTCGTTTCGAAAACCTAGGGTATGCACGGATGAGGCGCGCGGCGCGCGCGCCTGGCCCGGCTGCGCATCGAGGCGCTTCAGCGTGCCGCGGATGGCTCGCGGCGGCGCCGGTCGGCCCTGGGCAGATCGGCCGCGGCCGCGACCATCGCCTCGCTTCGCGCGTGCAGGCGCTGCAGCATGTCGTCGAGCAGCGCCACCTCGTCGTCCTTCAGCGCGCCCAGCAGTTCCGTGTTGATTGCCGAAACCAGCGGATAGAGATTCGCGTGCAGCTTCTTGCCCGGTGCGGTGAGGCGCAGGAGCACGTGCCGCTGGTCGCCCGCGGGCTGCTCGCGCGAGACGAGCCCCTTCCTGACCAGTGAAGTCACCGCGCGCGATGTGCGTGCCCGATCCAGTTGCGCCTGTTCTGCCAGTTGCGACGAGCCCAGCGCGCCATGGCCCGCGAGCGTGGCAATGAGCCGCCATTCGCGCCGCGTGATGCCGAAGCGCCCTTCGCACAGCCGGATCACCAGGCTGCCCGCCACCGACAGCAGCCGGCTGGTGCGGTAGAGCAGCAGGTCGTCCAGCGTGCGCGGCGGTACGTGCATAGGGTTTGTCCCGGCGATGATTGATTTGATGAATCAATTGTCGGCGCTCTACATTGGCCGCGGCCACTGCAGCAGACCCAGTGCCGACGACAACGGAGACAAGACGGATGACAGCAACCCCCCACCCCCTGTATCAACCGAGGCGCCGCGGCGTGCTCGCCGCGCTCGGCGGTGTGGCCCTGGCGCCGCTCGGCGGCGCGGCATGGGCGCAGCAGGCGCAACCCGCGATCGCGCCGGGAACCCCCATTCGCGTGCTGATCGGCGTGCCCGCCGGCGGCACCCAGGACGTGCTCACGCGCGCCATCGCGCAGGAAGTGCGCGAGTCGCTCGGCCCGCTCATCGTCGACAACCGTTCCGGCGCGGCCGGGCGCATCGCTGTCGAAGCCGTGAAGACCGCGGCGCCCGATGGCCGCACGCTGCTGCTGGGCACGGCCAGCATGATGACCATGTTCCCGAGCGCCTACAGGAACCTGTCGTACGACCCGATCAAGGATTTCCAGCCCATCGTCAACGCGGCGCGCTTCGAACTCGCGCTCGTGGTGCACAAGGACGTGCCGGCCGGCACGCTGTCCGAGTTCATCGCCTGGGCCAGGAAGCAGCCGGGCGGTGCGAGCTTCGCGTCTTACGGCGCGGGCACGCCGTCGCATTTCCTCGGGGAGATGCTCAACCGCGCGGCCGGGCTGTCGATGGTGCACGTGCCCTATCGCGGTTCCACGCCGGCACGCCAGGACCTGATGGGCGGCTCCGTGCCAGCCTACTTCGACACCGTGGGTGGCGCGCTGCAGATGTTGCCGAGCGGCCGCGTCAAGGTGATCGCCACCAGCGGCGAGAAGCGCTCCCCGCTGATGCCCTCCGTGCCTACTTTCGTGGAGAACGGCCTGAAGGACGTGGTCGCGACCGCATGGTTCGCCTACTACGCGCAGGCGAAGACGCCCAAGCCGGTGCTCGACCAACTGCGCGCCGAGTTCACCCGCGCCGTGAACTCGCGCGAGGTGCGCCAGCAGTTGCTGCAGAACGGCATGTACCCGGTGGGCGACGGACCCGACGCGCTGCTGAAGACCATGCGCGAGGACATGGCGCGATGGGCGGCGATCATGAAGGCGGTGAACTTCCAGGCGAACGACTGAGCACCCCTGTCCGGCCACCTAAACTCGAAGGATGGCCAAGGACAAAACAACTTTCGTCTGCAGTGAATGCGGCGGCACCAGCCCCAAATGGCTCGGCAAATGCCCGAGCTGCGGCGCCTGGAACACACTGATCGAGCAGGCCGCGGGCGCGGCCGGCGGCGGCCCGGCCAACAACCGCTTCGGCACGCAGTTCGCGTCGCTCGCGGGCGCGTCGGAGCTCGCCACGCTGTCGGAAATCGAGGCGACCGATGTCGCGCGCACGCCCACCGGGCTCGACGAGCTCGACCGCGTGCTGGGCGGCGGCATCGTCTCCGGCGGCGTCACGCTGATCGGCGGCGACCCCGGCATCGGCAAGTCGACGCTGCTGCTGCAGGCGGTCGATGCGCTGCAGCGGGCGGGGCAGAACGCGCTCTATGTCACGGGCGAGGAAAGCGGCTCGCAGGTCGCGCTGCGCTCCAAGCGGCTGGGGCTCGACCACTCGCAGGTACAGGTGCTGGCCGAGATCCAGCTCGAGAAGATCATCGCCACGCTCGACGCCACGCGGCCCGCCATCGCGGTGATCGACTCGATCCAGACGGTGTACTCCGACCAGCTCACCTCCGCGCCGGGCTCGGTGGCGCAAGTGCGCGAATGCGCGGCGCACCTCACCCGCTTCGCCAAGACCAGCGGCACGGCCGTGGTGCTGGTGGGCCACGTCACGAAAGAAGGCGCGCTGGCCGGCCCGCGCGTGCTCGAGCACATGGTCGACACGGTGCTGTACTTCGAGGGCGACACGCATTCGAGCTTCCGCCTGGTGCGCGCCATCAAGAACCGCTTCGGCGCCGTGAACGAGATCGGCGTGTTCGCCATGACCGAGCGCGGCCTCAAGGGCGTGACCAACCCCAGCGCCATCTTCCTGAGCCAGCATGCCGAGCCGGTGCCCGGCAGCGTGGTGCTGGTCACGCTCGAAGGCACGCGGCCGATGCTGGTGGAAATCCAGGCGCTGGTCGACAACGGCGGACCGAGCCCGCGCCGCCTGTCGGTGGGCCTGGACCGCGACCGCCTGGCCATGCTGCTGGCGGTGCTGCACCGCCACGCGGGCGTGGCCTGCATGGACCAGGACGTGTTCGTCAACGCGGTGGGCGGCGTGCGCATCAGCGAACCCGCGGCCGACCTGGCGGTGATGCTCGCCATCACCTCCAGCCTGCGCGGCAAGCCGATGCCCAAGGGCTTCATCGCATTCGGAGAAGTGGGCCTGGCCGGCGAAGTGCGGCCGGCGCCGCGCGGGCAGGAGCGCCTGCGCGAGGCCGCCAAGCTGGGCTTCAGCGTGGCGGTGGTGCCCAAGGCCAACGCGCCGCGCAAGGGCACGAAGGAAATCGAAGGGCTGACAATCCACGCGGTCGACCGCATCGAGGAAGCCATGGACGTGGTCCGCCGCCTCGACTGATTCATCCGCCGGCCAACCCCCGAGAGGAGCCAAAGCCATGCAACTCGTCGTTTCCGCCGGCCTGATCGCCGCGGTGGTCCTGTGGGGGCTGCTCTCTCCGGCCTCGCTGGACAGCGTGTTCAGCACCGCGCTGTCGGGCATCACGCGCAACTTCGGCTGGTTCTACCTGTGGGTGGTGCTGGGGCTGGTGGTGCTGGCTTTCTTCCTGGCCTTCAGCCGCTTCGGCGACCTGAAGCTGGGCGAGGAAGACGACGAGCCCGAGTTTTCTCTCGGCGCCTGGTTCGCGATGCTGTTCGCGGCCGGCATGGGCATCGGGCTGGTGTTCTGGGGCGTGGCCGAGCCGATCTCTCACTATGCGAACCCGCCGCCGGGCGTGGTCGCCGGCACGCCCGACGCCGCCGGCGTGGCCATGCGCTATGCCTTCTTCCACTGGGGGCTGCATCCCTGGGCGATCTACGGCATCGTGGGGCTGTCGATCGCCTTCTTCACCTTCCGCCGCAAGACGCTGGCGCTGGTGAGTTCGGCCACCGAGGCATTGCCCTGGCGCTTCGTGCGGCGGCTTTCACCGGCCTTCAACGTGCTGGCGGTGGTGGCCACGGCCTTCGGCGTGGCGGCCTCGCTGGGCATGGGCGCCACGCAGATCAACAGCGGCCTGCACGCGGCCTTCGGCACCGCGATCGGGCGGGGCACGCAGGCGGCGATCATCGTGGTGACCACGGTGCTGTTCGTCACCTCGGCGGTCTCCGGCGTCGAGCGCGGCGTGAAGTGGCTGTCGATGGGCAACCTGGTGCTGGCGGCGTTGCTGGCGCTTGTGGTGCTGGTGCTGGGGCCGACCGTGGCGATCGTCGAGACCTTCACCAACACGCTGGGCGCCTACATCGCCGAGTTCGTCCGCATGAGCCTGCGCATGAACCCGTTCCGCAACAGCTCGTGGGTCGGCGACTGGACGCTCTTCTACTGGGCCTGGTGGCTGGCGTGGTCGCCGTTCGTGGGCCTGTTCATCGCGCGCGTGTCGCGCGGCCGAACCATCCGCCAGTTCATCCTGGGCACCGTGATCGCGCCCACGCTGGTGGGCTTCGCATGGTTCTCTGTGTTCGGCGGCGCGGCGCTCAACTTCCAGATCTTCCAGGGCGTGCCGCTGGTCGAGGCGGTGAAGGCCGACGTATCGACCACCATGTTCGTGATGTTCAAGGCCATGCCCATGGGCGCACTGCTGTCGATGGTCGCGACGCTGCTGGTGTTCGTGTTCTTCGTGACCTCGGGCGACTCCGCCACGCTGGTGCTGGGCACCATGAGCACCGGCGGCAACCCGAACCCGCCGGCCCGCGTCAAGATCACCTGGGGCGTGCTGGTGGCGGCCATCGCGCTGAGCCTGCTGTTCGCGGGCGGCCTCAAGGCCATACAGACGGCGACCATCGTGTTCGCCCTGCCGTTCGCGTTCGTGATCCTGCTGATGGCGCTGTCGGTCACGCTGGCCATCCGCGACGACTGGAACGCCGAGCAGAAACGCGAACGCGAGCTGCGGCGCAAGATGCGGCAGCTCGTGTCGTGATCCGGCCCTGTCGCCGGAAAAAACGCCCGGCGCGCCAGCGAGGCGCGCCGGGCCTACCCTCCCTAACCCCCGATGTGCATCGTGAACGCCGGTCCGCTGTTGAGCACGCATTGACCGCTGCCCAACGTGGCCGAGTTCATCGTGTACTGGCAACTCAGGTTGCCGCCGCGGCTGCCGGCGGCATTCGCCAGGCCTGCTCCCCGTGAGCCCGCGACCCGTGTTGCCTCTCCCTGAAACTGTTCATTGCCGATCTGTGCACTGAAGTGGCCGCGGCCGTTCATGTCGTTGGTCACGGTGCCGGCGACGGTGCCGTAGCGCGCGGCTTCGGCATTCGACGGGTACAGCCGCGCGCTGAAAGTCTGCGCGACCGGGCCCGGCGGCACGGCATATGCCTGCGAGGGCGGCGCCACGGGGGCGGGCTGGCCCAGCGGCACCACGTAGCAGCCGGTGAGGGCGGTGCCCGCGAGCGCGGCGACGAGCGTGAGACGAACGAAAGTGACGGAGCGCGGAATGTTCATATGCTTTTCAGTGGCCCGGGCAGATGCCCGTGCGGTGAAATGTGCCGGCGCCGCCCGCCGCCGGAGGCGCTTTTCGGGGCGAGTACCGCCTTGCGCGCCCGGCGGTAGCCACGGCGGCTACCGCTATCGCCTGCGCGGCCCCGCCTGAGGACTTTTGCCGGACACCCCTGGCCGGGCGGCGACAATGCGCGCCATGAATTTCAAGAAATTTCTGGTGCCCGTGGGCGCCATCGTCGTTCTCGGGCTGGCCTGGCGCAGCGGTGGCTGGGGCGGCGTCGCCCTGGCCGGCGGCGCGATCATGATGTTCCTGCTGCTGCACTTCAACCGCGCCATGCAGGTGCTCAAGCGTGCGGCCGAGCGGCCGGTGGGCTACGTCGGCAGCGCGGTGATGCTCAATGCCAAGCTCAAGCCGAACGCGACGCTGATGCACGTCATTGCCATGACCCGCGCCCTGGGCGAACTGCGCTCGCCCAAGGACACGCAGCCCGAGGTGTACCGCTGGACCGACGGCGGCGGCTCGTACGTCGATGCGGTGTTCAACGGCGGCAAGCTGCAGAGCTGGACCATGACGCGGCCGGAGAACCCCGTCGACGAGCAAGACGGCGCCAACCCGGCCGCCTGATCCCGACCTAAGTTCCTGCGCCGCCCTTGCGCCTGGGCTGCCGCCACGGCGGATTGGCCTTCGCGTGGTGGCGCGCTTCCTTCACGAATTCGGCGCACACGTGCGTCATGAGGTCGGCCGAGCGGTAGACCAGGAACACGTCGAAGTCCGGCAGTTCGTCGCTGATCGGCAGTTTTTCGAGCAGGCCCGGCTGCAGCCGCAGCGGCCCGGCGCCGTGGAACACGAAGTCCGACCACATGCTGATCAGGTCGGTCTGCGTGGCCAGTTGCAGCCCCAGCAGGTTCGACGCGCTGTGCACCATGCGCCGGGGCATCTGCAGCCCATGCATGTTCATCGTGCTCACCAGCGGGCTGCCCGCGTCGTCGATCGGGTCGAGCACCAGCCAGTCGGCGTCCAGCAGGGGTTGCAGCCGGCGCACGCGCCGCAGCGGATGGCCGGCACGCACCGACAGGTGCATCGCCACCGAGAACAGCGGCTCCCACTGCAAGGCGCCGGTACCCGGGCCGTTGCAGGTGGAGATCAGCCCCAGGTCGAGCCGGCCTTCGCGCAGGCCCTCGAAGATCTGCTGCGGCCGCAGCTCGAAACCGCGCATCGCCACGTTGGGAAAGCGCTGGCGGAACGACGCCATCGCGTCGGGCAGCGGTCCGCTCGACGCCACCGCGGTGAAGCCGATGTGCAGCTGCCCTTCGTCGTGCCCGCGGATCGCCTCGATGTCTTCGAGCGCATGCCGCAGCTCCTGCTCGACCAGGCTCGCGCGCTTGACCAGCGCCGTGCCGTAGGGCGTGAGGCTCACGCCGCGCGTGGAGCGCGACATCAGCGTCACGCCCAGTTCGCGCTCCAGTTCGGAGATGGTCTTCGACAGCGCCGGCTGCGTGGTGTGCAGGCTGCGCGAGGCCTCGTGGATGCTGCCGTGCTGCGCCACCGCCAGCAAGACGCGCAACTGTTGCAGCTTCATCGTGGTGCCGGTTTCACGGAAACGGGCGTCCTGGGGATTGTCCGGATGGCTTCTCGTGCCTGTTCATGACGGGGATGCCATTTGGTTATCAGCATGAAAATTTGTGATTCTTCGCCACGGCGCTTTGCCTGAATACTCCGCCGCGAAGGGGCCGGTCCGACCCCCCGCAACCTGTTCGTGGAGTGACATTAGATGAGCGAAGCCGCATTGCCCGCAAGCCCGATCCGGGGCTCCTCACCAACCGCCACGGCGCAAGGCAAGGGAAAGCAGAGCCAGTTCCGCCTGATCGCCGCCTGCTCGCTGGGCAATGCGCTGGAGATGTACGACTTCACCGTCTACAGCTTCTTCGCGCTGCTGATCGGCAAGCTGTTCTTCCCCTCCGACAGCCCCTACGGCTCGCTGCTGCTGGCGGTGGCCACCTTCGGCATCGGCTTCGTGATGCGCCCGCTGGGCGGCGTGATCATCGGCAACTACGCCGACCGCAAGGGCCGCAAGGCCGCGATGACGCTGACCATCGGCCTCATGGTGCTCGGCACGCTGTGCATCGCGCTGGCGCCCAGCTATGCGTCGGCCGGCGTGTTCGGCTCGCTGATGATCGTGGCGGGCCGGCTGCTGCAGGGCTTTTCGCTCGGCGGTGAAGTGGGCGCGGCCACCTCGATGCTGATGGAGGCCGGCGGCGTGAAGGGCCGGGGCTTCCGCGTGAGCTGGCAGCTCGCGAGCCAGGGCGTGTCGGCGCTGCTGGGCGCGCTCACCGGCGCGGCGCTTTATGCGGCACTGCCGCAGGCTTCGCTCGAAAGCTGGGGCTGGCGCCTGCCGTTCCTGCTCGGCCTGCTGATCGCGCCGGTGGGCCTGTACATACGCTCGCAGCTGGAGGAAACGCACGTTGCCGAAAGCCACGAGTCCAGCCCCATCGGCCGGCTGCTGCGCAACCACGGCGGCCTGGTGCTCAAGGGCATCCTGGCCACCACGGCGGGCACGGCGACGATGTACCTGGTGGTGTTCTTCATGCCCACCTACATGATCCGCGTGCTGCACATGCCGCCGTCGCTGTCGCTGCTGTCTGGCTGCGTCACCGGCATCACGCTGTTCCTGGTGTCGCTGGTGGCGGGGCGGCTGGCCGACCGGTTGCCGGCGCGCAAGCCGCTGGTCATCGGCTCGCTGCTGTTCAGCGTGGTCGCGGTGTACCCCGCGTTCTGGCTGATCAGCCACTACCCGAGCGTGCCGCTGGTGCTGGGCCTGTCGGCGCTGCTCACGGCGAGCGTGAACATCGGCACGACGCCGATGTTCCTGATGCTGCTGGAGATGCTGCCGACCGGCGTGCGCGCCAGCGGCATCTCGGTGGTCTACAGCATCGGCGTGACGGTGTTCGGCGGCTCTTCCCAGTTCATCGTGACCTGGCTGCTCGCGAGCACCGGCAACCCGATGTCGCCGGCCTTCTACATGATGGCCTGCGGGCTGCTGAGCCTCGGCGCGCTGCTGAGCCTGCGCGAGCACAAGGCCGATTGACTCTCCCCCACGAACAACGACCTTTTTCAAATGACACGAGAACTCAGCCCCCAGACCACCAAGCTGCTGTCCCGGCTGCTGCCGCAGGCCGACATCGACACCCAGGCCTTCGTCGACATCCGCCGCCGGATCCACGCCAATCCGGAGCTGGGCTTCGAGGTGAGCGCCACCAGCGAGCTGGTGGCCAACCTGCTGCGCAGCTGGGGCTACGAGGTGCACACCGGCATTGGCAAGACCGGCATCGTGGCGCAGCTCAGGCTCGGCAGCGGCACGCGCCGGCTGGGCATCCGCGCCGACATGGACGCGCTGCCCATCGTCGAGGCCACGGGCCTGCCGTATGCGAGCCGCAACCCCGGCCGCATGCACGCCTGCGGCCACGACGGCCACACGGCCATCCTGCTGGCCGCGGCCAAGGCGCTGGCGGCGGCGCGCAGCTTCGACGGCACGCTAAACCTGATCTTCCAGCCCGACGAGGAAAACCTCTGCGGCGCGCGCGCGATGATCGAGGACGGCCTGTTCGAGCGCTTCCCCTGCGATGCGGTCTATGCGCTGCACAACGCGCCCGGCGTGCCGGTGGGCACGGTGCTGGCGGTGGAAGGGCCGGTCACGCTGTCGTCCGACGTGGCCGACGTCACCATCAAGGGCGTGGGCGGGCACGGCGCCATGCCGCACCGCGCGCGTGACCCGGTGGCCGCCGCGGCCGCCGTTGTGACGGCGCTGCAGACAGTGGTGGCGCGCAACGTGGCGCCCGACGACACGGCGGTGGTGTCGGTCGGCTTCATCCGCGGCGGCGCCACGCACAACGTGATTCCGCAGTCGGTATCGCTGGGCCTGAACGTGCGCGCGGCCCGGCCCGAGACGCGCGCGCTGGTCGAACAGCGCATCCGCGAGATCGTGAGCCTTACCGCGCAGGCGCACGGCGTGGAGGCCGAGATCGACTACCGCCAGCTGGTGCCGCCGGTGGTCAACACCGCGGCCGAGACACGGCTGATGGCGCAGGTGTGCACCGAGATCGTGGGCGAGGCGAACGTGCTCACGCAGGTGCCGCGCGGCTTCGCGGGCAGCGAGGACTTCGCCTGGATGCTCGCCGCGCTGCCGGGCTGCTACTTCATGCTCGGCAACGGGGAGGGCGAGTTCGGGGGCTGCATGGTGCACAACCCCGGGTACGACTTCAACGACCAGGTGCTGCCGTTGGGAGCCGCCTGCTGGGTCCGCCTCGCGCAGACTTACCTGGTCGCCTGAGCTTCCCGCACCGCGTCAGAAAGGCGCGTCTTCTTCCTCTGCGGCGTCGGCCGGTGTCGTCGTGGTGGGCGCTGCCGGTGCTGCGCCAGCAGCAGGCTTCACCGTGTCGTCCGGCGGCGCTGCCGAGAACGCGGCTTCGCCGCCCAGCGCGTCGAGCAGCGCCGGCACCAGTTGGCCCAGCTCGCCCGTGGCGATGGCCACGTCGGCGTCGTAGTTGTCTTCCTTCTTGCCACCGGCCGCGCCATCGCCCGTGCCTTCCAGGAAGGTGATCTTGCGGATCAGCAGGCCGTGCGTGAGCTCGAAGGACACGCGGTCGTCCCAGGTCAGCGCGAGCCGCGTCGGGCGCTTGCCGTCGGTGATGTGCTGCTTGACTTCGTCGATGTCCAGCGGGTGCTTGGCATAGCGCACCACGGCCTTGGAGTCGTCGGAGGCCTTGAGCTCGCACTCGCGGTCGATGGTGAAGCCGGCTGGCGGCTCCTGCGTCAGCAGCCAGTTGGCCATGGCCGCGGCCGGCTCGATCTGCGTGTTGATGAGTGCCACCGCGAAGCCGTCGAGCGACTTCACCAGGCTGGTGACGACTTCGTCCGCGCGCGAGGCATTGCCGCTGTTGATGACCAGGCGGTTCTCCGCCTTGTCGATCCACACGGCCACGCGCGCGCTGCGGGTGAAGGCCATCGGCAGCAGCTCGAGCGTGATGTCTTCCTTCAGCTCTTTCTTTTCCTTCTTGCCGGGCTTGCGGCCGGTGGTGGCCTCGATGTTGGCGCAGCGCTCGTCGAGCTTGCGGCGCACCACGGAGCCGGGCACCTGCTTGCTCTCGATCATGTATTCGACCAGCCACTGGCCGTCGATGGATTCGACCAGCGGGCCGTTGGCTTCGCCGCGGGGTTCGACCCAGCCTGCGGACTTTTCCTGCGAGGGGCCGCAGGGCACGAAGCGCTGCTTGCCGAGCCCTTCTTCCGCCTCGGCCAGTGTTTGGGACCAGGCAGGTTCGATGCGATAGACGATGACGTTCTTGAATACGGACACGGAAACCCTTTTTTCCACTGGTTTGGACAACCGGCCATTGTCGGGCACCCCGTTCCGGGGCCGGCCGTAAAATCGAAAGCTTTTGCGACTTCCCCCATCGCTCCCAAAGGAATCAGGAAATGAGCTCGATCCCCCCCTCGCTGGACGACCGTGACGGCAAGATCTGGATGGATGGCGAACTCGTGGACTGGCGCGACGCCAAGATCCACGTGCTGAGCCACACGCTGCACTACGGCTGCGGCGCCTTCGAGGGCGTGCGCGCCTACAAGACGGCGGACGGCGGCACGGCCATCTTCCGCCTGGCCGAGCACACCGAGCGCCTGTTCAACAGCGCAAAAATCCTGCGCATGAAGATCCCGTTCACGCAGGAACAGCTGAACGAGGCCCAGAAACAGGTGGTGCGCGAGAACAAGCTCGAGAGCTGCTACCTGCGCCCCCTCATCTGGATCGGCTCCGAGAAGCTGGGCGTGAGCCCCAAGGGCAACAAGATCCACGCCATGGTCGCGGCCTGGTCCTGGGGCGCCTACCTGGGCGAAGAGGGCATGAAGCGCGGCATTCGCGTGAAGACCTCCAGCTACACCCGCCACCACGTCAACATCACGATGACGCAGGCCAAGACGGTGAGCAACTACACCAACTCGATCCTGGCCAACATGGAAGCCCTGGACGACGGCTACGACGAAGCGCTGCTGCTCGACGCGAGCGGCTTCGTGTCGGAAGGCGCGGGCGAGAACATCTTCGTGGTCAAGGGCGGCGTGGTCTACACGCCCGACCTGTCGGCCGGCGCGCTCAACGGCATCACCCGCAACACCATCCTGCACGTGTGCAAGGACCTGGGCCTGGAGCTGGTGCAAAAGCGCATCACGCGCGACGAGGTCTACATTGCCGACGAGGCCTTCTTCACCGGCACCGCCGCTGAAGTCACGCCCATCCGCGAACTCGACCGCGTCGAGATCGGCAACCGCGGCGACGGCGGCGCCCGTGGCCCGATCACCGAGAAAATCCAGGCTGCCTTCTTCGACATCGTGAACGGCAAGAACCCCAAATACGCCCACTGGCTCACGAAAGTCTGAAAGAAACCATGTCCACCAATGCAGTCGTCGAACTCCTGGCCAAGGAACTCAACCATCAAGGCGGTGTGTTCTGCCCCAGCCCCAAGGCCGACATGAAGCTCTGGAACAGCCACCCGAAGGTCTACCTCGACGTGGCGCGCACCGGCGAAGCCAAGTGCCCTTACTGCGGCACGCTGTACCGGCTGAAGGCCGGCGAAACGGTGTCGGCGCGGCACTGACGCTTGCGCGGAGCCGCCGCACGGCGCGCCGGCTCCGGCCTGCTGACTCTCCGGTTTGAACCGCGGGTGTTCCCGCCTTCGAACTACGGATCTCGGTGATGGTGCCCTGCGGGACCCGTTTCTAGCATCGACCCACTGGCGTTCAGACCAGGTGAGGAGTCGATTGTGGGGATCAGATCTTTCAGATTTGCCGCTGGCACGCTCGTGCTCGCGTTGGGCCTTTCGGCTTGCGGAGGCGGTGGTGGCGGCGGCGGCGGTAGCGGCTTCAGCCTGCTTCCTTCCGGTGGTGGCACCCCCACCACGCCGCCTGCGGCCGAGACCAGCGTCGCCGTCTCCGGCACCGTGGCCACGGGCGCGCCGGCATCCGGCAGCAACGTGGCGCTGCGCTGTGCGAACGGCTCCTCCGGCACGGCCACCACGGCCGCCGACGGCACGTGGTCCGCCAAGCTCGATGCACCCGTGTTCCCCTGCCTGGCCACGGCCTCGGGCGGTTCGCTGGCCGCCGGGCAGAAGCTGCACTCCATGCTGCGCGCGGCGGGCTACGTCAACATCACGCCGCTGACCGAACTGATCCTGGCGCGCGCGGCCGGCATGGCGCCCAGCGGCATCGAACAGGCCGGGCTCGCCGCGCTGGCAGCGCTGGCCGGCAAGCTCGACGCGGCCCAGGCCGATATCGTCGCGCTGCTGAACGAGTCGGGCTACGGCGCATTCGCGCCGAACCCCTTCATGGGCGAATTCA
Organism: Variovorax paradoxus; assembly: GCF_022009635.1. Classification (NCBI taxonomy): domain Bacteria; kingdom Pseudomonadati; phylum Pseudomonadota; class Betaproteobacteria; order Burkholderiales; family Comamonadaceae; genus Variovorax; species Variovorax paradoxus. The sequence goes on from NZ_CP091716.1 coordinate 795,896, forward strand.
AGGCCGTTGCGGGCGACGCCTACGATGACCTGCTCGAGCACCTGGCGCAATCGCTGGCCGATGGCGACACCACGCTCGACGGCCTCGTCGCCGCGCTGATCGCCGCAGCCGAAGACGACGGCTTCGACCTGCCGCTCACGCACACCTTCAAGCCGGCCGAGCTCGCGGCGCAGCCGCAGCTCAACAAGGCGCACCTGGCCAGTGCCGCGGGCGTGCTGTCGATGAGGCTGGACGCGGGTTCCAACGCGGTCGGTGCCTATGTAGGCGGCGGCGCGGGCAACAAGGCCGTGCTGCAACTGTCGGGCCTGGCGGGCACGAAAGTGAGCGATCTGAAGCGCATCGAGCTCGAGCTCAAGGGCGACGCCGGCGGCATCGGGCAGGGGCTGCCGTATGCATACCTCAACTTCACGGTCGACCTGCACTGCGACGCCACGCCCCTGCCGGCCAACGCCACGCTGGCGGACGTTCGCGCGCGCCGTCGCATCCTGATCTTCGACACGTACTACCACTTCATGCAGGCGACGAACGCGATCTCGACCAGCGAGTTCAGTTCGATCGCCATCACGCCGGCCACGCCGGGCTGGCGCATCTCCGGCGGCACGCCGGTGGGCACTGTGGCGGTCAACCCTGCCTACAACGGCAGCGAGACGCTCGAAGGCTTCGATTACACGGCCTACCCCGACGCCTGCATCGTCGACGGCATCACGGGGGATGGCGGCATGCCGCGCAACGCCTCGGCCGACGCCAGCTGCGCCACCAACGCGGCACTGCCGGGCTCGGCACCTGCGGTGTGCGGCGCGGCTTACACGGGGCCAATCCTGGTCCTGGGCGACAGCAGTAGCACCACTGCGTCGCAATGGAGCTTCAAGCGCGTGAAGGTGGAGGCGAAACGCAAGCAGACCTTCCGCTTCGGGTAGCGAACTTCCGGCCGGCCGAATCCCGTGCTTGCCGCGGGAGGGCGGCGGGAGCACTCGAATGGGTTACGGTGTTTCGCTCGGGTTCGGCAGTCGCTGCGGCCACAGGCCGCGCCACGGGTCCGGATCCTGCCTTTCCTGCGCGAGCCGCAGGTAGACCATCGAGATGAACAGCAGCGCCAGGCCGATCTGCGCGTCGCGCATCGCCGAATTGACGCTCGACGCAATCAGCGCGATCAGTGTGGCCGCCAACGCATAGCGGCCCGCGATGTCGGGCCGTTTCCATGCCTGCCAGACGGCGGCGACCATGATGACGAGCAGGCTCAGCAGCGCGGGCAGGCCGCCTTGCGAGCCGACCCACAGGAAATCGTTGTGCGGCATGTTCGAGTCGGCCAGCAGCGCCGGGCCGCGCTTGTGCCACTGGTCGGTCCAGCCGCCGATACCCCAGCCGGTGAGCGGCCGGTCGGCGATCATGAGGCCGGTGTCGCGGTACATGTAGTAGCGGATGGCCCAGCTGCCCTTGAAGACCGCGCCGGCCTGCGCCTCTTCTATTTCCTGCACGCCGGTCTCGACCTTGTGCTGCAACTGCGGCAGCTGGTAGAGGCCGGCGCCCATCACCACCGCTCCCAGCACCAGCGCGCCCACCAGCATCTTCAGGTGGCTGCGCCACTGGTGGATGCACACCACCGGAATCACCAGCAGCAGCGCGAGCACCGAGGTGCGCGAGGTCAGCGGCAAGGCCACCACCAGGCCCAGCCCGAGCATCAGCACGAAGGCGGGAATGGCGCGCAGCGGCTTGTGCGCCGCAATCTGCGCGATGCCCCACACGGCGGCGGTGGAGGCCACCACGCTGAACAGCAGCGCATTGCTGATCGACTTGTTGCCCACTTCCATGACCACCGCGCGTAGCGGCGACCAGATATGGAAGCCGCCCACCGCGTAGAAGACGACGACGAGCAGGATGTTCAGCGCCGCGATGAGCAGGAAACCGCGCAGCGCCCAGATGGCTTCTTCGCGCGTGAGCGCCATCGCCATCAGCATCGTCAGGCCGATGCGTATGCCGTGGAACAGGTTGGAGCCGGTCTCGGGATAGTGCGGCCCGATGGCCAGCACGATGAAAGTCCATGCGAAGTAGGCCATGACCGGCCACCACAGCGGATTGGCGCGCAGCCGCGCGTAGCGTTCGCGGCCACCGCCGGCCACCAGCATCGTGGCGAGCAACAGGAGGGCCGAAAGGTAGGTGACGCCGACCGGCATGAACACCACCAGCCCCCAGAACATGGCCGCGGGCCGAACGATGTGCGATCTCTGCATAGGGGCGGGATTTTAGGTGGCCCCCGTCAGGGCAACCTGACTTCGCCCCGGCCGCGCCGGGCTCAATGGATTCAGTGCCCGCGCGCGGTGGGCAGGCGGATGACGAAGCTCGCGCCGCCGCCCGGGCGGTCTTCGCAGCGCACCGAGCCGCCGTGCCGCTCGGTGATCGACTTCACCAGCGCCAGCCCCAGCCCGACGCCGCCGTTGCGCTCGCTGGCGCCGGGCAGCCGGTAGAAGGGCTCGAAGATGCGTTCGCGCAGCGCGGCGGGCACGCCCGGCCCGCGGTCGTTCACGCGCACCGTGGCAAAGCCGTCGGCGCTGCCCAGCTCCACCGAGATTTCTCCGGCGCCGTAGCGGCGGGCGTTTTCCAGCAGGTTGCGGATCGCCCGGCGCAAGAGGCGCGACACGCCCGGCACGGTGAGGCTGGCGTTGTCGGTGCCTTCGGCCAGGTCGAGCTCGGCGTTCACTTGGGCGCATTCCTCGGCCGCCAGGCCGATCAGGTCGACCGGCTCGATGGTGCCCATGTCGGCCTCGCTGGCGTCGAGCCGGCTGGCCAGCAGGATCTCGTCGATGAGCTGGTCGAGCTCGCCGATGTTGCGCGAGATTTCCTCGCGTGCCGTGGCGCTCGGGCGCTCGCCCATCAGCTCCAGGCCCATGCGGATGCGGGTGAGCGGCGAACGCAGCTCGTGCGAGGCGTTGGCCAGCAGCGACTTGTGCGAACGCACCAGCTGTTCGATGCGCTCGGCCGACGCGTTGAATCGTTTGGAGAGATCAGCCACTTCGTCCTGCCCTTCTTCGGTCACCCGCACCGAAAGATCGCCTTCGCCCCATCGCTGCACGCCGCGCTGCAGCGATTCCAGCCGCTGCGTGATGCGCCGCACGATCGGGTAGACGCCCAGCGCCACCGCCACCCCCACCAGCGCGATCATCCAGCCCAGGCCGAAGGGCGTGCGCCACGGCGCGAAGCCGCTGGGGCCCGAGGGGCGCTCGCGCGGTGCCACGCGCAGCGTGAGCTCCTTGCCGTCGCTGAGCGTCACGTCGAACTCCAGCCCCTGGCCCGGCACGCGCAGTGCCTTGCCGGTGCCGATCTGCTTGTCCTGCGCGTCGAGCACGATCACGTCGCGCGGCACGGGCGCCAGCCGCTCGCGCTCGGCCTGCGCCGCCTCGCGCACGATCCAGTTGGCCATCAGCGTGAGGATGACGACGCCGCCCACCACCGCGAGCCAGATGCGGACGTAGAGGTGGCGGGAATAGAGGCTGCGCAGCATCGGCCGCCGCTCAATCTTGCTGCTTGGCGAACACGTAGCCCACGCCGCGCACGGTGAGGATGCGCTTGGGGTTCTTGGCGTCGACCTCGATGGCGGCGCGGATGCGGCCCATGTGCACGTCGATCGAGCGGTCGAAGGCTTCCAGCTCGCGGCCGCGCACGGCTTCCATGATCTGGTCGCGCGTGAGCACGCGGCCCGCGCGCTCGGCCATCGCCACCAGCAGGTCGAACTGGTAGGAGGTGAGGTCGGCCAGCGCGCCGGCCACCGACACGGTGCGCGCGTTGCGGTCGATTTCCAGCGTGCCGAAGCGCATCACGGTGGAGACCTCGGCCTCGGTGGCGTTCTCGCTGCGGCGGCGCAGCACCGCCCGGATGCGCGCCAGCAGCTCGCGCGGCTCGAAGGGCTTGGGCAGGTAGTCGTCGGCGCCGATTTCCAGGCCGATGATGCGGTCCATGGGGTCGCCCTTGGCCGTGAGCATCAGCACCGATACCTTGGAAATCGGGCCGGGCAGCGCGCGGATGCGGCGGCAGACCTCGAGGCCGTCGGTGTCGGGCAGCATCAGGTCGAGGATCACCAGGTCGGGCGCGTGCTGCTGCAATTGCTCGAGGCCGGCGGTGCCGTCACCGGCGTGGCTGAAGCCGAAACCCGACTGCGTCAGGTATTCGCCCACCATGTGCGCCAGGCGGGTGTCGTCTTCGATCATCAGGAGTTGGGGGGTGCTCATGCGCTTCATGGTCGTCCACAGGGAGCAAGCGGGCTTGAACGCTCCGTAAAGTTGGGTAAACCTCGCGCCGGGCTGTCAACCTCGCGCGCTGCGAAAAGCATAGCGCCCCACCCGCTGTTCATGGGCGCCATGGATTCGTTTTGTCGCACGCCCGCCGGTGCGGGCGCGTCTTCATGCCGTGGGGCTCAGCCGCAGGCGCAGGGCCAGCGCGCTCGACACCGGCAGCTCGATCGGCACGCCCTCGCTGCCTTCGGCCTGCGCCAGCGCCTCGAACAGGCTCAGCGCGTCGGCCATCGGGTTGATGCCCACCAGCGTGCGCGCGGCGGCCGAGCGCGGCGCGGTCGGCTTGGGCGCCGCATCGCCTTCCAGCGACCATTCGAACGACGCCACCGTGCGCTCGGTACGCTCGGGCGCCACCACCAGCGCCACGGCCAGCAGCCCGCGGCTGTCGGTCACGGAGGTCAGCGGGCCCATCGTGGGCGTGTCGTAGCCCACCAGCAGCACCGGTTCGTGGTCGGCGGCGCATTGCACCGCGGCCTCGAACAGGCCGGCGGCAAAGCTGTGCTCGAAGGCCGAGACGGCGTTGCTCGCCGCCATGCAGCCGGTGCCGATGGTCCAGTAGCCCACGGCGGCGTTGTGCACCGAGTTGTGGAACTTGGTGGGCGACAGCATCTTCGGGTCGGTCGCGAGCGTGCTGCACATGTAGTCGTTGATCGACAGGTCGCCGTGCGCCGATGTGAAGAGGCAGGGCACGTCGGCGGCGTTGCGGCCTGAACTGGCCATGGCCGCGGCCGCCACTTCGAGCGCCAGCGCCACGGTGTCGGGCGCGCGGCGGCGCTCGGCCGGGGCCAGCACCTGCGGCGACGGGCGCTTGGCGGGCGGGTCGGTCAGCGTGCCTTCGCCACGGAAGGCGGCGCGCGCGGCTTCCCAGCCCGGCATGGTGGGCGTCCAGAAGGCCGGGCCTTCGATGTAGAGGGTGGGGGGCGTGGGGGCTTGGTTCATTTCGCTCATGCCGCTTTGCCGAAAACGAGCGAACAGTTGTTGCCGCCGAAGCCGAAGGAGTTGCTCAGCGCATAGCGCACTTCGCCGCGCGCGGGCTCGAGCCTGATCTGCGGGCCGAAGCCTTCGTCCAGCGTGTGGGTGTTGACGGTGCCCGGCATCAGGCCGCGTTCGATCGCCAGCAGGCTGATGACGGCCTCGACGATGCCTGCCGCGCCCAGCGTGTGGCCGACGAAGCCCTTGGTCGAGCTGGCATGGGTGCGCGCCGGGAAGCGGCGCGCCACCAGCGCGCCCTCGACCTCGTCGTTCTTCTGGCTTGCGGTGCCGTGCATGTTGATGTAGTCGATGGCGTCGGGCGCGAGGCCGGCGCGCGCCAGTGCCTCGTCCAGCGCGCGTTCGGCGCCCAGGCCCTCGGGGTGCGGGGTCGACATGTGGTGCGCGTCGCTCGCCTCGCCGTAGCCCAGCAGGTGCAGCGGGGACGCATCGGCGCCGGTCTGCACGCGTTCCACCAGCGCGAAGCCCGCGGCCTCGCCGAGGCTGATGCCCTTGCGGCCGGCGTCGAAGGGCCGGCACGGTTCGCTCGACACCAGTTCGAGCGAGTTGAAGCCGAACAGCACGCTGCCGCACAGCGTGTCCGCGCCGCCGACCACGGCCGCGTCGGCCAGGCCCAGACGGATCATCCGCTCGGCCGAGGCAAACACCTTGGCGCTCGAGGAGCAGGCGGTGGAAATGGTTTCGCTCGGGCCGCTGATGCCCAGCACCTGCTGCGTGAACATGGCCAGCGAATGCGGCGTGTGCACCGCGCCGCGGCGCTGGTTGACCGGGAACATGCCGTCGGCGTCGAGCTGGGTGTAGGCCAGCTCGGTCTCGCCGATGCTCGCGGTCGAGGTGCCCAGGATCAGCGCGATGCGCGACGCGCCGTACTTCTCGCGCGCCGCCGCCACTGCCTCGATGAAGCCGTCGGCATGCAGGCCCATCCATGCGAGCCGGTTGTTGCGGCAGTCCCATGGGGCGAGCGATTCGGGCAGGCGGATGTCTTCCACGCCGTCGACGCGGCCGATCCACGTGGGCAGCGGGGCGTCGCCGAAGTCGTTGGCACGCAGGCCGCTGCGCGACTGCGCCAGCGCGTCAGCAAGCGCTTCCTTGCCGACACCGACGGCCGAGGTCGCCGTGAAGGCGCTGATTTGTAGAGGGGAGATTCGGGACGGCACGATCTTTTGCAGGCTCGCTGACAACTGGAGACAAATGTGAAAGAGCGAATGTAAACGGGGCACAGCCTAACAGTTGCAGGCGCCGTGCCGCGTCGGCGGATTCCTATAAGGCCCGCGCCCTATTGACGTTCCGCGGGACTCGTGATGGCCGTGAGCCGCGAGGCCAGCGCCACCAGCACCAGCACCGGCACGCCCAGCAGCGCGGTCGCGACGAAGAAGTTGCTGTAGCCGTAGGCGTCGACGAAGGCGCCGGAATAGCCGGCGATGAACTTCGGCAGCAGCAGCATCAGCGAGCTGAACAGCGCGTACTGCGTGGCCGAATAGCTGATGTTGGTGAGGCTCGACAGGTAGGCGATGAAGGCCGCCGAGGCGATGCCGCCGGCCAGGTTGTCGGCCGACACCACCGCGATCAGCGCCGTGGTGTCGTGGCCGCGCGTCGCCAGCCAGGCGTAGAGCAGGTTGCTCGCGGCGCTGAGCACCGCGCCCATCATCAGCACCCGCATCACGCCCAGGCGCATCGACAGCACGCCGCCGACGAAGGCGCCCACCAGCGTCATGACCACGCCGTAGATCTTGCTGACCGTGGCCACCTCGTCCTTGGTGAAGCCCATGTCCACGTAGAAAGGGTTGGCCATGATGCCCATCACCACGTCGCTGATGCGATAGATGGCGATCAGCGAGAGGATCAGCACCGCCTGCCATTTGTAGCGGTGGATGAAATCGGCAAAGGGCTCGATCAGCGCGCTGCGCAGCCACTCGGCCGCATTGCGGGCCTTGGGCAGTGCGCGCGGCAACGGCTCCGGCGACAGCAGCACCGTGAGCACCCCCACAGTCATCGACGCCGCCATCACCAGGTAGGCCGTCTTCCAGGCGCCGTTCTGGTAGGCGGCCGCGCCGGTGGCGGCCACGGCGGGCGCCACCTCGGCCCAGGTCGCGACCCACAGCACGCCGGCGCCGGCCCAGATCATCGCGAGGCGGTAGCCCGTCTGGTAGGCGGCCGCCATCGCGGCCTGCTTGCGCGGCTCGGCCGATTCGATGCGGAAGGCGTCGAGCGCGATGTCCTGCGTGGCCGAGCCGAAGGCCACCAGCAGCGCGCACCAGATCAGCGGCGTGAGGCCCAGGCGCGGGTCGTTCATGGCCATGCCGACCAGTCCCGTGATCACCAGCCCCTGCGCCAGCAGCAGCCAGCCGCGCCGGCGTCCCAGCAGCGTGGTCAGCGGCGGCAGCGGCAGCCGGTCGACCAGCGGCGCCCAGACCCACTTGAAGCCATAGGCCAGCCCGACCCAGCTCAGGTAGCCGATGGTGGTGCGGTCGATGCCGGCCTCGCGCAGGCGAAAGCTCAGCGTGCCCAGCACCAGCAGCAGCGGCAGCCCGGCCGAGAAGCCCAGCGCCAGCATGCGCAGCGTGGCGGGCTCCAGGTAGACCTTGAGGGCGTCGCGCCAGGGTGGGGAGGGGGTGGTGGGGGTTTCGACGGGCGAGGCGGACATGTGCCCGGATTGTCCATGAGCGGGAGAGGCCCTCGGGCTGCCCCTTTGTCTTCATTTGTTCCTATGATCCGGCCCCTATGTGCATACGATGCGAGCGCTCTTCCTCCGGCACCGCCGCCGGCCCGGCCCTTCCTTCCGCGGCTTCGCCCTGGAATCCCCGGCGCGCCTTCCTGCTGGCCGCCGCCGGCGCGGCGCTCGGCGGCCCGGCGCTGGCGCAGGTCGACGTGGGCAACGCCTCGGTGGCGCGCAACCTCGTACCCGCCGACAAGATCGAGGCAGCCGGCGTGCAGCAATACGGCGAGCTGCTCGAGCAGGCCCGTGCCAAGGGCGCGCTCGCCGGCGACAACAACCCGCAGCTGCAGCGCCTGCGCGCCATCGCGACCCGGCTCATTCCGTTCGCCACGCCGTGGAACTCGCGCGCCCGCGGCTGGAAGTGGGAGGTCAACCTGATCGGCAGCAAGCAGATCAACGCCTTCTGCATGCCCGGCGGCAAGATCGCCTTCTTCACCGGCATCCTCGACCAGCTGAAGCTCACCGACGACGAGGTCGCGATGGTCATGGGCCACGAGATGGCCCACGCGCTGCGCGAGCATGCGCGCGCTCGCATGGCCAAGAGCGCGGGCACCGGCGCGGTGCTTTCGCTTGGTGCGCAGATGCTCGGCTGGGGCCAGGTGGGCGACCTGGCGGCGCGCGCCGGCACCCAGCTCATCACGCTCAAGTTCAGCCGCAGCGACGAGACCGAGGCCGACCTCGTGGGGCTGGAACTCGCGGCGCGCGCGGGCTACGACCCGAAGGCGTCGGTATCGCTGTGGCAGAAGATGGCCGCCGCATCGAAGAACCAGGGCGGCCTGAACTTCCTCTCGACGCACCCGAGCGGGCCCGACCGCATCACCAAGCTCGAAGCGAACCTGCCGAAGGTCGAGAAGCTCTACCGCGAGGCGAAGAAGGGCTGAGGCTTCGGCCCGAAGGCCGGCCGCCGGCCGATCATTCGGCGCTGATGTTCCCGCGCTTCACCACGGCAGCCCAGCGGTCGGCGTCTTTCCGCATCAGCGCGCCGAACTCCGCCGGCGTCGAGCTCGCCGGCACCATGCCCTGCGACTCGAACGATTTCGCCACCTCGGGCTGCTTGAGCACCGCGGCGATCTCCTTGTTCAGCCGCGCCACCACGTCCGGCGGCGTGCCCTTGGGCGCCAGCACGCCGTACCACATGTCGACGTTGTCGGCCGTCACGCCGGCCTCGGCCAGCGTGGGCACGTCGGGCAGCTGCGGCAGGCGCTTGCCGCTGCCGGTGGCAATGGCCTTGAGCTTGCCGACCTGGATGTGCTGCAGCGCCACGTGCACCGGCAGGAACATGTAGTCGATGCGCCCGCCGAGCAGGTCGGTCACCGCGCCGGCCGTGCCCTTGTACGGCACGTGCAGCATCTCGGTGCCCGTGCCCTGCATGAGCAGCGCCATCGACAGGTGGTGCGGCGTGCCCACGCCCGGCGTGGCGTACGTCAGCTTGCCGGGCTCCGCCTTGGCCGCGCTCACCATCTGCTGCACCGACGTGGCCTTCTGCACGTTCGGGTTGGTCACCAGCAGCAGCGTGCCCCACGAGGTGAGCGATACCGGCGCGAAGTCGGCCACCGGGTCGTAGCTCAGCGAGCGGTAGAGGCTGCGGTTCATCACCAGCGTGTTGACCTGCACCATCAGCGTGTAGCCGTCGGGCTTGGCGCGCGCCACGCGCTCGCTGCCGATGTTGCCGCTGGCGCCGGCCACGTTCTCCACGATCACCGGCTGGCCCAGCTTCGCGGGCAGGCGGGCCGACAGTTGGCGCGCCACCAGGTCGATGCCGGTGCCGGGCGTGTAGGGCACCACCAGCGTGATCGGCTGGTCGGGCCAGGCGTGCGCGGCGGTGGCGGTGCCGGCCGCGACGAGCAGGGTGGCGAGGGTCTTGCTGATCAGTGAGCGCATGTCTCTTGTGTCTCCGGTTTCTTGTGATGGGGGCAGGTCAAAGGTAGGAAGGGCGCGCCTTCAGCGCGACCGGGTCGTAGCCGGCAACGCGCTTGTAGTTGTCCGAGATGGCCTGCAGCGCGGCCGTCGGCACGACGTCTTCGATCTTCTCGAAGCGCTTGCCGCCCGAGCGCTCGAACACCTCGCGCAGGATCGCGTCGGGCGGGTTGCTGCGGTTGGTCAGCACCACCTCGGTGGTGGCCTTGACGCGCACGCGGTCGTAGTCTTCGAGCGCCGCGGTGCCCACGCCCTGGTCCTTGAGCGCGCCCGCCAGGAAGCGCGCGTCGATGATCGCCTGCCCGGCGCCGTTGGAGCCGCGCGGCACCATCGGGTGCGCCGCGTCGCCCAGCAGCGTGAGGCGGCCGTGGGTCCAGCGCGGCAGCGGGTCCTGGTCGACCATCGGATATTCGAGGATGGTGTCCGACGCGAGGATCAGCGCCGGCACGTCGAGCCAGTCGAAATGCCAGTCGGCGAAGGCGGGCAGGAAGTCTTCGAGCCGGCCGGCGCGGCTCCAATCGCGCATCGAGGGCTGCGGCGCATGGATCTCGGCGACCCAGTTCACGAGCTGGTGGCCTTCGGCGTCGATGTCGTTGCGGATCGGGTAGATCACCATCTTGCCGACCGACAGCCAGCCCGCGCGCACCATGCTGCCGCCCGAGAGAAAAGGCTTCCAGCGCGCGGTGCCGCGCCACATGTTGATGCCCGAGTAGCGCGGCGCGCCTTCGTTGGGGTAGAGCTGCTTGCGCAATGCCGAGTGGATGCCGTCGCAGCCGACCGCGATGGCGCCGCGCACCGAAGGCGCGTCGGCGAAGTGCACGGTGACGCCGTCGGCGTCCTGCGTCACGCCGGTGCAGCGGCGGTTGCACACCACGCTGTCGGTGCCCAGGCGCCTGAGCGTCTCTTCGTACAGCACGGTCTGCAGGTCGCCGCGGTGGATCGAGAACTGGGGCCAGTCGTAGCCCGCGTGCTGCCCGGCCGGCTCGCTGAACACCAGCTGGCCGTGCTCGGTGAAGAACACCGCCTCCTGCGTGCGCACGCCGACCTTGTCGAGCGCGGGCAGCAGGCCGAGTTCGCTGAGCTCGCGCACCGCGTGCGGCAGCAGGTTGATGCCTACGCCCAGCGGCTTCAGCTCGGGCACGGCCTCGTACACGCGGCAGGGGATGCCGGCCTGGTGCAGGCTCAGCGCCAGGGTCAGGCCGCCGATGCCGGCGCCCAGGATGATGACTTCGTTGCTCATGGTCGTTCGTGGTGATGCGTTGTGCCCCGGCGCGCATTAGGAACGCAGCCGAACCATTTGGGAAATTTAGATGTGATATGGATTTATCATGAATCCTTATGAACCTCTCGACCCGCCAGATGCGCGCGTTCCTGCATGTGGCGCGCATCGGCAACTTCACGCGTGCGGCCGAGCAGGCGCACATCACTCAGGCGGGCCTCAGCATCCTGATTCGAGAGATGGAAAAGCAGCTCGGCTGCCGGCTGTTCGACCGCACCACGCGCGTGGTGAGCCTCACGCCCGAGGGACGGCGGCTGCTGCCGGTGGTCGAGCGGCTCATGACCGACCTGGACGACGTGGCGGCCGAACTGGGCGCGGCGGGCGACGCGGCGCGCCACACGCTGCGCATCGCGGCCACGCCGCTGGTGTCGTCGCACCTGCTGCCCCAGGTGTTCTCCACCTTCCGCGCGGCGCACCCGCAGGTCAGCCTGCGCCTGTTCGACGCCGACCTTCGCGACGTGGAGGCGATGGTCACGGCCGGCGACGCCGACGTGGGGCTGGGCTTCTTCTTCAAGGCCGCGCCGGGGCTGGAGCGCACGCCGGTCGGCCGCTTTCACCTGATGCGGGTGAGCCGCCTCGATGACGACGCCGACGCGGCGCCGGGCGTCGGCACCGCGCCGTGGTCGGCCCTGCGCGGCGCGGAACTGGTCGGCCTGCCGCCCGGCAACCCGATCCAGAAGGTGATCGACCAGCACCTGGCCACCATCGGCCGCGCCGACGCGCAGCGGCCCGCGTTCAACTTCTTCGGCACGCTGATCTCGATGGTGGAGGCCGGCTTCGGCACCGCCGTGATGCCGACCTTCGCGCTCGCGGCCTGTCGCCGCCACAGGGTGCGCACCGACGTGCTGACCAAGCCCAAGGTGGGGCTCGATTTCTACCGCGTCACCAAGCGCGGCGCGCACGAGACCGAGGCCATGCAAGCCTTCGTCGCGACGCTGGTGAAGGCGCTGCCCGAGTTGTCGCGCTGACCGGCGATACGGGCTGGCTTAGGCTTACAGCGTGAAGTCGTATTCGACCGTGATCGGCGCGTGGTCCGAGAACTTCACGGTCTTGTAGATTTGCTCGGTGCGCGCCAGCGCGCCGATGGCCGGCGTGGCCAGGTGGTAGTCCAGCCGCCATCCCACGTTGTTGGCGTAGGCCTGGCCGCGGTTGCTCCACCAGGTGTAGGCTTCGTCGGTGGTGTCGGGCTTGAGCTTGCGATACACGTCGACCAGGCCCGCGCCTTCGGTGCCGGCGTCGAGCAGCCTGGTCATCCAGGCACGCTCCTCGGGCAGGAAGCCGCTGTTCTTCTGGTTGCCGCGCCAGTTCTTCAGGTCGATCTGCTGGTGGGCGATGTTGATGTCGCCGCACAGGACGAACTCGCGCTCTTTCTTCAGCGCCACCAAGTGCGGGAAGAAGCCCTTGAGGAAGCGGAACTTGGCCTCCTGCCGCTCCTCGCCCGAACTGCCGCTCGGAAAGTAGCAGCTGATGACCGAGAACTTGCGCTTGGGCGTGTCGAAGCGAAGCTCCAGGTAGCGGCCCTCGGCGTCGAACTCGGCGTCGCCCCAGCCCACCACGACCTGGCTCGGAGCGTGCTTGGTGTACACGGCGGTGCCGGCGTACCCCTTTTTCTCGGCGAAATGGAAGTGGCCCTTCAGGCCCGCCATTTCCTCGAAACGGCCTTCGACATCGCTGGCCTGGACCCGGATCTCCTGCATGCAAATACAATCCGGCGCAAGTTCGGCCACCCAGTCGGCCACGCCTTTGGTAGCGGCCGAACGCAGGCCATTGAGATTGAGACTGGTCAGTTTGAACACAAGGAAATTCCGATGGCTGTAGATGGTCAGAAAAGCAGCGCGGTCGCACAGGACTTCGTCCAGTTCGCGTTGGATGCCGGCGTGCTGCGTTTTGGCGAATTCAAGACAAAAGCCGGCCGAATGAGTCCTTATTTCTTCAATTCGGGGCTCTTCGACGACGGCGGCAAGATCGCCCGTCTCGCGGGATTCTATGCAGACCGATTGATCGAGAGCGGGCTCGAATTCGACATGATCTTCGGCCCCGCCTACAAGGGCATCCCGCTGGGCGCCACGGTGGCCGCCGAGCTGGCCCGCCGGGGCCGCAACTATCCCTTTGCCTATAACCGCAAGGAAGCCAAGGCGCACGGCGAAGGCGGCAACCTGGTCGGCGCGCCGCTCAAGGGCCGCGTGCTGATCGTCGACGACGTGATGTCCGCCGGCACCGCGGTGCGCGAGTCGATCGCCGCCATCCAGGCGGCCGGCGCCACGCCGCATGCCGTGGCCATCGCGCTCGACCGGCAGGAAAAAGCCACCGAGAACGGCGTCGACGTGGACCACAGCGCGGTGCAGTACGTGCGCAACCAGCTCGGCCTGGCGGTGATCGCCATCGCCACGCTGGACGACCTGCTGAGCTACCTGTCGGGCAGCGCGGCGGCCGACCTGGGCACGCACCGCGACCGCGTGCTGGCCTACCGCACGCGCTACGGCGCGAGCTGAGGCGTACAGCCGATGCACGACGCACGCGACAACGGCAAGCCGATTCGCCTGCTGGCGGCGGCATCGATACTGGCGGCTTCGGGTTTTTGCGGCGCGTTGCATGCGCAATCGCAGAAACCGGAAGGCGCCTCTCCCGGCATCTTCACCTGCACCGACGCCCGCGGCCGCACGCTGACGGCCGACCGGCCCATTGCCGAGTGCAGCGACCGTGAGCAGCGCGAGCTGAACCCCAGCGGCTCCGTGCGCCGAAAGGTCGAGCCGACCTACACGGCGCGCGAGCTGCAGGAGCGCGAAGACCGCGCCCGCGAAGCCGCCATCCAGGCCGCGCGCCTGACCGACGAGCGCCGGCGCGAGCGGGCCTTGCTGGTGCGCTACCCGAACGCCGCCACGCACGATCGCGAACGCGCCGAGGCGCTCTCGCAGATCGACGCGGTGACGCAGGCGGCGCGCAAGCGCATCGTCGAGCTGGGCGAAGACCGCAAGAAGATCGACGAGGAGATGGAGTTCTACAAGCAGGACCCGACCAAGGCTCCCGGCGCGGTGCGGCGCAGGCTTGACGACAACGCGCAGAGCGTGGCGGTGCAGAACCGTTTCATCGGCGAGCAGGAAGAAGAGAAGAAGCGGGTGAATGCGCGCTTCGACGAAGAGCGCGCGCGCCTGAAGCTGCTCTGGTCGCCCCAGAACGGCGGCACCAACCGCTGAAGCAACCGGGGCCTTGCGCAAGGCCCCGGCTTCATTCGATCAGGCCAGCTTGGCCTTCAGCAGTTCGGTGACCTGCGCTGGGTTCGCCTTGCCGCCGCTGGCCTTCATGACCTGACCCACGAGGGCGTTGAGCGCCTTTTCCTTGCCGCCGCGGTATTCCTCGACGTTCTTGGCGTTCTTCGCGATCACCTCGTCGAGGATCTTGTCGAGCGCGCCGGTGTCGGCCATCGGCTTCAGGTCTTTCGCTTCGATGATGGCGTCGACATTGCTGCCTTCGCCGGTCCACAGCGCTTCGAACACCTGGCGTGCTGCGTTGTTGGGCAGCGTGCCGTCGGCGATGCGCTTCACCAGCTGGGCCAGTTGCTGCGCTTTCACCGGCGCGGCCTCGATGCCGATTTCGGCGGCGTTCAGGCGCCGTGCCATCTCGCCGGTGATCCAGTTGCTCGCGAGCTTGGGCGTGGCGCCCGCGTTCACGGCTTCGTCGAAGTAGCCGGCCAGCGCCGCGCTCTGCGTGAGCTGCGCGGCGTCGTATTCCGACAGGCCGTGGTCGCGTACATAGCGCTCGGCCATCGCGCGCGGCAGCTCGGGCATGGCGCCCTTCACGCGCTCGATCCAGTCGGCGGCGATGACCAGCGGCGGCAGGTCGGGGTCGGGGAAGTAGCGGTAGTCGGCCGAGTCTTCCTTGGCGCGCATGGCGCGCGTCTCGCCGGTGTCGGGATCGAACAGCACGGTGGCCTGCTCGATGGCGCGGCCGTCCTCGATCTCTTCGATCTGCCAGCGGATCTCGTAGTCGATCGCCTGCTGCATGAACTTGAAGCTGTTCAGGTTCTTGATCTCGCGGCGCGTGCCGAGCTTGTCGCCAGGGCGGCGCACCGACACGTTGGCGTCGCAGCGGAAGCTGCCTTCCTGCATGTTGCCGTCGCAGATGCCGATCCAGGTCACGATCTTGTGCAGCTCCTTCGCATAGGCCACGGCCTCGGCGGTGGAGCGCATGTCGGGCTCGGTCACGATCTCCAGCAGCGGCGTGCCGGCGCGGTTCAGGTCGATGCCGCTCTGGCCGATGAAGTCTTCATGCAGCGACTTGCCCGCGTCTTCCTCGAGGTGGGCGCGCACCAGGCGCACCGTCTTCTGCTCCTCGCCCACGAAGAACGACACCGCGCCGCCCTGCACCACGGGGATCTCGAACTGGCTGATCTGGTAGCCCTTGGGCAGATCGGGGTAGAAGTAGTTCTTGCGCGCGAACACGCTGCGCGGCGCGATGTGCGAGCCCAGCGCCAGGCCGAGCTTGATGGCGCGTTCGACCGCGCCCTTGTTCATCACGGGCAGCGTGCCGGGCAGCGCCAGGTCGACCGCGCAGGCCTGCGTGTTGGGCTCGGCGCCGAAGGCGGTGGAGGCGCGGCTGAAGATCTTGCTCGCGGTGGAGAGCTGCGCGTGCGTCTCGAAGCCGATGATGACTTCATAGCCGCGCACCAGTGGGCCGGTCGGGCGGCCCTGTTGTTGTGCTTCGAATGTGTTCACGGTCTCGCTCATCTCAAAAGCCCTCCGGCGTGCGCGAATGCCAGTCGGTGGCCTGCTGGAAGCGGTGCGCCGCGTTCAGCAGCTTCGCTTCGCCGAAGTAGTTGCCGATCAGCTGCAGGCCCACGGGCATGCCGCCGTCGAAGCCCGCGGGCACGCTCATGCCGGGCAGGCCGGCCAGCGATGCGGGCAGCGTGAAGATGTCTGCAAGGTAGTCGGCCACCGGGTCGTCGCCGTGTTCGCCGAGCTTCCATGCGGTGGTGGGCGCGGCGGGGCCGGCGATCACGTCGCACTGCCCGAAGGCCTGCTGGAAGTCGTCGGCGATCATGCGGCGCACTTTTTGCGCCTGCAGGTAGTAGGCGTCGTAGTAGCCGTGCGATAGCACGTAGGTGCCGATCATGATGCGGCGCTTGACTTCGTCGCCGAAGCCTTCGGCGCGCGTGCGTTCGTACATCTGCGTGAGCGCGCTCTTCTTGCTCGCGGGGTCGATGAAGTCCTTGGCGCGATGGCCGAACTTCACGCCGTCGAAGCGGCTCAGGTTGCTCGAGGCCTCGGCCGCGGCAATGATGTAGTACACGGGAATCGACAGCTCGGTGCGCGGCAGCGTGACCTCGACGCGCCTGGCGCCGAGCTTTTCGTACTGCGCCAGGGCCGCGTCGATGGCCGCGCGCACGCCGGGTGCCACGCCTTCGCCGAAGAACTCCTTGGGCACGCCGATGCGCAGGCCTTCGAGCGAGTCGTTCAGCGAGCGGCCGAAGTTCTCGGCGGGCTTGTCGAGCGAGGTGGAGTCGCGGTCGAGGTCGGGGCCGCAGAAGGCCGACAGCAGCAGCGCGCAGTCTTCGGCCGAGCGGGCCATCGGGCCGGCCTGGTCCAGGCTCGACGCGAAGGCCACCATGCCGTAGCGCGAGGCGCGGCCGTAGGTGGGCTTGATGCCGGTGATGCCGCAGAACGAGGCGGGCTGGCGGATCGAGCCGCCGGTGTCGGTGCCGGTGGCCGCGGGAGCCAGGCGTGCCGCCACTGCCGCCGCGCTGGCGCCGGACGAGCCGCCCGGAATGCGCTCGCGGTTCCAGGGGTTCTGCACGGGCACGGCCTTGTCGTGGCCCACGGCGGGCACGGCGATGTTCTCGTTGGCCGAGCCCATCGCGAATTCGTCGCAGCTCAGCTTGCCGAGCGTGACCGCGCCGGCTTCGGCCAGACGCTTGACCACGGTCGCGTCGAAGGGCGAGCGGTAGCCCGCGAGCATCTTCGAGCCCGCGGTGGTGGCGAAGTCGGTGGTGACGAAGATGTCCTTGTGCGCGATGGGCACGCCGGCCAGCGCCGGGGCGTTGCCGGCGGCGATGAGCGCGTCGGCGGCGCGGGCCTGGGCCAGCGTCGCTTCTTCATTGACGTCGACGAAGGTGCCGAGGGATTCGTGGGCCTTCATGCGGCCGAGGAATACCTGGGAGGCCTCGACGGCCGAAACCTTGCGGTCGGCCAGCGCCTGGGCCAGCGCGACCACGCCCATCTGGTGCAGTTCGGTGTTGCTGCTCATTATTCGATCACCTTGGGCACGAGGAACAGGCCGGCTTCGACGGCCGGGGCGCTCTTCTGGTTGGCTTCGCGGTTATTGGGCTCGCTCGCCACGTCGTCACGCAGGCGCAGCGTGATGTCTTCGATGGCCGCCACGGGGTGGGCCAGCGGCTCGACGCCGGTGGTGTCCACCGAACGCATGCGTTCGACCACGTCGAAAAAGCCGTTGATCTGGCTGAGCATGCGCTCGCTTTCGTCGGGAGCCAGCTGCAGCCTCGCCAGCGAGGCGATGCGCGCGATATCGGAAGCAGAAAGTGCCATAGGGTCGAAACGCTAAAAAAAGCAGGGGGAATCGCACCGCGAAGCCGGTGCTAATACGGGAATCAGAGGGGATTCGGTTATTATCCCGCCTTTGCCGCAACCCCCGCGAACGCGCCGGCTTTTGCGCCAAAAACGATCAATTCACCCCGTCAAACGACCCAAAAAATAGAGCGACGACCTGCCGATGCGCAGGCCGTGCTCAGAGGATTCCGCACATGTTTGGAGCTTTCCGTCGGTACTTTTCCACCGACCTTGCGATCGACCTCGGCACCGCCAACACCCTGATCTTCGCCCGCAACAAGGGCATCGTGCTGGACGAACCGTCCGTCGTGGCAATCCGCCATGAAGGCGGCCCCCACGGCAAGAAGGTGATCCAGGCTGTCGGCCGCGAAGCCAAGGCCATGCTGGGCAAGGTGCCCGGCAACATCGAGGCGATCCGCCCGATGAAGGACGGCGTCATTGCCGACTTCGTGATCACCGAGCAGATGATCAAGCAGTTCATCAAGATGGTGCACCCGCGCACGCTGCTCACGCCGAGCCCGCGCATCATCATCTGCGTGCCCTGCGGCTCGACCCAGGTCGAGCGCCGCGCCATCAAGGACGCGGCCGAGGCGGCAGGCGCCACCTCCGTCTACCTCATCGAGGAACCCATGGCCGCGGCCATCGGCGCCGGCCTGCCCGTCAGCGAAGCCTCGGGCTCGATGGTGGTGGACATCGGCGGCGGCACCACCGAAGTGGGCGTCATCTCGCTGGGCGGCATGGTCTACAAGGGCTCCGTGCGCGTGGGCGGCGACCGCTTCGACGAAGCCATCATCAACTACATCCGCCGCAACTACGGCATGCTGATCGGCGAGCCGACGGCCGAAGTCATCAAGAAGAACATCGGCTCGGCCTTCCCGGGCTCCGAAGTCAAGGAAATGGAAGTCAAGGGCCGCAACCTTTCCGAAGGCGTGCCGCGCAGCTTCACCATCAGCAGCAACGAAGTGCTGGAAGCCCTGACCGATCCGCTGAACAACATCGTCTCGGCCGTGAAGAACGCGCTCGAACAGACGCCGCCCGAACTGGGCGCCGACATCGCCGAGCGCGGCATGATGCTGACTGGCGGCGGCGCGCTGCTGCGCGACCTCGACCGCCTGCTGGCCGAGGAAACCGGCCTGCCGGTGCTGGTGGCCGAAGACCCGCTGACCTGCGTGGTGCGCGGCTGCGGCATTGCGCTGGAGCGCATGGACCGCCTGGGCAGCATTTTCACGAGCGAGTAAGCAGGCAGCTGCATCATCGGCCGGCCTCTGCTTGCGCAGGCCGGCTTTTTGTTATTTGATTCCGCACCACCGCCGGGTCTGAATTCATGCCTCTGGGCACGCTCGATCGCACAGCGCCACCCCTGTTCAACCAGGGGCAGTCGGCGCTCAGCAAGCTGATCTTCTTCGGCGCGCTCTCCCTGTTCCTCATGGTGGCCGACGCGCGTTTCCACATCGTGCAGCCCATCCGCGCGGGCATCGGCGCGGTGCTGTATCCGGTGCAATGGGTGGCGCTGAAGCCGGTTCAGGCCGTGCTCGGCGGCGGACGCTACTTCGAAGACCTGCAGGTCGCCCAGCGCAACGAGGAAGATGCTCGCAAGGCACTGATGATGCAGGCCGAGCGCGCGGCCCAGGCCGACACCTTGGCGCAGGACAACGCCCGCCTGCGCGAACTGCTCGAGCTGCGCCAGGCCACGACCACGCCGGGCCGCGCGGCCGAGGTGCTGTACGACGCGGCCGACCCCTACACCCGAAAGATCGTGATCGACCAGGGCATGACCCAGGGCGTGGTGGCCGGCTCGCCGGTGATCGACGCGCGCGGCGTGCTGGGCCAGGTCACGCAGGTGCTGCCCTTCACGAGCGAGGTCACGCTGGTGATCGACCGCGACCTGGCCATTCCCGTGCAGAACACCCGCACCGGCGTGCGCAGCGTGGCCTTCGGCGACGCCTCGGCCCACGGCGGCGGCCTGGAGCTGCGCTTCATGGCCGCCAATGCCGACCTGCAGGAAGGCGACCTGCTCTCCACCAGCGGCGTCGACGGCATCTACCCCACCGGCCTGCCGGTGGCGAAGATCGAACGCATCGAGCGCCGCGCCGATTCCGCCTTCGCCCGCATCTACTGCGTGCCGCTGGCCCATGTGACGGCCGCGCGCTACGTGCTGGTGCTCGAACCCACGGGCGCGCCGACCGCGCCGCCGCCAGCCCCGCCCGCCACCACCCAGCGCAAGCGGCCGGAAGGCAAGCCCGGCGCGGGCAAGAACGAAAAGAAGCCGGGAGAACGTCGATGATCAAGCGTCCCGGCCAGCAGCAGCTCCTGCTGCCCGTCAGCCCCTTCTTCATGTGGGCCAGCCTCGTGGCGGCGCTGCTCGTCAACATGGTGCCGATCGGCCGGGCCGTCTGGATGCCCGACCTGCTGGCGCTGGTGATCGTGTTCTGGGGCGTGCACCAGCCTTCGCGCGTGGGCATCGGCGCGGCCTTCGTCTTCGGGCTGTGCATGGACGTGCACCAGTCGTCGATGCTGGGCCAGCATGCGCTGTCCTACACCACGCTGGGCTTCTTCGCGATCACCATCCACCGGCGGCTGCTCTGGTATCCGGTGCTGTCGCAGGCGCTGCAGGTGCTGCCGCTTTTCGCGCTGTCGCAGGTGATCGAGGTCATCACGCGGATGATCGGCGGCGGTGTGTTTCCGGGCTGGACGGTGCTGATCTCGCCGGCCATCGAAGCTGCGCTCTGGCCCCTGGCCACGGCACTGTTACTGGCCCCGCAGCGCCGCACTCCGGAACCCGACGAGAACCGACCCCTCTAAGCCCAGCCAGCCGCATTTGCCATCGCACCTGCGCGCGCCTAAGCTCCCATCGCCATGACCGAAATCCGCAATGTCGCCGCCGATCTCGCGCGCTTCAAGCGCCGCGTGATCGTCATCGGGCTGGCGGTGCTGTTCGCCTTCGGGCTGCTGTGCGCGCGGCTGGTGTACCTGCAGGTCACGCGCCATGAAGACCTGGCCGAGCAGGCCGAGAGCAACCGCACGGCCGTGGTGCCGGTGGTGCCGAACCGGGGGCTGATCCTCGACCGCAACGGCATCGTGCTGGCCTCCAACTATTCGGCCTACACGCTGGAGATCACGCCCTCCAAGGTGGGTGACGTCGAGGAAACCATCGACAGCCTGACCCAGGTGCTCGAGATCTCGCCGCGTGACCGCCGCCGCTTCAAGCGCCTGCGCGAAGACTCGCGCAGCTTCGACTCCATTCCCATCCGAACCCGCCTGAGCGACGAGGAAGTCGCGCGCTTCGCGGCCCAGCGCTACCGCTTTCCGGGCGTGGAGATCAAGGCGCGCCTCTTTCGCAACTACCCGCAGGGCGAGCTGGCCTCGCACGTGCTCGGCTACATCGGCCGCATCAACCAGCGCGAGAAGACCGCGATGGAAGACTGGGACGAGGAAGAGCAGGCCAACTACAAGGGCACCGACTACATCGGCAAGCTCGGCATCGAGCAGAGCTACGAGAAGACGCTGCACGGCCAGACCGGTGTCGAGCAGATGGAAACCTCGGCCGGCGGGCGCGCCGTGCGGCGGCTGGCCAGCCATCCGGCCACGCCGGGCAACACCGTGATGCTGTCGCTCGACATCAAGCTGCAGAAGCTGGTGGAAGACATGTTCGGCGACCGCCGCGGCGCGGTGGTGGCCATCGACCCCAAGACCGGCGAGGTGCTGGCCTTCGTGAGCAAGCCCACCTTCGACCCCAACCTGTTCGTCGAAGGCATCGACAACGAAAGCTGGGCGGCGCTGACCGAATCCATCGACAAGCCGCTGCTGAACCGCGCGCTGCGCGGCACCTATCCGCCCGGCTCCACTTACAAGCCCTTCATGGCGCTGGCGGCGCTGCAGACCGGCAAGCGCGGCCCCAGCGTGGTGGTGAACGACCCCGGCTACTTCAACTTCGGCGGCCACCGCTTCGGCAGCCCCGAAGGCAACCTCGGCGGCGTCGACATGCGCCGCGCGATCCAGCTGTCGAGCAACATCTATTTCTACTCGCTGGCCAACGAGATGGGCGTGGACCTGATCCACGACTCCATGAAGCCGCTGGGCTTCGGCCAGATCACCGGCATCGACCTGGGCGGCGAAGTGCGCGGCGTGCTGCCGAGCACCGAGTGGAAGCGCAACGCCTACAAGCGCCCCGAGGCCAAGAAATGGTATGCGGGCGAGACGATCTCGCTGGGCATCGGGCAGGGCTACAACAACTTCACGATGCTGCAGCTGGCGCAGGCCACGGCCATCGTGGCGGACGGCGGCCTCAAGCACAAGCCGCACCTCGTGCTGGCCACGCGCAACACCGTGAGCGGGCAGGTGGTGCCGATGCCGCAGCCGCCGGCGGAAAACCTCGGCTACACGGCGTCAGCCATTTCTGTGATCCGCGAGGGCCTGACCAGCGTGGTCACCAGCGGTACGGCGCGCGGCGTGTTCGCGGGCGCGGCCTACCAGGCGGCCGGCAAGACCGGCACGGCGCAGGCCGTGACGCAGGCCCAGAACACCAAGTACAACGCCCGCGCGCTCGAAGAGCACCAGCGGGACCACGCCTTGTTCATGGGTTTCGCGCCGGTGAACGACCCGAAGATCGCGATTGCCGTGATCGTCGAGAACGCCGGCTGGGGCGCGGGCGCCGCGGCGCCCATCGCGCGCCGGGTGTTCGACTACTGGCTTGCCGACCAGTACCCGAGCGAGGCCGACATGGCCGCCATCAAGATCGGCAAGGCGACCGCGCCGATCGGCAAGCCGCGCGTGGCGAGCGAGGTGGCGTGGCCGGCTGCTGCGGCGCCGACGCCTGCTACTGCGCCGTAATGTCTTGCTCCCTCTCCCCTTGGAGAGAGGGTTGGGGTGAGGGTGAGCGGCGGTGAAGACAGCGCGATGTTGGGAGGCCGTCTGCCCTCACCCTGGCCCTCTCCCGGAGGGAGAGGGGACAACACCACTCAAACTACCGTGCCGCTGACTTCCCCGAGCCCGATCCTCACAGCGCCAACGCGCTCGCAATAGCCGCGAATCACCAGCGTGTCCCCGTCTTCCAGGAACGTGCGCTTCTCGCCGTTCGGCAGCGTGATCGGCTGCTTGCCGCCCAGCGTCAGCTCGATCAGCGAGCCGGCTTCGTCGGGCTTCGGCCCCGACAGCGTGCCCGAGCCCAGCAGGTCGCCCGGCTGCAGGTTGCAGCCGTTCACCGTGTGGTGCGCGATGAGCTGCGCGGCGGTCCAGTAGGCGGCTTCGGTCGTGTTGCCGCGCGTCAGGCGCACGGGCGCAACGCCTTCGGCGCGCATCTTCGCGGTCTGCAGCAGCACTTCGAGCGTGATGTCGAGCGCGCCGCGTTCGCGGTTGGCGGGCGAGTCGAGGTAGGGCAGCGGCTGCGGGTCTCCGGCGGGCCGTTCGAACTTCGCGCGGAACGGCGCCAGTGCCTCGGTCGTCACGATCCACGGCGACAGCGTGCTCGCGAAATTCTTCGAGAGGAAGGGGCCGAGCGGCTGGTATTCCCAGGCCTGCAGGTCGCGCGCCGACCAGTCGTTGAGCAGCGTCACGCCGAACAGGTGGTCTTCGGCCTCGCCGATGGCAATCGGCTCGCCCAGGGCATTGCCCTGGCCGACCAGGAAGCCCAGCTCCAGCTCGTAGTCCAGCCGCTTCGACGGGCCGAAGCTCGGCTCCGCGGCATCGGGCGCCTTGGTCTGGCCCTGCGGGCGCTTGAAGGTCTGGCCGCTCACGACGATGGACGAGGCCCGGCCGTGGTAGCCGATGGGCACCCACTTGTAGTTGGGCATCAGCGGCTGGTCGGGACGGAACAGCTTGCCGATGGTGGTCGCGTGATGGATGCCGGTGTAGAAGTCGGTGTAGTCGCCGATGCGGCAGGGCACCGTCATCTCGGCCTTGGCCTGCGCCAGCAGCGCCTTCGACCACGCGGCCTGCTTGTCGCTGCCTTCGGCCAGGCCGGCCGAGATGGCCGCGCGCAGGGCCTGGCGGTCCTTCACGCTGGCGTTCATCAGCACGTTCATGTCGTCGGTGTCGACGAGGCCGGTGGCGCGCAGGTCCAGCACCTGGTCGCCGATGGCGACGCCGATGCGGAAGGCTTCGCTGCTGCCCGCGGCGCGGAAGCGGCCGAACGGCAGGTTCTGGATCGGGAAGTCGTTGCCGGCCTCGTTGGCCGAGTCGACCCAGCTGCGCAGCTTGGGGTCATGGGTGGCGTTCAGTGCGGTCATGGATATCTTTCTTTGAATCTGTTCAGTCTGCCGACATGCCGGCCTTCTTGGCGACGTCGCCCAGGCGCTTGTATTCGGTGTCGCTCAGCTTCGCGAGCTCCTGCGGCGTCGAGCCGCGCGGCGAGAAGCCGGCCTGTGCCAGCTTGGCCTTCACGTCGGGCATGGCGAGCGCTTCCACGAAGGCTTCGTTCAGCGCCTTGACCACCGGTGCCGGCAGGTTGGCCGGGCCGTACACGCCGAACCACGGCTCCAGCGCGTAGCCCTTCAGGCCCGCTTCGGCCATGGTCGGCACGTCGGGCAGCGAGGGCGAACGGGTCGGGCCCGCCACCGCCAGCGCGCGCAGCTTGCCGGCCTGGATATGCGGCAGCGAGGCCGGCAGGTTGTCGAACATCACGCCGATGTTGTTGCCCAGCATGTCGGTGATGGCCGGGCCGCTGCCCTTGTAGGCCACGTGCACGAGGTCGGTGCCGGTCATCTGCGCGAACATCACGCCGGCCAGGTTCATCGAGGTGCCGGCGCCAGCGGTGGCGTAGGGCAGGCCGGGGTTCTTCTTGGCAGCGGCGATCAGGTCGGGCACGGTCTTGATGGCCGAGGCGGCCGGCACTTCCAGCACGATGGTCGAGGTGCCCAGCAGGCTGATGGCGGTGAAGTCCTTGCGCGGATCGAAGCCCATCGACTTGTAGATGTGCGGGTTCAGCGCATTGGTCGAGATGGCGCCAAAGCCGATGGTGTAGCCGTCCGGCGCGGACTTGGCCACCACGTCCATGCCGATGTTGCCGCCCGCGCCGCCGCGGTTGTCGATCAGCACCGGCTGGCCCAGCTTCTCCGAGACCTTCTGGCCCACGGTGCGCGCCACCAGGTCGGTGGTGCCGCCGGGGGTGTAGGGCACGACGAACTTGATGGGCTTCGACGGATAGTCGGCCGCGTGCGCAAAGAAGGGCACGGCCAGCAGTGCGACGGCCGCCGCGCGACGGGTGAGGGTGAAAACAGTCTTCATGCTTTGAATTGATCTTTCAGGCCGGCCCAGCAGTCGGCGTAGTCGGTGTCGAGTGCGCTGCTTTTCAGCGCGAAGTTGGTGGGAATGAAGCGGTAGCGGCTCTCGAACATGAAGGCCAGCGTGTTGTCCAGCTTGTGCGGCTTGAGGTCGGCACGGGTGGCCTTGTCGAAGGCTTCCTCGTCGGGGCCGTGCGGCACCATGCAGTTGTGCAGGCTCGCGCCGCCGGGCTTGAAACCGCCCGGCTTGGCGTCGTACTCGCCCAGCACCAGGCCCATGAATTCGCTCATGAGGTTGCGGTGGAACCACGGCGGACGGAAGGTGTTCTCCATGACCATCCAGCGCGGCGGGAAGATCACGAAGTCGCAGTTGGCGGTGCCGGGCGTGTCGCTGGGCGAGGTCAGCACGGTGAAGATCGACGGATCGGGATGGTCGAAGCTGATCGAGCCGATCACCATGAAGTGCGCCGTGTCGTACTTCACCGGCGACAGGTTGCCGTGCCAGGCGACCACGTTGAAGGGCGACTGCTTCATCGGCGCCTGCCAGAAGCGGCCGCCGAACTTCTTGACGATCTCGTAGCCGCCTTCTTCGGTTTCGAAGGCCGCCACCGGCGCCTGGAAGTCGCGCGCGTTGGCCAGGCCGTTCGAGCCGATGGGGCCGAGTTCGGGCAGGCGGAAATGCGCGCCGTAGTTCTCGCACACGTAGCCGCGCGAGAGGCCGTCGGGCAGCGCCACCTTGAAGGCCATGCCGCGCGGCAGCACCGCGATCTCGCCGGGCTTCACGTCGAGCACGCCGAGTTCGGTGGTGATGACCAGGCGGCCCTGCTGGGGCACCAGCAGCATCTCGCCGTCGGCGTTGACGAAGGCGCGGCGCTCCATCGAGCGGCCCGCCAGGTACATCAGCGAGCCGATGCCCACCTGCGACTCGGCGTCGCCGTTGGCCGCGATGGTGTGCATGCCGTCGATGAAGTCGGCGCCTTCCGCGCCGTCCAGCGGCTGCGGATGCCAGCGCAGCGGCTCGGGCGGCAGCGCGATCTCGCGGTCGGCGCCGGTGGTCCAGTGCGGCTGTGCATACGGCTGGTAGCGGCCCGACACCACCGAGGGCTGGCGGCGGTACAGCCAGGTGCGGCGGTTCTCGTGGCGCGGCGCGGTGAAGGCGGTGCCGGAGATCAGCTCGGTGTAGAGGTCCAGCGGGCCGCGCTGCGGGTTGTTGCGGCCCTGGGGCAGGGCGCCGGGCACCGCCTCGGAGGCGTACTCGTTGCCGAATCCGCTCTGGTAGCGCCGTTCGGAGGGCGGGGTTGCTTGGGTCATGTGTTTTCTCTTTCGAAAAATCGCGATGAGGTTGGAATGCGTGAATGTGGGTGAAACGCTCAGCCGGCGCGCGCCGCGTCGAAGGCTTCGCGCAGCACGGCCAGCGATCCGACGTGGTTGGCCAGCACCAGCACCAGGCGCGCGTTGAAGGCGTGGCTCTCTTCGTTGGAAAGCCCCTGGTGCGCTTCGATGAGCGCCTCGTAGAAATCGTCGGGCGCCTCGAGGTTGGGCGTGGTGATCAGTGTTTGCGGTTGTGCTTGCATGGCGTTCATGCCTTGGCCAGTGCGCGGTCGACGGCCGCGCGGATGAGGGTGGGCGTGGGCCTGCGCCAGCGCGCGCACACGTGCTGGTCGGGCCGCAGCAGGTAGACGGTGCCGGGCTGCGCGTCGTAGCGCCGGGTGGCGAGCTCGCCGCCGGCAGTGGCGCTGTCTTCCACACGCACCACGTGCAGCGGAAGCTCGCATTCCTTCAATGCCCGCAGGCTGCGTTCGGCGGCTTCGCCCTGGCCGAACACCAGCGCGGTGAAGCGCTCGGCATGGCACTCGCGCAGCAGCCAGCCGGTGCTGCCGTCGGCGCGCACCACGGGCGCGTCGGCCGCCGCGGCGCCGGGCACCATCGCGCCGGCGAAGGCCTCGGCGTCCGGCGTGTTGAGCGGCGAATCGCGCAGCACCGTGGCCACCGACAGCCGCCCGCTGTTGACCAGCGTGCGCGCGAAGGCATGGCGCCGGGTCAGCTCCAGCACCGCGTCGCGGAACAGGCGGCTCACGTCGCTCTTGGGCGTGATGAAGTCGGTGGCGCGCGTGGAGTTGCGGATGTTCTCGTCGGCCGCGAACTCGCGCTCGCTGGCATAGCTGTCGAGCAGCGCATCGGGCGCCTGGCCCTGCACCACGGCCGCTAGCTTCCAGGCGAGGTTGTCCGCGTCCTGCACGCCCGAGTTGGCGCCGCGCGCGCCGAACGGCGACACGCCGTGCG
This sequence comes from Variovorax paradoxus, assembly GCF_022009635.1. Lineage (NCBI taxonomy): Bacteria > Pseudomonadati > Pseudomonadota > Betaproteobacteria > Burkholderiales > Comamonadaceae > Variovorax > Variovorax paradoxus. The sequence continues at coordinate 823,141 of NZ_CP091716.1, forward strand.
CCGAATCGCCCGCGAACAGCACGCGGCCGTGGCGGAAGTGCGCCATGCGCTGGCAGGCGAAGGTGTAGACGCTGGCCCAGCCGATCTGGAACTGCACGCCCTCGAAGCCGATGCTGTCGAGCAGCGCGCGCACCCGCGGCGTGATGTTCTCGGGCTTGCGCTCTTCCGCCGGGTCGGCGTCCCAGCCGAGCTGGAAGTCGACGCGCCACATGCCGTCGGCCTGCTTGTGCAGCAGCACGCTCTGGCCGGGGTGGAACGAGGGATCGAACCAGAAGCGGCGCTCTGTGGGCAACTGCGCGTCCATCGTGATGTCGGCGATCAGGAAGCGGTCGCGGAACACGCGGCCCTTGGCTTCCTGGCCCAGCAGCTGGCGCAGATTGGAGCGCGAGCCGTCGCAGGCCGCGACGTAGCCGGCCTGCAGCCGGTAGTCGCCGTCGGGCGTTTCCACCGTGAGCACGGCGCCGTCTTCGCGCTGCTCGATGCCGGTGACCTTGCTGTTCCAGCGCAGGTCGATCAGCGGCAGCGCGGCCACGCGCTCGACGAGATAGCCCTCGACGTAGTACTGCTGCAGGTTGATGAATGCCGGGCGCTCGTGGCCCGGCTCGGGCAGCAGGTCGAAGCGGTAGACCTGCTCGTCGTGGAAGAACACCTTGCCCACGTTCCACGACACGCCCTTGTCGACCATGCGGTCGCCGCAGCCGAGGCGGTCGAACACTTCGAGCGTGCGCTTGGCGAAGCAGATCGCGCGCGAGCCGCTCGAAAGGGTGTTGTCGTTGTCGAGCAGCACCACGGGCACCTGCCGCAATGCGAGGTCGATGGCCAGCGTGAGGCCCACCGGGCCGGCGCCGACGATCACGACGGGATGGTGCGCCGGTGCCGCCGCGTCCTGGTCGGCGTGGTGCTTGTAGTCGAAGCGCAGGCTTTGGTAGTCGATCACGTACTTGTCTCCGTGTCCTTTGTCCTTGTCTTGCTCCTTCCCCCGCTGGGGGAAGGTTGGGATGGGGGCAGGCGGCTGTCGATGCCGCGCGGCGTTCAAGGCCGTCAGCCCCCACCCCAACCCTCCCCCGGAAGGGGAGGGAGAAATACCGATCAGCCTTCGAGGGCCTTCCACATCTCGATGTCGCGCTCGGCCGTCCACACGCGCGGATCGGCGTGGCCCGAGGCCTCGTCGTACGCGCGGCTCACGTCGAAAGGCATGCAGTGGTCGAAGATCACCCACTGGCTGTACTTGGGCTTGAGCTTGGCGTAGGTTTCCTTGTAGACCGCGTTCAGGTCGCGGCCGGCCTTCACGCCTTCCTGCACGCTGGCGTACACGTCGGAGATGAAGTCGCGCGTGCCCGTCAGGCCCTCGGCGACGGCTTCGGGCGTGGTGAGCGCGGCGCCGCGGCCCGGCACCAGCGCCACGGGCTTGAGCGCGGCGATGTTGTCCAGCGTCTGCGGCCAGTCCTTGAAGTAGGCGTCGCCCGCGTACGGCGTGGCGCCGAACTCGACCAGGTCGCCCGACAGCAGTGTGCGTTCCTGCGGCAGCCAGACGACGGTGTCGCCCTTGGTGTGGCCGCGGCCCAGCTGGATGAGTTGCACCTCGAGCTTGCCCAGCCACAGCGTCATCTTGCCGGTGAAGGTCATGGTGGGCCAGGTCAGGCCCGGGGGCACGGTCTCGACGTTCTGGAACAGGCGCGGGAAGCGGCCGATTTCGCTGGCCTTGTCTTGCTCGCCGCGCTCGACGATCAGGTCGCGCGTGTCCTGGCTGGCCAGCACGTGTTCGGCGCCGTAGCCCGCCGCGCCCAGCACGCGCACCGCGTGGTAGTGCGTGAGCACCACGTACTTGATGGGCTTGTCGGTCACCTCGCGGATGCGGCGCACCACGTCGGCGGCCATGGCGGGCGTGGCCTGGGTGTCGGCCACCAGCACGCAGTCGTCGCCGATCACGATGCCGGTGTTGGGGTCGCCTTCGGCGGTGTAGGCCCAGGCATGTTCGGAGATCTGGCTGAAGGTGATCTTCTTCTCTTCCATGTCGGCCTGGCTGGCGAATTTCTTGGCTTGGCTCATCGGGTGTCTCCGTCGGTGGGGTGGAATTTGAAATTCGTTTAGGTCGAACGAATTTGCGGTTAACGAATTTTTGAAGTGTAAGCGCCGGATCAGTTAATGTCTAATCCCTTCTTCATGAACGAACAACCGGACGCCAAAGGCAGCCATGGCCACTGACACCGACCGCGCCCAGCGCGGCATCCAGAGCATCGAGGTCGGCGGCCAGCTGCTGCGGGCGCTGGTGCACCACGGCCGTCCCATGGCGCTGAAGGACCTGGCGCGCGAGGCCGACATGACGGCCGCCAAGGCGCACCCGTACATGGTCAGCTTCGGGCGCCTGGGTCTCATCGAGCAGGACCGCGCCAGCGGCCACTATCTGCTCGGCCCGCTCGCCTTGCAACTGGGGCTCATCAGCCTGCAGCAGGCCGACCCGGTGCACATCGCCACGCCGCTGATCGGCCAGCTCGCGCAGCAGATCGGCCATACCGTGGCGCTGGCCGTGTGGGGGGCGCGCGGCGCGACCATCGTCCGCACGGCCGAATCGCCGTCGCCGGTGCACGTGAACATGCGGCACGGCACGGTGTTCTCGCTGACCAACACCGCCTCGGGCCGCGTCTTCGCCACCTACCTGGACGCCGAGGTGGTGCGCAGCCTGCTCGAGGAAGAACGCCAGCGCCAGAAACAGCGCAAGGGCGGCGAGCCACCGCCGCCGGCCGGCATGCCGCCGGTGCAGCCGCTGCCTTCATGGAGCGACTTCGAGCGCCAGCTGAAAGAGGTGCGCGACCACGGCATCAGCCGCTCCGACGGCGAGGTCATCGAAGGCGTGAGCGCGATGGCCGCGCCGGTCTTCGATCACACTGGCGCCATCGTGCTGGCCGTCACCGCCATCGGCCCGGCCGGCATCTTCAACACAGCGTGGGACGGTGAGATTTCCCGCGCGCTCAGGGCCTGCGCGGACACCGTGTCCCAGCGCCTGGGCGCCACCGCCGTTCCCGCCCCCGCGAATTCCCCCAAACCAGAGCGATGACGCCCGTCACACCAGAAAACACCTCCACCTTCGAAGCAGTACAGGCGGCCGCACGGCTGCTGCGCGATGCCCGGCGCATCGTCGTGTTCTCCGGCGCCGGACTGTCCCGCGCCTCCGGCATCCCGACCTACCGCGACGCCGACGGCCTCTGGAAGAGCCAGAACGCCCTGCAGTTTTCCCACGCCGAAGACCTGGCGCGCGACCCGTCGGGTTTCACCAAGTTCTGGGCGCAGCGCATGTCGGTGATCGAATCGGCGCAGCCCAACCCTGGCCACGCCGCGCTTGCCACGCTGCAGCGGCTGCGCCCCGCCACCCGGCTTGTCACCCAGAACGTCGACGGCCTGCTCTCGCTGGCGGGCGGGCAGGACGTGCTCGAACTGCACGGCTCGCTGCGCCGCTGGCGCTGCGACCGCTGCGGCAACCGCAGCGGCCCCTGGCCCTTCCACCGCTGCCTGCGCTGCGGCTCGCACGCACGGCCCGACGTCGTGATGTTCGGCGAGATGCTGAATGCCGGCGTGCTGCTCGACGCGCAAGTGGCCGCGCAGGAGTGCGATCTGTTCATGGTGGTGGGCAGCACCACCATCGTCTATCCCGCGGCCGAGTTGCCGCAGACGGCGCTGGCGCACGGCGCGCGGTTGATCACGCTGAACCTGGAGCCGCTGCCGCACCTGGACGATGCGGCCTCCGTGGTGCTGCGGGGCGCGTCGGAAGACCTGTTGCCGAAGTTGCTGGCGGGTTGGGGCTGAACTCAAGCAGGCCTTTGCCGGGACGAAGGTCTAAACTCTCGCGCCCGTGAGGCACCGCCAGCTCGCGCTTCCGCATACCCTTTTTCATAGATGGCTCCCGCAAAACTCTGGTTGTCGATATTTCTGACGGGCTTTGCTGTCTATACGGGCTTGTTGTTCCAGACTCTGATCACGCCCATTCCCTACGGTGACCTGGCGCGCATCGGCCGCATTTCAGACCATGAATTCGGCTGGCGCATCGAGCCGCCGCGTGTCGCGGCCACGCTGCTGGATGCAGCCCCCATCGAGCAGGCCGAGATTCTGGTGATCGGCGACAGCTTTTCGGCCACGCATCTATGGCAGTCGCGGCTGGCAGAAAAGGGTCATGCAGTGACGACGATATTCTGGGATTCGATCGACAACAGGCTGTGCGACAACTTCGACGATTGGCTCGCGGCGGCGGGTTTCCGCGGCAAGCTGGTGATCGCAGAAAGCGTGGAGCGCCTTCTGGCGCTGCGGCTTACGAACTCGCAAAAGTGCGGCGACATGACGGCGCCGCTCGCCGCCCGTGTCGAACCGCTCTCCCCACCGCCGGATCACGTACCCGGATTTGCCCTGAACTGGGACGCGCAAATCGTTTCAGGCTGGCTGACGGCCCGCTGTACTCGCGCGGCCATCGCCGGGAAGGTGCGCCGTGACTGCGATCAACAGACCCAAGCCTTGCCTGTTGAAAACGGATGCCTGCTTTTCAGCCATCGACGCTGCGACATGGCGTTGTTTCTGAGGGGCGACCAGCAACTGGGAGAGATCGCGCCAATGCATCTGACGCAGATGCAGGCATTCACGCAGGCACATGCGAAAGTGCCGATCCTGTGGATGGTGGTGCCGAACAAATGGACTACTTACCTGGAGCCGTCGCATTCGCAAGCGTTCGTCAAGGCGCTACGCCAGACCGATCTGGGGCCTGACCTCTTCACCTTCGCGGTGGAGGAGAAGACGAAGATGAAAGACTTCTACTTCCCCAACGACACCCATATTTCGACACAGGGCCAGCTCGTGCTGGGCGATCGGATGGTGAAAGCAGTCGAGCAGAAGCTGGGCGCTGCGACCGCGCCTGCGGGCGACTGAAGCGCCAGACGGGGCAAGGGCCTCAGCCTCTTTTGCCACCCAGCAAAACCAGCGCCCCGCCCACTACGATCACCGCCACCCCGGCCCATGCCGGCAGGTTGACGGTCTGCTTCTCTTTCACCGAGAACTCCAGCGGCCCCAACTTGGCTTGATGGGTTTCCTTGGTGAAGCTGAAGCTTCCCAGGGCCAGCACGGCGAGGCCGGCCACGATCAGCAGGATGCCGACGATGCGTGTTGCGTTCATGGTGTAGCTCCTCCGTTCCAGCCGCAGGTTACTGCCGGGGCGGTTGCTGCTGCAACTGGTCGACCCACTGCACCACCTCGGCCACGGCCGCGTCGCTGGCGGCGATCAGCGCTTTCACGCCGCCGGGCGCGTCGGCGCTCGGGGCGGGGCTGCGCACGGTGAACACGCGCTGGCCCAGCACGCGGTCGCCGCCGGGGGTGCCGCGGATCAGCGTGGCGCGCAGGCGCACCAGGCCCGTGCTGGCGCTGGCCGAATCGAAATAGTGGGTGAACTCGTCGAGCGAGATGCGCAGCGTGTCGGGCACTTCGCCCTTGCTGCGCGAGATGGTCGCGCTTTCTTCCGGGCCGAGCACCATGCGGCGCTCCGACAGCGTGTCGCGCAGCCGCTGGCGCAGCAGTTGCGCCGGCGGCATGCTCCAGCGCGACTGTCCGTAGGGCCGCAGTTCGTTGGCGTCGGCGTAGCCCAGGCGGTAGAGGATCTGCGTGCCGTCCAGGCGGCTGTTGCTCTCGAACTCGGCCAGCGCCAGCGTGGGGCGCATCTGCGCCGGCGCCGAAGCCGGGGCTTGCGCGGTGGCGGCCGGGCCGGGACCGAAGTCGTACAGCGCGGCGCGCGCGGGCTTGTCGGGCAGCGCGCCGCAGCCGGCGGCCAGCAGCGCGAAGCCTATGGCCAACGCCGCAGCGGCAGCAGCACGGCACGGCCTGGCCAGGGATCGGATGGCGTGGATGGTGGCGTTCATGGTCATGATGGCCTCTTGTCTCCCTCAGGGCCGCGTCGCGGCGGGCGCGCTGAAACCCGGTTCGCCCGGGCCGGCCGCCGTGCCGCCGTTGCCGAACAGCAGCGATTGCGGGTTGTCGTTGATGCTGTCGGCCGCGCGGCCCAGCCGGCGGATGGCGTGCGATGTGTCGTCGGCCACGCGGTTCACGCGCGGAAGCGTTGCGGCGTTGAACGAATCGACCGCCTGCGCCAGTGCCTTGGTGCCGTCGCTCAGGCGCTCGACCGGTCCGTCTGGCGCATTCAGCCGCACGACAGTGGTGTTGAAGTTGTTGGCCACGCGCGAGACGTCGCCCGCCGCCTTCTTCACCGAGGCCATGGTGTCGGGCAGCTTCGTCAGCGCCGGGTTCAAGCCGGTCTTCACGGTGTTGTCGAGCGTCTTGAGCAGCGTGTTGGCGCTGGCCGAGGCGGCCGCGATGTTCTCCAGCGCGTCGGCGGCGCGCTTCTGGTTGGGGTCGCTCAACAGCTGGTTGGCGCGCTTGGTCACTTCCTCGACCTGGTTGATGATGGCCTCGCCGCGGTCCTGCAGCTGCGCCAGCATCGACGGCTTGAGCGGAATGCGCGGCGGGTCGTCGTTGTCCGGCTTGAGCGACACGGTCGACTCGCCCTTGTCGTCCAGCGCGATGAAGGCCAGGCCGGTCACGCCCTGATAGCTCAGCGTGGCGAAGCTGGAGGTGGTGAGCGGCACGCGCTCGTCGACCGTGATGCGCACCCGCACGTTGCCCTTGACCTTGGGGTCGAAGTCGATCGACGTCACCTTGCCCACCGCGATGCCGCGGTAGCGCACCATGGCCTGCGGCTGCAGGCCGCTCACGGCCTCGCGCGTGGACAGTTCGTAGACGTTGCGCACGGTGTTGTCGCGCGTGAACCAGATCACCAGCGCAATGAGCGCGGCGATCAGGCCGAGCACGAAGGCGCCGGCGGCGAGGGCATGGGCCTTGTTTTCCATGATGGCTACCTACCTTTCAGCGGCCCGCCTCGGCGGCGGGCTGCGATGCGAGAGATGCGTCGGCGGGCTTGTCGTGCAGGGCTTCCAGGGCGCGCTGTCCGCGCCCGCCGAGAAAGTATTCGTGGATGAACGGGTGCGGGTACGCGATGACCTCGCGCGCCGCGCCGGTGACGATCACCTTCTGGTCGGCCAGCACCGCGATGCGGGTGCTCAGGTCGAACAGCGTGTCCAGGTCGTGCGTGACCATCACCACCGTCAGGCCCAGCTCGCGGTGCAGGCCGCGCAGCAGGGTGCAGAAGCTGTCGGACGCCTCCGGGTCCAGGCCGGCCGTGGGTTCGTCCAGCAGCAGCAGCGGCGGGTCCATGATGAGCGCGCGTGCCAGCGCCACGCGCTTGATCATGCCGCCCGACAGGTCCGACGGGCTCATGTTGGCGTGCCGGGGCTCCAGGCCCACCATCTGCAGCTTCACCAGCGCCGCGTGGCGGATCAGCTCGTCGGGCAGCAGCTTGAGTTCGCGCAGCGGAAAGGCGATGTTCTCCAGCACGCTGAAGGCCGAGAACAGCGCGCCGTGCTGGAACAGCATGCCCACGTTGGCCGCGCCCGAGGCGCTGAGCTCGCCGGGCTCCTGGCCCAGCACCTCGACATGGCCGCGCGTGGGCTTTTCCAGCCCGAGGATCTGGCGCAGCAGCACCGTCTTGCCGGTGCCCGAGCCGCCGACCAGCGACAGCACCTCGCCGCGGTCGATGTGCAGCCGCAGGTCGCGATGCACCACCTGCTCGCCGTCGGCATTCTTGAACACCGTCCACAGGCCGCGGATGTCCACCACGGTCTGGTCGGTGTCGGGGCGCACGGGCATGCTCATCGCGTCATCCCCGGAAGCCGATGCCCTTGAAGAGCACGGCGAAGAGCGCGTCCACCAGGATCACGGCGGTGATAGAGGTCACGACCGACGAGGTGGTGCCGCGCCCCAGGCTCTCGGTGTTGGGCTTGACCTTCATGCCGAAGTAGCAGCCGATCAGCGCGATCATCACGCCGAACACCGCCGACTTGGCCATGGCCAGCCACAGGTTGGAGATAGGCACCGCGCGCGGCAGCGCCGACAAAAAGTACGACGGGGAAATATTGAGCGCCGCGTCGGCCGCCAGCATGCCGCCCGCAAGCGCGGCCATCGAGGTCCAGAGGCTGATCAGCGGCATCGCGATGGCCAGCGCCAGCACGCGCGGCATCACCAGCCGGAAGCCGTGCGGTATGCCCATCACGCGCATGGCGTCGAGTTCCTCGGTCACGCGCATCACGCCGATCTGCGCGGTGATGGCCGAGCCCGAGCGCCCGGCGATCAGCACGGCCGCCAGCACCGGCCCCAGCTCGCGGATCAGCGAGAGGCCGAGGATGTTGACCACGAAGGTCTCGGCGCCGTACTGCCGCAGCTGCTGCGAGATCAGGTAGGCCAGCACCACGCCGATCAATAGCCCGACCAGCGCCGTGATGTGCAGCGCGGTCGCGCCGAACTGGTACAGGTGCCCGGAAAAATCGCGCCACGGTCCGCGGTGCGGCGCGCGGACCAGCGCGCACAGGTCGATCGCGAGCTGGCCGAGCAGGCCGGTGAAGTCGCGCATCACGATCATCGCGCGCGGGCCGTTGTGCGAGAACGCGCGCACGCGGTCGTTCAGCGTGGGCGAAGGCTCGACGGGCGTGGCGACGGTGTATTGCGCGACCTGGTCGAGCACCGCCTTGTGCTGCGGCGCCATCTCGAGCGTGGCGGGCCAGGCGTGGTGCCAGTGCTCCCACAGCAACTGCGCGCCGATGTGGTCGAGCTGCTGGATCGGGCGCAGGTCCCACGCGCGGTCGTCGGCGGCCGGCGCGGCCTCCAGGCTCTTCGACAGCGCCTGCCAGGCCGGCTTGGACGACATCGCCAGCGTGGTCCAGCGGCCGGTTGCCACGGTCCACTGCCGGCCGTCCTGCTCCTGCTGCCCGACACGGGGCCACGCGCTGTCGGCGGCTGAGGCGTCGGCAGGCAAGTGGGCAGGAGACATAGGGCGGATGAGCAGGAAAGTAAACAAAAACCAGCGTGCGAATCGCGCATCGTAACCGGGTGCTTCCAGGGTACAGGTGTTCCAGACCCCTCGTTCGCGTAGGGCACCACGCCGTTTCTTCACCTTTTCTTAAGACCGTGCTCCCGGCGTGGTCGCTGACGTTCGTGAACTGAATTAACTGCTCAGGCCGCGAAGCCTTCCGCCAGCGCCTCGCGCAGCCATGCCACGAAAGCGGTCACCGCCTGCGGCACGTGCGTGGCGTAGGGCCGGATCGCGTACAGCCGCTCGCCGAACGCGCCCACCGAGCGCCATTGCGGCAGCACCTGCTGCAGCTTGCCCGACTGCAGCGCCGACTGCGCGCTGAAGTCGGGCACCAGCGCGATGCCCAGCCCGCTCAGCGCCGCGTCGCGCAGCGCCTCGCTGTTGTTCGCCACCAGCGGGCCCGACACCGGCACGGTGATGCGCGGCGCCGAGGCCTTGCGGGCCTCGAAGTGCCAGGTCGGCGTGTCCTGCGCGCGCGGGTAGTGCAGGCAGTCGTGGCCGGCCAGCGCCTGCGGCTCGCGCGGCGTGCCGCGGCGGCGCAGGTAGGCGCGGCTGGCCACCAGCACCGAGCGCGTCTCGCACAGCGTCCAGGCCACGTGGGTGTCTGGCGGCGCGGCGGTGTGGCGGATCGCGAGGTCGAAGCCCTCCATCGCGAGCGAACTGAGCCGGTCCGACAGGTCGAGTTCGATGCGCACCTCGGGCTGCGCGCGCAGGAAGTCGGCCAGCCGCGGCACCAGCTGCTGGCGTGCGAAGGCCACCGGCGCCGTCACCCGCACCAGCCCGCGCGGCACGCCCGCCAGGTCGCGCACGCCCGCGAAGCTGTGGGCGATCTGCTCGAAGGGCGCGCGCATGTCCTCCACCAGCCGCTGGCCCGCCTCGGTGAGCCGCACGCTGCGCGTTGTGCGCTGCACCAATGGCGCGCCGGCCGCGTGCTCCAGCTCGGCGATGCGCTGGCTCATGGCCGCCTTGCTCACGCCCAGGCGCAGCGCGGCGGCGGTGAAGCTGCCTTGCTGCGCGAGCACGGTGAGCCAGTGCAGGTGGGTCCAGAGCGACTCGATATTTTGGGGTTTCATGCTTGCATTGTTCGCCATAGCGAACAATAAGTTCAAGTTTCGTGTCTAGGCGCGGACGGGGCCGCTGCCTAAACTGGCCGCACTCTCCCTCTTGATCCGTCACGCGAAAGCACAGACCCATGCCCACCACCAACATCGACCACTTCATCGGCGGCCAACCCGCCGCCAACACTTCCGGCCGCACGCAGGACGTGACCAACCCCGCCACCGGCGCCGTCACCGGCAAGGTCGGCCTGGCCGATGTCGCCCAGGTTGCCGCCGCCGTGGCGGCCGCGCAGGCCGCCTTCCCGGCCTGGGCCGACACCCCGCCGATCCGCCGCGCGCGCGTCATGTTCAAGTTCCTGCAGCTGCTCAACGAGCACAAGGACGAGCTGGCCCACCTCATCACCGCCGAGCACGGCAAGGTCTTCACCGACGCGCAGGGCGAAGTCAGCCGCGGCATCGACATCGTCGAGTTCGCCTGCGGCATTCCGCAGCTGCTCAAGGGCGACTTCACCGACCAGGTGAGCACCGGCATCGACAACTGGACCCTGCGCCAGCCCTTGGGCGTGGTCGCCGGCATCACGCCTTTCAACTTCCCGGTGATGGTGCCGATGTGGATGTTCCCGGTGGCCATTGCCGCGGGCAACACCTTCGTGCTCAAGCCCAGCCCGACCGACCCGAGCGCCTCGCTGCGCATGGCCGAGCTGCTCAAGGAAGCCGGCCTGCCCGACGGCGTGTTCAACGTGGTGCAGGGCGACAAGGTCGCGGTCGACGCGCTGCTGGAGCACCCGGACGTCAAGGCCATCAGCTTCGTCGGCTCCACGCCCATCGCCAACTACATCTACGAAACCGGCGCACGCCACGGCAAGCGCGTGCAGGCCCTGGGCGGCGCGAAGAACCACATGGTGGTGCTGCCCGACGCCGACATCGACCAGACCGTCGACGCACTGATCGGCGCCGGCTACGGCTCCGCCGGCGAGCGCTGCATGGCCATCAGCGTGGCGGTGCTGGTGGGCGACGTGGCCGACAAGATCATCCCCAAGCTCATCGAGCGCACGAAGACGCTGCAGGTGCTCAACGGCACCAACCTCGCGGCCGAGATGGGCCCGATCGTCACCCGTGCCGCGCACGAGCGCATCACCGGCTACATCGACCTGGGCGAGAAGGAAGGCGCGAAGCTCTTGGTCGACGGCCGCAAGTTCGACGGCAACAAGGCGGGCGAAGGCTGCGGCGACGGCTTCTGGATGGGCGGCACGCTGTTCGACAACGTCACGCCCGAGATGCGCATCTACAAGGAAGAGATCTTCGGCCCGGTGCTCAGCTGCGTGCGCGTGGCCAACTTCAAGGATGCCGTCGACCTGGTCAATGCGCACGAGTTCGGCAACGGCGTGAGCTGCTTCACCCGCGACGGCAACGTGGCGCGCGAATTCAGCCGCCGCATCCAGGTGGGCATGGTCGGCATCAACGTGCCGATCCCGGTGCCCATGGCCTGGCACGGCTTCGGCGGCTGGAAGCGTTCGCTGTTCGGCGACATGCACGCCTACGGCGAAGAGGGCGTGCGCTTCTACACCAAGCAGAAGTCGGTCATGCAGCGCTGGCCCGAGAGCATCGGCAAGGGCGCCGAGTTCGTGATGCCTACGGCCAAGTAGCATGCGCAGCGGCGCGAGGGGCGCCGCGATTCCGCCCGGGAATTCCGTCGAACAAAAAAGAGAGACAAGCAAAACGCCATGAGCGAGACCCAATTCGACTACATCATCATCGGGGCCGGCACCGCCGGCTCGCTCATGGCCAACCGGCTCAGCGCCGACAAGAGCAAGCGCGTGCTGCTCGTCGAGGCCGGCCGCAAGGACGACTACCACTGGATCCACATTCCGGTCGGCTACCTGTATTGCATCGGCAATCCGCGCACCGACTGGCTCTACAGCACCGAGCCCGATGCGGGCCTGAACGGCCGCGTGCTGCGCTATCCGCGCGGCAAGACGCTGGGCGGCAGCTCCAGCATCAACGGCATGATCTACATGCGCGGCCAGTCGCGCGACTACGAGCAGTGGGCGCGGCTCACGGGCGACGAGTCATGGCGCTGGCAGAACGTGCTGCCGGCGTTCAAGAAACACGAAGACTTCTACCTGGGCGCCGACGAGATGCACGGCGCCGGCGGCGAATGGCGCGTCGAGAAGCAGCGGCTGCGCTGGGACATCCTCGACGCCTTCGCCGAAGCCGCGGCCCAGGCCGACGTGCCGCACACCACCGACTTCAACCGCGGCAGCAACGAGGGCGTTGGCTACTTTCAGGTCAACCAGAAGAACGGTTGGCGCTGGAACACCGCCAAGGCCTTCCTGCGTCCGACCTGCTATGGCAGGCCCAACTTCGAGCTGTGGACCGGCGCGCAGGTGTCGCGCCTGCTGTTCGAGACGCAGCCCGACGGCACGCGCCGCTGCACCGGCGCCGAAGTGTGGAACGGCAGCGAGATGGTCACCGCGCACGCTTCGCGCGAGGTGATCCTGAGCGCGGGCGCCATCGGCTCGCCGCAGATCCTGCAGCTTTCGGGCATCGGCCCGGCGGCGCTGCTGCGCCAGCACGGCATCGACGTGGTGCTCGACGCGCCCGGTGTCGGCGCCAACCTGCAGGACCACCTGCAGATCCGCGCGGTCTACAAGATCAGCGGCGCGCCCACGCTCAACGTGCTGGCCTCGTCGATGTTCGGCAAGGCCAAGATCGGGCTCGAGTACATGCTCAGGCGCAGCGGGCCGATGAGCATGGCGCCCTCGCAGCTCGGCGCATTCACGCGCAGTTCGCCCGACCATGAGTGGCCGAACCTGCAGTACCACGTGCAGCCGCTGTCGCTCGATGCCTTCGGCGATCCGCTGCACAGCTTTCCGGCGTTCACCGCGAGCGTGTGCAACCTCAACCCCACGAGCCGTGGCGCGGTGCGCATCAAGAGCGGACGCTTTCAGGACGCGCCGGCCATCGCCCCCAACTACCTGAGCACTGACGAAGACCGCAAGGTGGCTGCCGATTCGCTGCGCGTGACGCGCCGCATCGCGTCGCAGCCGGCGCTCGCCAAGTACCAGCCGCAGGAATGGAAGCCCGGCGCGCAGTACCAGACCGACGAAGACCTGGCGCGGCTGGCCGGCGACATTGCCACCACCATCTTCCATCCGGTAGGCACGACCAAGATGGGCGCCGACGGCGACCCGATGGCGGTGCTCGATTCGCGGCTGCGCGTGCGCGGCGTGCAGGGTCTGCGCGTGGTGGATGCGGGCGCGATGCCCACCATCACCAGCGGCAACACCAACAGCCCTACGCTGATGATGGCGGAGAAGGCCGCCGGCTGGATTTGCGGCGCGGCGCAGGACTAGCCTCCGCCGCCCCTGCGTTGGCAAGGCGCGCCTTCGCGCCTTCGATCATGAGGTCCACGCCGATGTCGAACATCGCATCCGGTCCGGCCTCGCGGTAGTTCGCGAAGGCTTCGGCCAGCAGCGGGCGCGAGGCGGCGGAGGCATCGAGCGCCTGCTGCCGCGCCTCGGCGTCCGGCGGCGCCGCCTGTTCCTCCAGCACGCAGCCCACCGTGTAGCGGCCCAGCGCGATCAGCAACGTCATCGCCTGCGTTGCAGGCACGCCGCGGTCGACCACGGCCGCGAGCTGGGCCTCCACCATTTCCAGGTCGCCCGGATCGGGCTCGGTGCCGGCGTGCAGCCGGGCGCCGTCGCGCCGCGCCAGCAGCGCACGCCGGAAGCTGCGCGCGTTCTCGCGCAGGAAGGTCTCCCACGATTCGTCCGGCAACGGCAGCTTGCGGTCGTGGGCGCGGCGCAGCAGTTCGCTGTTCATCGCGTCGAGCAGCGCCCGCTTGTTCCTGAAATGCCAGTACAGCGCCGGCTGCTGCACGCCCAGCCGTTCGGCCAGCAGGCGGGTGCTGAGCTTGTCCATGCCGACCTCGTCGAGCAGCGCGAGGGCTGTCTCGAGGATCACTTCGCGGTCCAGTTTCATTCAGATGTGCGTGCCGATGTCGATTCGGGAGGGTACTTCACAGCCCAGAATTTATCGCTGATAATTCCTTATCAATGATAAATTCCACCACTTACCCACCGCCTTCCGACGCGAAGGGCCGCCATGCGCATGCGGTGATCCTGGCGATCGTCACGCTCGACGCCATCGGCATCAGCTTGGTCATGCCCATCGTGCCGAGCCTGCTGCGCGAGGTCGGCCATACCGGCGATCTCGGCTGGCGCTTCGGCGCCTTTCTCTCGCTCTACGCGCTGATGCAGTTCCTCTGCGCACCCGTGCTCGGCGCTCTCAGCGACCGCTTCGGCCGCCGGCCGGTGTTGCTCATCTCCGTGGCGGGCTCCGCCATCGATGCGCTCTTCATGGCCTTCGCGCCGTCGCTGTGGATGCTGTTCCTGGGCCGCGCCATCGCGGGCATGACGGGCGCGAGCACCGCCGTGGCCTCCGCCGCCATTGCCGACCTCACGCCCGAGAACCAGCGCGCACGCTGGTTCGGTCGCATGGGCGCCTGCTTCGGCCTGGGCTTCATCGCGGGGCCGGCCATCGGCGGCGTGCTCGGCGACTACGGCGTGCGGCTGCCGTTCGTCGCGGCCGCGGTGCTCAATGGCCTGACCTTCCTCGTCGGCCTGCTGGTGTTGCGCGAGTCGCGACCGCCGGCGCTCGCGTCGCAGCCCTTCGACCGCGGCGTGCTGCATCCGCTCGCGCCGCTGCGCTGGGCCACCAGCTTTCCGGCGCTGCTGCCCTTGCTCGGCGTGTTCCTGCTGCTGGTGCTGGTGGGCGAAGTCGCCGGCACGACCTGGGTGATCTACGGCCAGGACCGCTACGCCTGGAACGGCACCATGGTCGGCCTTTCGCTCGCGGTCTTCGGCCTGCTCCATGCGCTGGTGCAGGGCTTCGTCGCGGGCCCGCTGGTCGAGCGCTGGGGCGAGCGAGCGGCCATCGCCGTCGGCATCATTGCGGACGGCACGGGCTATGCGCTGATCGCCTTCGCCACGCAGGGCTGGATGGCGATCGCCATGCTGCCGCTGCTGTGCATGGGCGGCGTCTGCGCGCCCGCGCTGCAGGCGACGCTGTCGGCGCGCGTGGGCCAGGCGCAGCAGGGCCGGCTGCAGGGCGTGCTCGCGAGCATCACCAGTCTGGCGGCGGTGTTCGGCCCGCTGCTCATCAGCCCGCTCTACTTCGCGTTCCGCACGCGCTTTCCGGGCATCGTGTGGCTGGCTGGGGCTTCGCTCTATCTGCTGTGCCTGCCGGTGCTGCTGCGCAGGACGGGAAGAACCGGCGCGCAGGGCTGACCGATCACTTCTCTATGGTCTTGTTCCAGCGCGCGTTCCACGCGGGGCGATTGGCGTTGATGCTTTCCCAGTCGATGGTCACCGCGGTCTTCATCCACTTGTTGATGTCCGCCACCTGCGCCGCGCCTTCGCCCTCGGCGGGGGTCTTGGGGTTGGTCGGGATCTGCGCGCCGTACTGCAGCACGTTGGCCTGCGCCACCGGGCTCAGCAAGAACTCGGCGAGCTTCTGCGACAGCTCGGGCTCGCTGTTGTTGGCGATCACGCACTGGCCCACCATCAGCACCACAGCGCCTTCCTTGGGCGGCGCGTATTCCACCGGAATGCCCTTGGTCTTGAGCGCCGCGACGGCCGTGGGCGTGAGCGGGAAGATGGCGGCCTCGCCGGTCTGAACCATCTCCGACAGCTTGGCCGAACTCGGGATGTACTCCAGCACGTTCGGCCCGATGGTGGTGGGCCAGGCCTTGAAACCCGGCTCCACGTTCCTGTCGTTGCCGCCCTGGATGCGGTTGAACATCAGGAAGCCGTGCAGCCCGAAGGACGACGACGACATCGACTGGAACACCACCTTGCCCTTGTACTTGGGGTCGGCCAGGTCCATCCACGAGGTGGGCGGCGCCCAGCCCTTTTCCTTGAACATCTTGGCGTTGTAGGCCAGGCCGGTCATGCCCAGGCTCACGCCGCTGGCCATGTCGTCCTTGAAGCGTGCGGCGGGATAGATCTCACTGAGCGACTGGCTGGGCTTCTGCTTCTGGCACAGGCCCATGCCGATGGCACGCACCATGACGCCGTCGTCCAGGAACATCACGTGCATCTGCGGCTTGTCCTTGTTGGCCTGCGCCTTCGCGAGGATGTCGGACGAGGTGCCGGGCACCACCACCACCTTCGCGCCGTAGGCTTTCTCGAAGGCCGGGAACACGTACTGCGTGTACGCCTTCTCCATGGTGCCGCCGTTCATGCCGATGTAGATGGTCTTGGTCTGCGCGCCGGCGGTGCCGGCGGCCGCGAGCAGCGCGGCCAGGAGAAGGACGGAGGTCGGGGACTTGGCGGTGCGTGACATGGTGATGCTCTCCAATCAGGTTCAGGTGGGGGAAGCTGCAAGGGACGGGGAAACGGGTGCTTCGTCGAAGCGCTCGATGGCGAAGGCGTCGATGGGCGTGTCGCTGCGCCCGTCGCGCGCCAGTTCGGCCAGCACTTCGCCGGCGGCCGGGCCGATCTGGAAGCCCGCGCCCGAGAAGCCGAAGCCGTGGAACAGGCCGGGCGTGGTGCGGCTCGCGCCGAGCACCGGCTGGCGGTCGGGCAGGTAGCCCTCGGTGCCGCCCCAGGTGCGGATGATGTGCGCATGGCGCAGGGCCGGCAGCAGCTCCACCGCCTGCGCCGCGAGCGTGGCGATGCCGTCGCGCTCGGCGCGCGCGCGGTCGGCATCGAGCGTGATGCCGGTGCCGCCGCCGAGCACGAGGTTGCCGCGCTCCACCTGCCGGCAGTAGATGCCGCCGCCCTCGACGCCGAGGCTCCATGTCATGAAGCGCGGCACCGGCTCGGTCACCGCCATCAGGGGGCTGCGCGCGGACAAGGGCGGCATCTCCCCGAACTGGCCGGCGATGGCGCTGGCCCAGGCGCCCGCGCAGTTGAGCAGCACCGGTGCCTGCACTTCGAGCGTGCCGTCCGCATGGGTCGAGCGCACCGTGAACAGCGCGCCGTCGTGCGCCACCTCGTCGACCTTGTGGCGCTCGAAGACCTGCGCGCCAGCGCGGGCCGCCGCCAGCGCGAAGGCCGGCGACACCAGGCGCGGGTTGGCCTGTCCGTCCTCGATGCACAGCGAGCCGCCCACGGCGCGCGTGCCGAGCCAGGGGCATTGCGCGCGCAGCCGCGCGGCGGAGATCAGCTCCAGACCCAGGTCGAAGTCGCTGCTGAGTGCGCGATAACGCTCCAGCGAGGCCATGTCGGCCTCGCTGCGCGCGATCTTGAAATGGCCCGAACGCAGGTATTCGCCGTCGGTGCCCAGCAGCTCGGGCAGCCGGCCCCAGATGCGGTGCGCACGCTGCGCCAGCGGCAGCTGGCTCACCGGCCGGCCCTGGCGCCGCACGCCGCCGAAGTTCACGCCGCTGGAACGCGAACCGCAGAAGTCGCGCTCCAGCAGCACCACGTCGATGCCCATGTGCCGCAGCGCCAGCGCGGCGGAAGAACCGACGATACCGCCGCCGACGATGGCGACCTCGGTCTGCAGTTTCCTGATGCCGCTCATGCGCCGCCCCCTTCGGCTGGCGCGAGCCAGATCGGGATCGGCTTGATCGGCGCCTGCCCGCGCAGCCGGCCGACCTGCTGCAGCGGCTGCTGCGTGGCATGCGCGAGGATTTCGGCCGCGGCCACGCCGCACATGCGGCCCTGGCAGCGGCCCATGCCGACGCGCGACAAGGCCTTCAGCCGGTTCAGTTCGCTGGCGCCGGCTTCGGCGATCGTCTGGCGCAGGCTGCCGGCCGTCACGTTCTCGCAGCGGCAGATCACGAGATCGTCGGGCGCATGCGCGGCCCAGTCATCGGGCACGGGGAAGGCGCGCTCCAGGCCGTGGCGAAAGCCGGTGATCCGGTCGAGCTTGCGTTCGAGTTCGGCGGCGCGCGCGGTGTCGACCGCCACGCCGTTGTCCGCGAGCAGCGCCAGCGCCGCGCGTTCGCCGGCCCACTCGGCCGCATCCGCGCCCATGATGCCGGCGCCATCGCCCGCGAGGTACACGCCCTCGACGCTCGCGCGGCCCGCCGCGTCGCGCACCGGCAGGTGTGCCCGGTGTAGCGGCGCGTAGTCGAAGCGGCAGCCGAGCAGGTCGGCTAGTTGCGTCTCGGAGCGCAGCGCGTAGCCGAAGCCCACGGCATCGCAGTCCAGCGTGCGTTCCTCGCCGCCGTCCTGCCATGCCACGCCGGTCACGCGGCCCTGCGCCTCGTCGCCCAGCACGCGCAGCGGTCGCACGCCGCCGTGCAGCGCAATGCCGTGCGCGCGCAGCCAGCCGACGTAGTACACGCCCTTGGCGAACACCGTCGGCTGCGCCAGCATCGCGGGCGTGGCGGCAAGCTGGTCGGCCAGGCGCGCGGTGTCGAGCACCGCCGCCACCCGCACGCCGGCCTTCGCATACTGGTACGCCACCAGGTACAGCAGCGGCCCGGTGCCCATGAACACCACGCGCCGGCCGATGGCGCAGCCCTGGAACTTCAGCGCCACCTGCGCCCCGCCCAGCGTGTACACGCCCGGCAGCGTCCAGCCCGGCACCGGCAGCACGCGGTCGGTGGCGCCGGTCGCCACGATCAGATGGCTGTAGGGCACGCGGCTGGTGCCGCGCGTCGGGTTGTGCAGCACGTCGAGTTGATGGTCTTGCGCGTTCCACACCAGGCTGTCGGGGCGGTGCTCGATGCGGCCCTGCAGCGCGTCGAAGGCCTGGTGCAGCGCGTCGGCGCGCTTCGACTCGAAGCCGTAGAGCGTTCGCGCGGTTCGCTGCGCGAGGACTGCGGGCGGACGCCGGTAGATCTGCCCGCCGGCGCGCGGCGCCTCGTCGATCACCACCGGCCGCAGCCCGTGCGCCACCAGCGTCTGCGCCGCGCGCACGCCGGCCGGGCCGGCGCCGACGATCACGGGGCGGAGCGTGGCCGTCATGCGCCGTTCCTTCCGGTCACGAGCGCCATGCCGGGCGCGATGAAGGTGGAGCAGGCGCGCAGCCGCTCGCCGTCGTCCTTTGAAATCCAGCAGTCCTGGCAGGCGCCCATCATGCAGAAGCCCGCGCGCGGCAGGCCGCTGAATTCGTTGCGGCGCAGCTGGCCGCATTGGGTGAGCACGGCGGTCAGCACGGTGTCGCCGGCCAGCGCGCTGGCGGGGGCACCGTCGAGCGTGAAGTGCACGGCCTCGCGGCCGGCCTGTTCGGCCACGCGATGCAACAAGGCGGATGAAGGCTTCGTCATTTCTTATCTGCGTCCCACCAGCACGCGGTCCAGGCCGTAGATGCGGTCCAGCAGCACCATCGCGCAGGCCGTCACGGCCACCATCAGCGCCGAAACCGCCGCCATCAGCGGATCGATCGATTCGGTCGCGTACATGTACATGCGCACCGGCAGCGTCACCGTGCTCGGCGCGGTCACGAAGATCGACATCGTCACTTCGTCGAAGCTGTTGATGAAGGCCAGCATCCAGCCGCCCGTGACGCCCGGCAGGATCATCGGCAGCGTGATGCGCCGGAACACCGTGGCCTGGCTCGCGCCAAGCGACAGCGCGGCCTGCTCGGCGCTGCGGTCGAAGCCCACCAGCGCCGCCACCACGAGGCGCAGCGTGTAGGGCGTGACGATGAGCGCATGCGCCATCACCAGCCAGCCGAAACTGCCGGTGCCGCCCACCAGCGCGAACAGCCGCAGCAGCGCCACGCCCAGCACCAGGTGCGGCACGATCAGCGGCGACAGGAACAGGCCGTTGAGGAAGTCGCGCCCTGCAAACTCGTAGCGCGTGATCGCCATGCCGGCCGGCACCGCGAGCAGCGTCGCGATGGTGGCCGAGCTGAGCGCCAGCCACAGGCTGTTCCAGAACGACTGCATGAAGTCGGGGTGCGCGAACACCGCCTCGAACCAG
The DNA here is from genome assembly GCF_022009635.1 of Variovorax paradoxus. Lineage (NCBI taxonomy): Bacteria > Pseudomonadati > Pseudomonadota > Betaproteobacteria > Burkholderiales > Comamonadaceae > Variovorax > Variovorax paradoxus. The sequence continues at coordinate 843,033 of NZ_CP091716.1, forward strand.
CGCAGCGAGAAGCGCGTGGTCGGGATGGTCAGCGTGTTCTCGGGCGTGAACGCCACGATGCACACCACCACCAGCGGCGCCAGCATGAAGACGATGACGAGCGCGTTGAACGCGAGGGCGATGGGGCCGTTCTTGTTCATGGTGTTACCCCAAGGCCTTTTTGTATCGGCCTTCGACCAGACGGTTGTAGCTCAGCATGACCACCAGGTTCGCCACCAGCAGAACCAATGCCACGGCCGCGCCCAGCGGCCAGTTGAGTTCGCTCAGGTATTCGTCGTAGACGATGGTCGCGACCATCTTCAGCCGCCGCCCGCCCAGCAGCCCCGGGATGGCGAACGAGCTCGCGGCCAGGCCGAACACGAGCAGGCTGCCCGAGAGAATGCCCGGCATCACCTGCGGCAGCACGATGCGTCGCAGCGTGGTGAAGGGCGTGGCGTTGAGCGAGAGCGCTGCGTTCTCCACGCCCGGGTCGAGCTTCTGCAGCGATGTCCACACCGGGATCACCATGAAGGGCAGCATCACATGCACCAGCGCGATGACCACGGCGGCGTTGGTGTAGAGGATCTTCACCGGCCCGATGCCCACGAGCCGCAGCAGCGCGTTCACCGCGCCCTCGGGGCCCAGCAGCATGCTCCAGCCGAAGGCCCGCACCACCACCGACACCAGCAGCGGCGCCAGCACCACCAGCAGCAGCGCCGAACGCCAGGGGTTGCGCATGCGGCTGAGCACATAGGCCTCGGGCGCGCCGACGAGCACGCAAATGAGCGTGACCAGCGCCGAGACCCAGAAGGTGCGCCAGAAGATGCCGAGGTAGTACGAATCGGAGAACACCAGCGCGTAGTGCGCGAGCGTGAATTCGCCCGACTTGGGGCCGGTGGCCGGGTCGTACACGTTGAACGACAGCACGGCCGTGAGCGCGAGCGGCACCAGCAGCAGCGCGGTGAACAGCACCAGCGCGGGGCCGGAGAGCCACCACGGGGTGGCCTTGCTTTTCGAAGTGCTCATGCCGCGACGGCCTTTTCTTCCACGGGCAGCAGCCGCATGCAGTGCGCCGGCCAGTCGATGCCGGTGCGGCTGCCTTCTTCCAGCGCGTCGCGCCCGTCGTTGGGGCTCAGCACCGTGAGGTCGCCGACCGGCGTGGCGATGCGGTAGAGCCACTGGCTGCCGAGGAAGAAGCGCTCCTGCACCTCGCCGTCGATGCGGCCCCGGCCTGTTGGCACCAGCTGCAGTTTTTCGGGCCGCACGCTCAGCAGCGCGGCTGTGTCGACGCGAAAGCCGGTGTCGTCCACGTCGAGCGACAGCGCGCCGACCTCCACGCAGGTGCGCGCGGCGCCGCTGCCGGACACGCGGCAGTCGAGCAGGTTGGCCTTGCCCACGAAGGTGGAAATGAAGCGCGTGCTCGGGTGCTCGTACACCCGCTGCGGATGGTCGATCTGCGTGGCGCAGCCGCCTTCCATCACCACCACGCGGTCGCTGATCGACATGGCCTCGCTCTGGTCGTGCGTGACCATCACCGTGGTGGTGCCGACCTTGCGCTGGATCTGGCGCAGCTCGAACTGCATCTCCTCGCGCAGCTTGGCGTCGAGGTTGGACAGGGGCTCGTCCAGCAGCAGCACCGGCGGCTCGATGACGAGCGCGCGCGCCAGCGCCACGCGCTGCCGCTGGCCGCCCGACAGCTCGCGCGGATAGCGCGCGGCGTGCGCTTCCAGGTGCACCAGCGCCAGCGCCTGCTTCACCCGTTCGGTGCGTTCGGCCTTGGGCATCTTGCGCATCTCCAGGCCGAAGCTCACGTTGTCGGCCACCGTCATGTGCGGGAAGAGGGCGTAGGTCTGGAACACGATGCCCAGCCCGCGCGTGTTGGCCTTGGCATGCGTGATGTCCTTGCCCGCGAGTTCGATGCGGCCGCTGCTCACGGCCTCGAAGCCCGCGATCATCTGCAGCGTGGTCGTCTTGCCGCAGCCCGAGGGGCCGAGCAGCGAAACGAACTCGCCCTTTTCCACCGCCAGGTTCATGGCCGACACCGCGCGGGTGGCGCCGTAGAACTTGGTCACGTCGGTGAGCCGGAGGAATGACATGGAACAGGCCTTTCTGCGGGGGCGAAAAGATGGCGTCGGGCACCTTGTTTCAGCTTGGTGCATGCCATGGACAGCTTGCTTCTTTCAATTCACTCTATTGCAACGATTGCGCCAGATCGCCTCGGGTATTCCATTAATCAGAATCTTTCTTCAATTTATTCCATTGAATGAAATATCATGGCCAAAAGGCATCAGTGAAATTCCAAAGGAAGAAGGTATGGAAACCCCATCGGCGGCAACCGCGGCCAGCGGCGGCGTGCCGCGCGTCTTCTCGGTGATTCGCGCGCTCGGCGCGGTGCAGGCCGAAGGCGGGCGCGTGACCCAGATCGCACGTTCCGTGGGCCTGACCCAGGCCACCACGCACCGTCTGCTGCAATCGCTCATGGCCGAGGGCATGGTCGAGCAGGACGAGCGCAGCAAGCTCTACCGACTCAGCATCGATTTCTTCGCGCTCGCCGCGAGCGCGGGCAACCCCGGCGACCTGCGCTCCATTTGCCGGCCGGTGCTGCTGCGGCTGTGCGCGAGCCTGGGCGACAGCATCTTCCTGCTGGCGCGCAGCGGCTTCGACGCGGTGTGCCTGGACAGGAGTGAGGGGCCGTTTCCCATCCGCTCGTTCACGGGCGACATCGGCGGGCGCATCGCGCTGGGCGTGGGGCAGGGCGCACTGGCGATCCTCGCGTTCCTGCCCGAGGCCGAGCGCGAGGAGGTGATCCGCTTCAACCTGTCGCGCGTGCGGGAGTACGGCGTGTACGACGAGGTCTACCTGCGCACCGAGATCGAGCGCGTGCGGCAGCAGGGCTACGCCGGACGCAACACCGGCCTGCTCGAAGGCATGGCCGGCGTGGCCGTGCCGATCCTCGACCGCGAGGGCCGCGCGGTGGCCGCGCTGAGCGTGGGCACCATCGCCGACCGGCTCAACGCCGACCGCATGCCGACGGTGGTCGAGCTGCTCAAGCGCGAGGCGGCCGCCATCGGGCCGAGGATCAATCCGTTCGACGCGACGCTGAGAAGGCCGGCGCAGAGCCTGGCGAGTTCGCCGGCGGGGCAGCGCATTGCGGCGCCGGAGGCGTCGGGCTGAGGCCGCGACCGGCGCCGGGCACGACAATCTCCTGCGTCCGAGGAGCCTCCCCATGACCGACCCTTCGATCCTCTACCCCGTCTTCGCCCTCGCCGGCTGGACCGGCATCGTCCTGCTGCTGATTCCCGTCAAGCGCATCGGCGCGGCCATGCGGCGGGAAGTGGGGCCGGACGATTTCAGGCTCGGCGAATCGACGGCGGTGCCCGACGCGGTGCGCATTCCGAACCGCAACTACATGAACCTGCTGGAACTCCCGGTGCTGTTCTACGTGGTGTGCCTGCTCTCCTATATGGCGGCAACGCCTTCCGCGGCGGCCGTCGCGTTGGCCTGGGCCTACGTGGGCCTGCGCGTGCTGCACAGCGTGGTGCACCTGACCTACAACCACGTGATCCACCGGCTGGTGCTGTTCGCCGCGAGCAACGTCGTGCTGGTGATGCTGTGGGTGTCGGCGGCACTGCGGCTGGTGCGCTGACCGAAGGTGCCGAGGTGGAGTTCCTTCGCGAAACGCATCAAGTCCTTCCATATTTTCACTAGGCAATCGCGCGTAATTCGCAGACATTGGCCGCTTCGAGCCTTGCCCTGTTGCCTTTCTTCTTCCTCTCCGCTGGAGCGCACATGTCCGAAGCCCCCACCTCCCTGCCCGCCGAAGTCGAACACCTGCTGCAACGCCTGGGCGTGCCGCGCGAGGCGCACACCGGCGGCACGCTGACGGTGCGTTCGCCGGTCACGGGCGAGGTGATCGCGCAGGTGCCGCAGACCACGCCGGCCGAGGCCACCGCCGTCATCGGCCGCGCGCACGAGGCCTTCAAGACCTGGCGCAGCATGCCCGCTCCCCGACGCGGCGAACTGGTAAGGCTGCTGGGCGAAGAGCTTCGCGCCGCCAAGCGCGACCTGGGCCTGCTCGTCACGCTCGAGGCCGGCAAGATTCCGTCCGAAGGCGCGGGCGAAGTGCAGGAAATGATCGACATCTGCGACTTCGCGGTGGGCCTGTCGCGCCAGCTCTACGGCCTCACGCTGGCCACCGAGCGCGCCGAGCACCGCATGATGGAAACCTGGCATCCGCTGGGCGTGTGCGGCGTGATCTCGGCCTTCAACTTTCCGGTGGCCGTGTGGTCGTGGAACGCGGCGCTGGCGCTGGTGTGCGGCGACCCGGTGGTGTGGAAGCCGTCTGAAAAAACGCCGCTGACCGCCCTGGCCGTGCATGCCATCGCGCAGCGCGCCATCGCCCGCTTCGGCGACGCGCCCGAAGGCCTGCTGGGCCTGCTGCTGGGTCAGCGCGACATCGGCGAGGTGCTGGTCGACGACCACCGGGTGCCAATCCTCTCGGCCACCGGCTCCACGGCCATGGGCCGCCAGGTCGGGCCGAAGCTCGCCGCGCGCTTTGCCCGCGCGATTCTGGAGCTCGGCGGCAACAACGCCGCCATCGTCACCCCATCGGCCGACCTGGACCTCACGCTGCGCGGCATCGCCTTCGCGGCCATGGGCACGGCCGGCCAGCGCTGCACCACGCTGCGCCGCCTGTTCGTGCACGACAGCGTGTACGACCAGCTGGTGCCCAAGCTCGCCAAGGTCTACGGCAACGTGCGGGTCGGCGACCCGCGCGAGGCCGGCACGCTGGTCGGTCCGCTGATCGACCGCGCGGCTTTCGACGGCATGCAGAAGGCGCTCTCCGAAAGCCGCGAGACCGGCGCCACGGTGCACGGCGGCCAGCGCGTGGAAGGCATCGGCACGCACGACGCCTACTACGTGCGCCCCGCGCTGGTGGAGCTGAAGTCGCATGACGGCCCGGTGCTGCGCGAGACCTTCGCGCCAATCCTGTACGTGGTGCGCTACAGCTCGCTCGACGAGGCCATCGAATGGCACAACGCGGTGGGCGCGGGGCTGTCGTCGTCGATCTTCACGCTGAACATGCGCGAGGCCGAGCGCTTCATGTCGAGCGCGGGTTCCGACTGCGGCATTGCCAACGTCAACATCGGCCCGAGCGGCGCCGAGATCGGCGGTGCCTTCGGCGGCGAGAAGGAAACCGGCGGCGGCCGCGAAGCCGGCTCCGACAGCTGGAAGGCGTACATGCGCCGCGCCACCAACACCATCAACTATTCGACCGCGCTGCCGCTCGCGCAGGGCGTCACTTTCGATATCGAAGAGTAGGGCTCTCCCCCAGGCTTCGCGCACTTCGTGTCGCTTCGCCAACCCCCTTCCGGGGGCGACATCGGCGGCCCGGCAAAGCCGGTTCCGCGATGTCTCACGAATGGGCTGTCCGCTGCTCGCGGGCAGCCTTTGCCTTGCAGATCACAAAACCACAGGAGATAGAACCCATGAACATTCCCTTCAAGACCGCCGCGGCCGTCGCATTGCTTGCGCTCGCGTTCGGCGCCGCTGCGCAGACGGCCACCGGCACGCTCGACAAGATCAAGACCAGCGGCAAGGTCGTGCTGGGCGTGCGCGAAGCCTCGCCGCCCATGGCCTACATGCTGGGCGCGGGCGAGAAGTACGTGGGCTACCACGTCGAGCTGTGCGAGCGCGTGCTCAAGGACATCGCGCCGCAGGCCAAGCTCGAGTACATGGCCGTGACCGCGCAGAACACCATTCCGCTGGTGCAGAACGGCACTCTGGACATCGGCTGCGGCCCCACCACCAACAACATGGCGCGCCAGCAGCTGGTGGCCTTCGCCCTCACCACCTACGTGAGCGAAGTGCGCATGGCCACCAAGGTCGACTCGGGCATCACCACGCTCGACCAGCTGGCGGGCCGCAATGTGTCGGCATCGACCGGCACCACCGCGGTGCAGCTGCTGCGCAAGCGCGAGCGCTCGAACAACGTGTCGTACAAGACCGTGCTCGGCAAGGACCACCTCGAGAGCTTCCTGCAGCTGGAGTCGGGCCGCGCCGACGCCTTCGTGCTCGACGACAACCTTTTGGCCGGCATCATCGCCAACTCGAAGGACCCCGCCTCGTACCGCATCGTCGGCGAGGCGCTGGGCTCGGAACCCATCGCGCTGCTGTTCCGCAAGGACGACCCGGCCTTCAAGACCGCCGTGGACGATTCGCTGCGCCGCATGATGAAGAGCGGCGAGCTCGAGAAGATCTACACCAAGTGGTTCGTCGCCGCCATTCCGCCGAAGAACACCAGCCTGAACCTGCCGATGAGCGCCACGCTCAAGCAGCTGATGGCCGAGCCCAACGACAAGCCGCTGGAGGCCTACGCCAAGTGACCACGGACACCGCAGCGATTGCCGCTGGCGTCTTCGAGCCGGCGCAGCGCGTGCGCGCCATCGGCGTCTCGGAGATCCTGCGCATCACCGACCATGCCAATGCGCTCAAGCGCGCGGGCCGTCCGGTGATCGTGCTGGGCGCGGGCGAGCCCGATTTCGACACGCCGCAGAACGTGCGCGACGCCGCGGTGCGCGCCATCGGCCGCGGCGACACGCGCTACACCGTGCTCGACGGCAGCCCCGCCATGAAGGCGGCGGTGCAGCTGAAGTTCAAGCGCGACAACGCGCTGGAGTTCGCGCTCGACGAGATCAGCGTGAGCGCGGGCGCCAAGCAGGTCATCTTCAACGCGATGATGGCCAGCCTGGATGCCGGCGACGAGGTGATCCTGCCCGCGCCGTACTGGACCTCCTACGCCGACATCGTGCAGGTCTGCGGCGGCGTGCCGGTGCCGGTGGCCTGCACCGAGGCCAACGGCTTCCGGCTCGACGCCGCGCAGCTCGAAGCCGCGATCACGCCGCGCACGCGCTGGATCTTCCTGAACTCGCCGTCGAACCCGAGCGGCGCGGCCTACAGCGCCGCGCAACTCAAGCCGCTGTGCGACGTGCTGCTGCGCCATCCGCGGGTGTGGGTGCTGGCGGACGACATCTACGAGCACATCCTCTACGACGGCCTGGCGTTCGCGACGCCGGCGGTGGTGGAGCCGCGCCTGCGCGAGCGCACGTTGACGGTCAACGGCGTGTCCAAGGCCTATGCGATGACCGGCTGGCGCGTCGGCTACGGCGCGGGTCCGCGCGCGCTGATCGCGGCCATGGCCGTGGTGCAGAGCCAGACGACTTCGTGCCCCTCGTCGATCAGCCAGGCCGCCGCCATCGAGGCGTTGACCGGCCCGCAGGACATCGTGGCCGAGCGCTGCGCCGACTTCCAGGCGCGCCGCGACTTCGTGGTGGCGGCGCTGAACAGCGCGCCGGGCCTGCGCTGCCGCGTGCCCGAGGGCGCGTTCTACACCTTCGCGAGCTGCGCCGGCGTGCTCGGCAAGCGAACCCGCGGCGGCGCGGTGCTGCAGAGCGACAGCGACTTCTGCCGCTATCTGCTGCAGGACTTCGAGGTGGCGGTGGTGCCGGGCAGCGTGTTCGGGCTGGCGCCGTATTTCCGCATCTCGTATGCGACGTCGATGGCGCAGCTGGAAGAGGCTTGCGGGCGCATCGCCTCGGCCTGCAAAGCGCTGGAATGAGCCCGTGGCCGGCGATTGCCGCCGGTCAGCGCAGCCCGCCCACGTACCGGGGCGGCGGCGTGGGCGGCTGCCCGTCGGGCTGGCGGGCAGCCAGCCGGGCCGCGCGCGCCAGCGGCTCCATCGCCTGCTCCAGCCGCGTCGCGAGCTGGTAGAGCTCCTCGTCCTTGGTGTCCGCCGCGTGCGCGCGGGTCATGCGCACGATTTCCGTGGCGTATTCGGCGTTGGTCGCCATCCATTCGGTGTCGGTCACGCGCCCGTGCTTTCGCCGCAGCGCCACATGAAGGCGGGCGGCGAGGGCGATGCGTTCGCTTTCGGACATGGATGGCATGGTTCCTCCGTCTGTGGGTCAACTCCCGAGATGTTCCCTGTGCTGTGCAAGATCGAGGCCCAGCACTTCGCTGTCGGCGTCCACGCGCAGCCCGACCAGCACATGCACCAGGAACAGCACCACCGCCGTTCCCGTGGCGCTGTAGATCGCCACGCTGCCGACCGCGATCGCCTGCGTCAGCACGTCGCCGGTGGCGCCGGAGATGCGCGCGTCGGCGAACACGCCCGTGAGCAGCGCGCCCACGACGCCGCCGATGCCGTGCACGCCGAACACGTCGAGCGAGTCGTCCGCGCCCAGCAGGTGCTTCAGCCCGGTGGCGCCCCAGTAGCAGGCCAGCCCCGCGATGGCGCCGATGGCCAGCGCCGCCAGCGGCGTGACGAAACCGGCCGCCGGCGTGATGGCCACCAGCCCCGCCACCAGGCCCGAGCACAGGCCCAGCAGCGAGGGGCTGCGCCGCACGATCCATTCGCCGACCATCCAGCTCATGGCGCCGGCGGCCGCCGCGATGTGCGTCACCAGCATCGCCAGGCCGGCACGCCCGTCGGCCGCCACCGCCGAGCCCGCATTGAAGCCGAACCATCCGACCCACAGCAGGCCCGCGCCCATCATGGTGAAGGCCAGGCTGTAGGGCTCGAAGGCCTCGCGCCCGTAGCCCTTGCGCGGGCCGAGCGCATAGGCGCACACCAGCCCCGCGATGCCCGCGTTGACGTGCACCACCGAGCCGCCCGCGAAGTCGAGCGCCCCCATCTGCGCGAGCCAGCCGCCCGGCTCCCACACCCAATGGGCGATGGGCGCATAGACCAGCACGCTCCACAGCAGCGCGAACCACAGCACCGCCGAGAAGCGCATGCGCTCCACCAGGGCGCCCAGCACCAGCGCGGTGGTGATGATCGCGAAGGTCAGCTGGAACATCGCGTAGACCGACTCCGGCACGTTGGGCGCGACGTGGCTCACCGCCACCTGGCCGGCGTCCTTCAGGTATTCGAAGCCCGAGAACCAGAAGCGGCCCGCGCCGCCGAGCCATGGCCAGCCCTCGGTGAAGGCCAGCGAATAGCCCACGGCGAACCACGTGAGCGAGACCGCCGCGGCGACCGCCACCACGGCGGCCATCGTGGCCAGCACGCTCTTGCGGCGCACCATGCCCGCGTAGAAGAGCGCGATGCCGGGCAGCGTCATCAGCAGCACCAGCGCGGTCGAGGTCATCATCCAGGCGGTGTCTGCCGCGTTGATGGAGGCTTGCGGTGCCAGTGCCATGGGTGCTTCTTCTTCGAGTGTTGGACTGCGGTCGAACGTGCACAAGTCGTGCCACGTTGTTAACTACCAGAAACACTTTGGTTTGCGAATCTGTCTTCCGGGTTAAGGCAAAGCGGGTAATTCCTAATGCACTGGCCCGGTGCACGCCCTAAAGTCACGCCACTCGCGAACGGGCCCTGCTCGTGCTGCCGAGGGTCCGAGGAGACAGTTTCCAAGCAACTAGAAAAAAATGCTTCAAAGGCTCCGTACGAGATGCCGGGTTTGAGTTTGAAAGGCGCCGCTGGTCGGCGCCTTTTTTATGCCCGCGCGACCTGAAGCATCGCTGTCTTCTGCTCCTTTTTTGGTAGCGCCGCCGGGTGAGACAATCCGCCCCCTATGGAAATGCTGGTGGTGACGGGCGCCTCGCTGCTCGCGGGTTTTGTCGATTCGATCGTGGGCGGAGGCGGGCTGATCCTGGTGCCGGCGTTGTTTGCCGTGTTCCCCGGCGCACCACCGGCCACGCTGCTGGGCACCAACAAGAGTGCGTCGATATGGGGCACGGCCGCCGCCGCCGCGCAATTCAGCCAGCGGGTGCAGATGCGCTGGGGCGCCCTGTGGCCGGCCGCGCTGCTCGGTTTCGTGGGCTCGATGCTGGGCGCCTGGGGCGTCACGATGTTTCCGGGCGACTTCCTGCGCCGGGCGCTCCCGGTCATTCTGCTGGGCGTGCTGCTCTACACGCTGGCGCGCAAGGACATGGGCCGGCTGCACGCGCCGCGCTTCAGCGGCCGCGCCGAGACCCTGGCGGCCTGCGCCATCGGCCTGTCGATCGGGTTCTACGACGGCTTCTTCGGCCCGGGCGCCGGCAGCTTCCTGGTGTTCCTGTTCGTGCGCTGGATGGGCTACGACTTCCTCAACGCCTCCGCCTCGGCCAAGATCATCAACACCCTGACCAACGCCGCCGCGCTGATCTTGCTGGCCGCCAAGGGCCACGTCTGGTGGCACTACGGGCTGGTGATGGCGGTGGCCAACGTGGCCGGCAGCCTGCTGGGCACGCGCGTGGCGCTCAGGCACGGCGCGGGCTTCGTGCGGGTGGTGTTCATCGTGGTGGTGAGCGCGCTGATCCTCAAGACCGCCTACGACGCCTTCCTGAAATGAAAAAGCCCCCGCCGGGGCGGAGGCTTGCGGTTCTGGCGGCGGGGAGGATCAGTCTTCGACGAAGGCTTCCTCGCGCTTGGCCTTGATGGCCGGGAGCAGCACGATGCCCAGCAGCGCCACCGCGGCCACCAGCAGTCCGGCCGACAGCGGGCGCGTGACGAACACGCTCCACGCGCCGCGCGACAGCAGCAGCGCGCGTCGCAGGTTCTCTTCCATCATCGGCCCGAGGATGAAGCCCAGCAGCAGCGGCGCCGGCTCGGTGCGCAGCTTGATGAACAGGTAGCCGATGAAGCCGAAGGCCGCCACCATCCACACGTCGAAGGTGTTGTTGTTGGTCGAGTACACGCCGATGGCGCAGAACAGCACGATGGCGGGGAACAGGAACTTGTAGGGCACCGTCAGCAGCTTGATCCACATGCCGATCAGCGGCAGGTTCAGGATGATCAGCATCGCGTTGCCGATCCACATCGAGGCGATCAGGCCCCAGAACAGCTCGGGGTTGCTGGTCATCACCTGCGGGCCGGGCTGGATGTTGTGGATGGTCATCGCGCCCACCATCAGCGCCATCACGGCGTTGGGCGGAATGCCCAGCGTCAGGAGCGGGATGAAGGAGGTTTGCGCGCCGGCGTTGTTGGCCGACTCGGGCGACGCCACGCCGCGGATGTTGCCCTTGCCGAAGGGCACTTCGCCGGGGCGCATGCGGATCTTCTTTTCCAGCGCATACGAGGCGAACGAGGCCAGCAGCGCGCCGCCGCCCGGCAGGATGCCGAGGGCGGAGCCCAGCGCGGTGCCGCGCAGTACGGCGGGCGTCATGCGCTTGAAGTCGTCCTTGGTGGGCCACAGGCCCTTGACCTTGTGCGTGAACACTTCGCGCTCGTCGTCCGGCTGCGAGAGGTTGCCGATGATTTCGCCGTAGCCGAACACGCCCATGGCGATGACCACGAAGCCGATGCCGTCGGTCAGTTCCGGAATGTCGAAGCTGTAGCGCGCCACGCCCGAGTTCACGTCGGTGCCGACGATGCCCAGCAGCAGGCCCAGCACGATCATGGCCACCGCCTTGATCAGCGAGCCCGAGGCCAGCACCACGGCGCCGATCAGGCCCAGCACCATCAGCGAGAAGTACTCGGCCGGGCCGAACTTGAAGGCCAGTTCGGTGAGCGGCGGCGCGAAGGCCGCCAGGATCAGCGTACCGACGCAACCCGCGAAGAACGAGCCCAGGCCCGCCGCGGCCAGCGCCGGACCCGCTCGGCCCTGCCTGGCCATCTGGTAGCCGTCGATGCAGGTGACCACCGAGGACGACTCGCCCGGCAGGTTGACCAGAATGGCCGTGGTCGAGCCGCCGTACTGCGCGCCGTAGTAGATGCCGGCCAGCATGATCAGCGCCGACACGGGGGGCAGCGCATAGGTGGCGGGCAGCAGCATCGCGATGGTCGCGACCGGGCCGATGCCGGGGAGCACGCCGATCAGCGTACCCAGAATACAGCCGACCAGGCAGTACAGCAGGTTGGTGAAGGTAAAGGCAACGCCGAAACCGATGGAGAGGTTGTGGATCAGGTCCATGGTGTTTCTCTCCTCAGCCCGAAATGAAAGTGGGCCAGACCTGGATCTGGAGCTTCAGCGCCCAGATGAAGGCCACATAGCTGCCGGCCGCCAGGATGGTCGAGAGAATCAGCACGTCGCGCAGCTTGAAGTGCTCGCCCGCCATGCTCGAGATGATCGTGAGCGCGTAGATCGCGATGATCATGCCCATGGCCGGCACGCCGATGCTGGGCAGCCCGCCCAGCAGCACGCCGAAGGCCAGGTTGGCGCCGAGCACGAAGGCCAGCGGCTTCCAGGCCCATTTGCCGATCGGGTCGCCGTCGGTGGTTTCCACCACCATCGCCTGGAACATGATGATGACCCCGAGGACGGCCAGCAGGATGCCGAGCATCAACGGGAAGTAGCCGGGGCCCATGCGGGCGCCGTTGCCGATGGTGTAGGTGGTCGCGCCTATCGCGAACGCGCCCCCCACGGTGGTGAACATGACTCCTGAAAAGAAGTCTGCCTGACTCTTGATGCGCACTGTCTCTCTCCTCTTGTTATGAAGGGGGGAGGGTCGTCGTCCGAGCCTGACCGTTGGCTGACCATTTCGCTACGCAAAAATGCTTACCGGGTTTGCATGGGGTCCTGTTTGCAGGGTTGGCGCACCAATGAAAAAAGCTCCCGAAGGAGCTTTTTTCATTCAGAGAGCCGGAGCTCTCGGAGTGTGGGTGAGGGCTTAGTAGCCGCCGCGACCACCGCCGCCGCCGCCGTAGCCGCCGCCACCACCGCTGCGGCCACCGCCGCCGCCGCCGTAACCGCCGCCACCACCACCGCCGTAGCCGCCACCGCCGCCACCACCGTAGCCGCCGCCGCCACCACCGCTACGGGGGGGACGAGCTTCCATCGGACGGGCTTCGTTCACCGTCAGGGCGCGGCCCTGGAGCGAATGGCCGTTCATGGCTTCAATGGCTGCGAGTGCTTCGGCATCCGAACCCATTTCGACAAAGCCGAAGCCCTTCGAACGGCCGGTGTCACGTTCCATCATGACCTTGGCGCTGACGATCGAGCCGAACTCGCCGAAAGCCTGTTCCAGGTCGTTGTCACGCACGGAGTAGGCGAGGTTGCCTACGTAGAGTTTCTTGCCCATTGAGGGACTCCTAATTCAAACCAACAAAACAAAGCGATGGAGTCCCAGAATCACAACAAACAAAATGCGCTGTGGCGCGAAACTGACCGATCACTAAATTACGTGCACGGGAGGCAAAGCTCACAGACACGTAGGCCGGATTATCCAGCCCAATTGCAAAAAGGGTTGGAAATTCGTGTGTTATTGAGAAACATCCCGAGGCGACGGGCGGTTTCGCAACGGTTTCAGGAGGTCCGAGAGCCCGTTGTGGTCTATTTCATGCATCAAGGCGAGCAGCCGGCCAATTTCTCCCGAGGGAAAACCCTCGCGTGCAAACCAGGTCAGGTAATTTCCGGGCAAATCGGCAATCAGCGTGCCCTTGTGCTTGCCGAAAGGCATTTGGAGCGTCACGAGCCGCTGCAGGTCTTCGGGGTTCATCGGCGGTTGCCTCCTTCTCTCTAGCCGCCTGCGCGCTTGACCGTGTGGCCCTGCTTCACGAGCGCCGCGATCACCAGTTCGCGGTGATCGCCCTGGATTTCGATCACGCCGTCCTTCACCGTGCCGCCCGAGCCGCAGGCCGTTTTCAGCTGCTTGCCCAGCGCCGTGAGCCCAGCGGCGTCGAGCGCGACGCCCTTGACCACCGTCACGCCCTTGCCTTTGCGTCCCTTGGTCTCGTGCGATACACGCACAATGCCGTCAGTGGCCGGCAGGCGCGCATTGAGTTCCTTGCAGCGGCACTGCGCCACCGGCGCCCCGCAGCCGGGGCACATGCGGCCGCCCGCCTCGGTGGAATACACCAGGGTGCTGCCGGCCTGATTGCTTTTCGTCGTCGCCATTCGATCCATCTCTTCTCTGTTACCGGGTTTCTCTCTGCTGTCTGCTCACATGCCATTCGATTCACTGGGCCTGGCCCCCGCGCTCGTGCACGCCGCCGCCGAAAGCGGCTATGCCGCACCGACCGCCATCCAGGCCGCGGCCATCCCCGCGATTCTGCAAGGTCGCGACGTGCGGGGCTCGGCGCAGACCGGCTCCGGCAAGACCGCCGCATTTTCCCTGCCGCTGCTGCAGCGCCTGGGCGCCGAGCGCCCGCCAGGCTCCACGCGCCGCGTACGCGCCCTGGTGCTCGTGCCCACGCGCGAGCTCGCGGCCCAGGTCGGCGAAACCCTGCGCAGCCTCGCGCAGCATCTGCCAGAGCGGCTGAAGATCGTCGTCGCCTTCGGCGGCGTGTCGATCAACCCGCAGATGATGAGCCTGCGCGGCGGCGCCGACATCGTCGTCGCCACCCCGGGCCGGCTGCTCGACCTGGCCGACCACAACGCGCTGCGGCTCGACGCCGTGGCCACGCTGGTGCTCGACGAGGCCGACCGCCTGTTCGACCTCGGCTTTGCCGAAGAGCTGGGCCGCATCCTCGCGCTGCTGCCCAGGCAGCGCCAGAACCTGCTGTTCTCCGCCACCTTCCCGCCCGCCATCCAGGCGCTGGCCGACGCCACGTTGCGCGACCCCGCCGTCATCGACGTGCAGGGCGAGCCCGGCACCGAGCCCAACATCGTGCAGCGCGTGATCGAGGTCGATGCCGCGCGCCGCACGCAGCTGCTGCGCCACCTGCTCAAGCAGCACGAAGGCGAATGGGACCGCGTGCTGGTCTTCGTCGCCACGCAGCATGCCGCGCAGACCGTGGCCGAGAAGCTCTACAAGAACGGCATCTACGCCGTGCCCTTCCACGGCGACATCGCGCAGGGCACGCGCACCGACATCCTTGCGCAGTTCAAGCAGAGCCGCTGGGACGTGGTGATCGCCACCGACCTGGCCGCGCGCGGCATCGACATCGCGCAGCTGCCGGTGGTCATCAACTACGACCTGCCGCGCTCGCCGACCGACTACATCCACCGCATCGGCAGAACCGGCCGCGCGGGCGAGAGCGGCTTGGCGATCAGTTTCGTGAGCGCGGCGAGCGAGGCGCACTTCCGCCTGATCGAGAAGCGCCAGGGACTGAGCCTGCCGCGCGAGCGCGTCGAAGGCTTCGAGCCGACCGAAGTGGCGCCACCGGTGGTCGATGCCTCGGGCACCGGCGGCATCAAGGGCAAGCGCCCGAGCAAGAAGGACAAGCTGCGCGCCGCGGCCGCGAAAGCCGCGGCACGGGAAGAGGTCGCCGGCAAGAGCGGCGGCTGACCAGCCCGCAAGAGGCCTGCAGCAAGCCCGGCTCAACCGCCCTTGTCGAACAGCCCCTTCACCAGATCCATCGGCAGCGGGAACACGATCGTCGTGTTCTTGTCCGCGCCGATCACGGTGAGCGTTTCCAGGTAGCGCAGCTGAATGGCCTGCGGCTCCTGCGCCAGCACGCGCGCGGCCTGGAACAGCTTTTCGGAGGCCTGCAGCTCGCCTTCGGCGTGGATCACCTTGGCGCGGCGCTCGCGTTCCGCCTCGGCCTGCCGCGCGATGGCGCGCACCATCGATTCGGTCAGGTCGATCTGCTTGATCTCCACGTTCGACACCTTGATGCCCCACGAGGTCGTCTGCGCATCGAGCGACTCGCGCACGTCCAGGTTGAGCTGCTCGCGCTCCGCCAGCATGTCGTCGAGCTGGTGCTTGCCCAGCACCGAACGCAGCGTGGTCTGCGCCAGCTGGCTGGTGGCGTTGAAGAAGTCCTTGACCTCGATGATGGCTTTCTCGGCATCGACGATGCGGAAGTAGACGACCGCGCTGACCTTCACCGACACGTTGTCGCGCGAGATCACGTCCTGCGTGGGCACTTCGAGCACCACGGTGCGCAGGTCGACCCGCACCACCTGCTGGATGGCGGGCACCACGATCACGAAGCCGGGGCCGGCCACCTTCCAGAAGCGCCCGAGGGTGAACACGATGCCGCGCTCGTACTCCCGGAAGATCCATATCGCCGAAAAGAGCAGCACCACCAACAGGACAAGGATGGCGGCGCCGATGCCGGAGCTGAGGGAAAGCATGTCGGTCTCCTGCGACCCAGCGAGAGTGCTGGAACGTTGGACACCCGGCGCGCGGCGGCGTTCCGCGCCCCGGCCTACCAGCCCATCTGCTTGGCGGCCAGCTCCTTCATGATGTCCTCGGCGCCGCCGCCGATCATCATCACCTTCACCTCGCGGTAGATGCGCTCGCTGACCGTGCCGCGCATGAAGCCCATGCCGCCGAGGATCTGCACCGCCTGGTCGGCGCAGAACTGCATGGTCTGCGTGGCGTGGTTCTTCAGCATGCAGATCTGCGCCACCCACTCCGGCGCGTTGAAGCGCCCGGCCGCTTCCAGCGCATCGCCCTCGGCCGACACCGCCTCTATCCAGGCCTCGGTGGAGGCGATGCGCATCCGCATGTCGACCAGCTTGTGGCGCACAGCCTGGTGCTCGATGAGCGCGGCGCCGAAGGCCTTGCGCTCGCGCGCCCAGGCCAGCGCCTCGTCGAGGCAGGCCTGCGCGAAGCCCAGCGCGCCCGCCGCCAGGCCGATGCGCTCGCCGTTGAAGTTGCCCATGACCATGCGGAAGCCTTCGCCCTCGTTCCCGAGAAGGTAGCGCGCCGGCACGCGCACGTTGTCGAAGTGCAGCGTAGCGGTGTCGGAGCACAGCCAGCCCATCTTCGACAGGCGCGTGCGCGAGAGGCCGGCCGCGTCGCCCGGCACCAGCAGCATCGAGATGCCGCCCGCGCCGCGCCCCTCGCCGGTGCGAACCGCCACGGTGATCCAGTCGGCGCGCATGCCCGAGGTGATGAAGGTCTTCTCGCCGTTCACCACGTAGTGATCGCCATCGCCGTCCGGGACTCGCCGAGCCGTGGTGCGCAGCGCGGCCACGTCGGAGCCGCCGCCGGGCTCCGTGATGGCCAGCGCCGCGATCTTCTCGCCGCGCAGCACCGGCGGCGCCACTTCCTCGCGCACCGCGTCGCTGCCGTGCAGCACCACCGGTGGCAAGCCGATGTTGTGCGAGAACAGGCTCGCGAGCACGCCGCCGCTCCTGCCGTGGCTCGCGAGCGCCACCCACGCCGGCAGCTTGAGCGCGTACGAGGCGGGCGTGCCGCCCAGCGCCTCGGGATAACCCAGGCCGAGCAGGCCCAGCTCGGCGGCGCGCGTGTAAAGCGCGCGCGGGAACTCGCCCGCGTCGTCCCACGCCTGCACGTTCGGTGCGATCTCGTTCTCGGCGAAGCGCCGCACCGTGTCGGCCAGTGCCGCGCGGTCGGCCTGCAGTTCGGCGTTCATGGTGTGTTCAACCGCGCGGTGGCCGCTTGGCGATGCCCATGGTCTTCGCGAGGATGCCCAGCATCACCTCGTCCGCGCCGCCGCCGATGGAGCCCAGCCGGCCGTCGCGGAAAAGCCGCGACACGCGGTTCTCCAGCGTGAAGCCCATGCCGCCCCAGAACTGCAGGCAGGTGTCGGCCACCTGCCGCGTGAGGCGTCCGGTCTTGAGCTTGGCCATCGACGCGAGCTCGAGCACGTCCTGGCCCTGCACATGCAGGTCGCAGGCGCGGTAGGTGAGCGCGCGCAGCGCTTCCACCTCGGTCTTCAGCTCGGCCAGCTTGAACTGCACCCACTGCTGGTCGGCCAGCGTGGCGCCGAACATGCTGCGCTGCTGCGCCCACTCGATGGTCTGGGCGATGCAGTCTTCCATCGGCTCCAGCGAACTCGCCGCCGCCCAGAGCCGCTCTTCCTGGAACTGCTGCATCTGGTAGACGAAGCCCTGGCCCTCCTCGCCCACGCGGTAGCGCTGCGGCACGCGTACGTTGTCGAAGTAGATGAGGCCGGTGTCGCTCGAATTCATGCCTATCTTGCGGATCTTCTTCGCCTTCTCGATGCCGGGGCTGTCCATCGGCACCATCACCAGCGACTTGTTGCGGTGCACCGGGCCGTCGCTGGTGTTGACCAGCATGCACATCCAGTCGGCCTGCAGGCTGTTGGTGATCCACATCTTCTGGCCGCTGATGAGGTAGTCGCCGCCGTCCTTGCGCGCATGGCTCTTCAGGCCCGCCACGTCGCTGCCCGCGCCGGGCTCGCTCACGCCGATGCAGCCGACCATGTCGCCCGCGATGGCCGGCGCGAGGAACTCGCGGCGCAGCTCGTCGCTGCCGAATCGCGCGAGCGCCGGCGTGCACATGTCGGTCTGCACGCCGATGGCCATCGGCACGCCGCCGCAGCTGATGTGGCCCAGCGCCTCGGCCATGGCCATGGCATACGAATAGTCGAGCCCGCCGCCGCCGAAGGCCTCGGGCTTGTTCAGGCCCAGCAGGCCCAGGTTGCCGAGCTTCTTGAAGATCTCGTGCGCGGGAAAGATCTCGGCTTCTTCCCATTCGTCCACGCGCGGGTTGATTTCTTCGTCGATGAAGCGGCGCAGCGTTTTCTGGATCTCGAGGTGTTCGTGCGTGTACTGCATGGGTTGTGTCTCCGGTCTTTCTTTCTTTACTTTTCCTGGAACACGCGCGGCGTCTGCGCGAGGTGGAATCCGTCGAAGGGCTTCACGGCGGGGCGCTGCCGGGCCTGCGCGTCGGGCAGCGCCATCGGCCAGCCCATGCGCACCTGCGGCCGCGCGCCGTCCACGCGCAGCACGCTGCCGCTGATGAAGCTGGCCGCCGGACTCAGCAGGAAGGCGATGGCGGCGGAGGTCTCGGCCTCGTTGCCGAAGCGGCCCGCGGGCACGGTCTTGCGCATGGCGCGCAGCATGTCGCCGGCCTCGGGCGGGTAGTGGTCCATGCCGCTGGAGGCGATGTAGCCCGGCGCCACCGCGTTCACGCGAACGCCGCTCGCGGCCCATTCGAGCGCGGCGGTCTCGGTGAAGCTCACCATGCCCGCGCGCGCCGCGCCGCTGTGGCCCATGTTGGGCATCGAACCCCACATGTCGGCCACGATGTTGACGATGGCGCCGCCGTTGGCCTGCATGCTCTGCACGAAGCATTCGCGCGCCACCAGGAAGCCGCCCGTGAGGTTGGTGTGGATCACGGCCTCCCAGCCCTTGGCCGAGATGTCGGCCAGCGGCGTGATGTACTGGCCGCCCGCGTTGTTCACCAGCCCGTCGATGCGGCCGTGCGCCGCGACGATGGCACGCACCGCGTCGCGTACCGCCTCTTCCTGGCGGATGTCGAAGGCCTGCGTGGCGGCCTTGCCGCCGGCGGCTTCGATCTCGGCCTTCACCGCTTCCAGCTTCTCGGGCTTGCGGCCGACCAGCACCACCTGCGCGCCGAGCGAGGCGAGCTCGTGCGCGGTGCAGCGGCCGATGCCCGAGCCGCCGCCCGTCACCACGATGACTTGCCCGCCGAAGAGGCCGGGCGCGAAGACGGAGCGGTAGCTCGCAGGGGAGGCGTTCATTCGAGATGCTTTCTGAAAACTGCGGGAAAGGCGGCGACGGGTTTCATCAGGCGTCGGCGATCTCCGCGACCACATGGCGCGCCGCGACCTGCGCGCCCACCGCCACATGCAGCGCGGCGACGCGGCCGGCGCGCGGGGCGCAATGCACATGCTCCATCTTCATGGCCTCCAGCGTGACCAGCGGCTGCCCGGCGGCGACGGTGTCGCCCTCGGCCGCGAGCAGCGCGATGACGCGGCCGTTCATCGAAGCGCGCAGCAGGCCGTCGCCGCCGTCCGCGCCGGCGCGCGCGACCGCGGCATGGGTGAGGTCGTCGAGCTGGAAGGCCTGGCCGCGGAAATGAAAACTCGAGCGGCCCGCATCCCGCACGACGAAAGCCTGCTCGGAAAGCCCGTCGCACGAGAAACGCACCGTGCCGTCGCCGGGCAGCGCGAGCAGGGCGACAGGCTCCGGCGGCGCGCCATCGAGCGCGACGTCGAAGCGGCCCGCGCCGCGCGGCGTCACGCGGGCCTCGTGCACCGCGCCGCCCAGCGCAAAGCGCAGCGCGTTCGGCAGCGTGTGCGCGAGCGGCGATGGCCAGCCGCGCTCGCCCAGTTGCAGCAGCAGTGCGGCCAGCAGCGCGGCTTGCGTGTCGGTGGCCGCGTCGGGCGCGAGCAGCGCATCGAGGTGATCGGCAATGAAGGCGGTGGTCGCGCCGCCGCCGGCGAACACCTCGTGCGAAAGCGCGCGTTGCAGCAGTTGCTGATTGGTCGCGACGCCCAGCGCTACGGTGTCGCCCAGGCCGGCGAGCAGCTTGCGGCGGGCTTCGTCGCGCGTGCGGCCGCTCGCCACGAGCTTGGCGATCATCGAGTCGTAGAACGGCGGCACCGCCGCGCCGTCGCGCAGCGCATGCTCGGTGCGCAATGCCGGCGAAGGCCGCCAGGCGGCGAGCGTGCCGCTCTGCGGCATGAAGCCCTGCAGCGGATCTTCAGCGCACAGCCGCACTTCGATGGCGTGGCCGTCGATGCGCACGTCCTGCTGCGAGAGCGGCAGGGGCTCGCCGGCCGCCACGCGCAGTTGCAGCTCGACCAGGTCCAGGCCCGTCACCGCCTCGGTCACCGGGTGCTCCACCTGCAGGCGCGTGTTCATTTCCATGAACCAGTACTGGCCTTCGGCGTCGAGCAGGAATTCGAGCGTGCCCGCGCCCTCGTAGGCGATGGCTTTCGCGGCGGCGACGGCGGTCGCACCCATGCGTTCGCGCAGCGCCGCGGACACGGCGGGCGAGGGCGCTTCCTCGATCACCTTCTGATGCCGCCGCTGCACCGAGCAGTCGCGCTCGCCGAGGTGGATGGCATTGCCGTGCCGGTCGGCGAACACCTGGATCTCGATGTGGCGCGGCGCGACGATGGCGCGCTCGAGGATCACCGTTGCGTCGCCGAAGGCATTGAGCGCCTCGGACTGCGCGCTCTGCAGCGCCTCGGCGAAGCCTACGGCCGACGCGACCAGCCGCATGCCGCGCCCGCCGCCGCCCGCCGTGGCCTTGATCATCACGGGCCAGCCGATGCGCGCGGCCTCCGCCGCGAGCCTGTCGGCGCCCTGGTCTTCGCCCTGGTAGCCGGGAATGCACGGCACGCCCGCCGCCTGCATCAGCCGCTTGGCGCCGGCCTTGTCGCCCATCGCGAGGATGGCTTCCGGAGAAGGCCCGATGAACACCAGCCCCGCGTCGCGGCAGGCCTGCGCGAACGACGCGTTCTCCGCGAGAAAGCCGTAGCCGGGGTGCACCGCGTCGGCGCCGCTCGCGCGCGCTGCGTCGACGATCGCGGCGATGTTCAGGTAGCTCTGCGCGGGCAGCGATTCGCCGATCCACACGGCTTCGTCGGCCTGCCGCACATGCTCGGCGTCCGCGTCCGCGGTGGAATACACGGCCACGGTGCGCCAGCCCATGGCGCGCGCGGTGCGCATCACGCGCACGGCGATCTCGCCGCGGTTCGCGATCAGGATCTTGCGGAAATTCGTGTTCATGGCCGTGCCACCGAAAACTGCATGGGTTGCGGCACGCGCGCATCGGCGTCGCGGCATACGGAAAGAACCTCGGCCAGCACCGCGCGCGTGTCGCGCGGGTCGATCACGCCGTCGTCCAGCAGCAGCGCGCTGGTGGTGAAGACGCTCATCTGCCGGTCGAAGCGCTCGACGATCTGCTGTTGCATCGCGTCGATCTTCGCGTGGTCCACCGCGCCCTTGCGCGCCATGCCGGCCTCCATGACGATGGCCATGGTCTTCGCAGCCTGCTCGCCGCCCATCACGGCGGTGCGCGCGTTGGGCCAGCTGAAGCAGAAGCGCGGCGCGAAGCCCCGCCCGCACATGCCGTAGTTGCCCGCGCCGTAGGAGGCGCCGCAGTGCAGCGTGATCTGCGGCACGCTGGCGTTGGTCACGGCCTGGATCATCTTGGCGCCGTGCTTGATGATGCCGGCCTCCTCGTGCGCGCGGCCCACCATGTAGCCGGTGATGTTCTGCAGGTAGACGATGGGCGTGCGCGACTGGCAGCAGGCCTGGATGAAGTGCGTGGCCTTGGTCGCGCCGTCGGAGTCGATCGGGCCGTTGTTGGTGACGATGCCCACCGCGTGCCCTTCGAGCCGGATGTGCCCGCAGACGGTGGCGCTGCCGTAGTGCTCGCTGAACTCCAGGAACTCCGAGCCGTCCGCGATGCGCGCGATGACCTCGCGCATGTCCACCGGCCGCCGCCCGTCGCTGGGCATGATGCCGAGCAGATCTTGCGCGTCGTAGCGCGGCGGCGCGAATTGGCGCGGCGCCTCGCCGCGCGCCCAGTCGATGCCGCCGAGGATCGAGCGCGCGATGCGGATGGCGTCGCGGTCGTCCTCGGCCAGGTAGTCGCCCAGGCCCGAGACGTGGGTGTGCATCACGGCGCCGCCCAGTTCTTCTTCGGTGGCGATCTCGCCGGTGGCGGCCTTCAGCAGCGGCGGACCGGCAAGGAAGGCGCGGGTGCGGTCGCGCACCATCACGATGTAGTCGGACAGCCCGGTCTGGTAGGCGCCGCCGGCGGTCGAGGAGCCGTGCGTCACCGTCACCACCGGCAGCCCGGCGGCCGACAGGCGCGCGAGGTTGCGGAAGATGTTGCCGCCGCGCACGAAGTCCTGCACGCGGTACTGCATCAGGTTGGCGCCGGCGCTCTCCACCAGCTGCACGTAGGGCAGCTTGTTCTCCAGCGCGATCTCCTGCACGCGCAGCTGCTTGTCCAGGCCCATGGGCTGCAGCGCGCCGGCGTCGATGCCCGAGTCGGAGGCGTTGACCATGCAGCGCACGCCCGACACCTGGCCGATGCCCGACAGCAGGCCGCCGCCGGGCACGCTCTTCGACAGGTCGGGGTTGTCGTGGCCGAGGCCGGCGAGCGTGGACAGCGGCAGGAAGGGCGCGCCGGTGTCCAGCAGCAGCGCGAGGCGTTCGCGCGGCAGCAACTGCCCGCGTTTGGCGAAGCGCTCGGCCGACGCGCCCGAAGCCGCCGCGGCGCGGGCCTCGTGCGCCCGCACCTGTTCGAGCAGCGCGAGCATGCCGGCGCGGTTGGCCTGGAAGGTGTCGCTGGCCGCGTGCAGCCGGGATTCGATGACGGGCATGAGAGTCTGTGCGGATCGTGTGTTTTCGTTCTGCACGGACTGTAGAAGCGGGCCCCTCGGCCCGCTTGCGCCAACTAGCTGGTTGGCCGGCGCGCGTCAGCTCGGGCGCGGACGCCGCGCGGCGGCGAGCGGCGTGTCCAGGCTGCTGCCGGTGACCACCCAGTAGATGAAGATCAGCACCGCGCCGGCCGTGCCGAACACCGTCAGGCCCATGTAGCTGCCGCCGATGGCCAGCGCGTCGGCGGGGGCGCTCGCGGTGCAGATCATGCTGGCCGCGCTCATGCCCACGTAGTGCATGGTGCATACCGCCACGCCCATCACCGCGGCGGCCGCGACCTGGTGCGTGAACTTGCGCAGGTTGAAGGCCAGCCACAGGGCTGCCGCGGCGGCGGTGACGGCGATCAGCGCCGACAGCCCGACCGTGGCGATGTCGAAGGAAATCGATGCGCGCATGTTCATGGCGTACATGCCCATGTAGTGCATCACGCACACGCCGAGCCCGGCCAGCAGGCTGCCGGCCAGCCAGCCCGAGCGGCTGAAGTGGCGCCGTCCCCCGGCCATGTAGAGCGCGATGCCCGAAATGAGGATGGCGGCCACCAGCGACACCACGGTGAGCGGCATGTTGTACGAAATGGGCACCGGCAGCCGGTACGCCAGCATGCCGATGAAGTGCATCGACCAGATGCCGATGCCGCCCAGCGCCACCGCGGCGCAGGTCACGACGGCGAGATTGGGCTTGCCGTCGGCCCCGATCATGCGCCGCGCGCAGATCAAGGCCACCAGCGAGCCGGCGAAGGAGATGAGGAAGGAGAGGGCCACCATGCCCGGGGTGTATTCGGGCGTGAGCAATTGGCCTACGACAAGCGGAGTCATGCAATTCCCTTTCAAGAAGAAAACGCCTCGCAGACCCCCGACAACCGGATGCGATCGGGACGCCGTTGGGACGTCCCGATCAGTTTGTAATGATTGTTTTAAAAAGTAAACAGGAAAATTACACTTTCTGTTACCTACCTTGCAGCGCGAATTCGATATATCGCGTTGTTGCGATCGGCCGCCATGTAGACGGTGCCATCGGCACCCACCGCGACCCCCGTCACCACGTAGGGCGGCGGCAGTCCGGGCCCGGGCGCCAGGCCGATCGGCAGGTTTTCGGCGACGGTGCGGCGGCTGCCGTTGGCCGGGTCGATCTCCACCAGCCGGCGCGCCGCGCTCTCGGCCACGATGAAGCTGCCCCACGGCGTCTGCGCCAGGCCCTCCGGCAGCGCCAGCCCGTCGGCCACGGTGCGCAACGGCGCGCTGGCGTCCAGCGGAATGCGCACCAGCTTGCCGGCCGCCTCGGTCACGTAGAGCGCGCCGTCCTGGCCCAGCACCATCTGCACCGGGCCGCTCAGGCCGCTGGCGAGCACTGACTTTTCGGCAAACTTAGGCCCGCTGGCGCGGGTGATGCTGCCGGTGGCGATCTCGGCGTAGATCACGCTGCCGTCCGGCATGGGAATGGCGTCGAAGGGCGCCTTCAGGCCGTGGATCACTTCCACGGTCTTGAGCGTCTGGCGGTTGACCAGTTGCACCGAGCCCGTGAACCACGAGCTGAGCGCGAACAGCTTGGGCGACAGGCCGACCGCGAAGGGGTAGTCGAGCTCGGGGTCGCGCTGCATGCGGAACACGTCGTGCACCTCGCCCGTTCGCACGTCGACCCGGCGGAAGCCGAAGACGTCGGCCACCCAGAGGTCGCTGCCCTCGATCTTCATGCCCGCCGGCACCGCCACCTTGCCGCTGGTGAGCGTGCGCAGGCTGCCGGTGGCGGGGTCGAAGGCCTGGATCTCGTTGTTGGCCATGTTCGACACGTAGATCGTGCCGTCCGATGCGATGGCCAGGTTGTCGAGCGAAGGCCGCAGCTGTTTGGCCACCGTCTTGCGCCCGCTGGCCAGTTCCACCCGCACCAGCTCGCCGCTGCGCGCGTCGACCACCCAGAGGTTGCCCTTGCCGTCGAGATTGGCGGCGGCCGGCACCTGGAAGCCGTCGGCGATCACCGCCATGCGGCCGTCGGCGGGATCGATCTTCACGACCTGGCCCTTGAACCACAGCGGCCCGTAGAGCATGCCGTCGGGGCCGACCTCGAAGCCGTTGAAGCCGCCCATGTCCTTCTTGATGAGGCGGGGCGGCTTCTGGCCCGCGCGGTCGATCTCCCACAGCGCGTCGCCCAGGAACACCTGCGAGGCGTAGAGCTTGCCGTTGCGGCGGTCGAAGTCGAGCGAATTGAGGCCGGGCAGGTCCTTGGCGAGCACGCGCAGCGGGGCGCCGTCGTGCTCGCGGTAGCGCAGCTTGCCCATGAGGTAGTTGGTCCAGGCCAACTCGCCGTTCGGGCCCACGGCGATGTCGTCGGCCTGGCCCTCGGGCGCGTCGATCAGCACCTTGGCGGCGCCGGTGGCGCGGTCGACCTCCCACAGCGTGTTGCCCAGCACCGAGCCCGCGAGCAGCCTGCCCTTGGCGTCGATCGCCAGGCCGTGCACGCCCGCGAACGAAGAGGGCGCGACCAGCGCCTCTGGCGCGGCCCACGCCGCGGGCCGCGTGGGCGGTGTCGCCGGCGGGAGCGGCGCTGGCGATGCGACCGAGGTCGGCGCCGACGAGGGTGGTGCCGAGGCCGGCGGCATCACCGTGCCGCAGGCGGCCAGCAGGGCGAGGGGTGCGGCCAGCACGGCGGCGCGAAGGTATCTGCGGGGCATGGGTTCTTCTCCTCTTCTGTTTCTGTATGCGCGAAACAGTCTAGGAGGCGAACGTGTCCACCGCGTCGCGCCAGGGACAGGATGCGGACTTTCGTTCGCTGTGGATTACCCGCGGCCTTCAGCCGCCGTTCAGTCCCGGCGCTAGCCGCGCAGCAGCTGCGTGACGGCGTGGATCAGCAGCCCGACCAGCCCGCCCACGAGCGTGCCGTTGATGCGGATGAACTGCAGGTCGCGCCCGATGTGGCGCTCCAGCTCCACCGTCATCTCCTGCGCGTTCCACTCGCCCACGCGCTGCTCGATGTAGTGGCGGATGTCCTCGCGGTAGCGCTCGATGGCCAGCGGCGCGGCCGCTTCGATCTGCTCGTTGATCCAGCGGCGGATGGCCTCGTCGCCCTGCAGCCGGGTGCCCAGCGCACCGGCCATCGACGCAATGCGCTTGCGGATGGTCGAGTCGTCGCGTCCCAGGTCGTCGTGCAGCCATGCGAGCAGCTCGCCCCACAGGCCGTGCAGGTAGTCGCCCAGGGCCGGGTGCGCGATGAGTTCGGCGCGGATCTGCTCGCCGCGCCGCTGGAAGTCGGGGTCGAGCTTCAGGCGCACCACGAAGTCGTCGACGAAGTGGTCGAAGCGCCGGCGCATCGGGTGATCGGGTTCGGCCGCCAGCTCGCCGATGGTGCGCGCCACGGCCGCCACGATCTTGCGCGTGGCCAGCTTGGCGGCCACCTGGTCGAGGCCCACGTAGCGCAGCGTCTTGATCTCGCGCGCGATGGCTTCGGTGATGTGCGCCTGCACCTCGTCGCCTTCGAGCAGGCCGGCCACCTGCTGCAGCACGTCGTCGAGCAGCGCCTGGTGGCGTCCGCCGGCGGTGAGCGCATCGAGCGCCTGGCCGGTAAGGCGCGAGAGGTCGATTTTCTCGAGGCCGGCGGCAGCGGCGCGGCCCATGAAGTCGCGCACCCGCTCGTCGTCGAAGGCCGTGAGCCCGTAGCGCGTGGCGGCCACGCCCCATTCGCCGAGCTTCCGGCCGCTCTCGGGCCGGGCCAGCCAGCCGGCGATGCGGCCGGCGGTGTCGAATTCCCTCAGCTTGCCCAGCACCTGCGCGGTGCTCAGGAAGTTGTCGCAGATGAAGCCCGCGAGCTTGGCGCCGATGCGGTCCTTGTTGCTCGGGATGATGGCCGTGTGCGGAATCGGCAGGCCCAGCGGATGACGGAACAGCGCCACCACCGCGAACCAGTCGGCAATGGCGCCGACCATCGCGGCCTCGGCGAACGCGGCGACGTAGCCCCAGGCCGGATGCTGCGCATGCAGCACGCTCGCGACGGCATAGAGCACGGCGGCGCCGCACAGCAGGCCGAGCGCGACGCGCTTCATGCGCCGCAGGGCATCGTTTCTTTCCGCCGGTTCAGCCAATGGTCGGCGAGCTGGCCAGGCGCTGCATGAACAGTTCGCAGCGCGCCAGTTGTTCGAGGCTCACGAACTCGTCGGGCTGATGCGCCTGCTCGATGCTGCCCGGCCCGCACACCACCGTCGGAATGCCGGCGTTCTTGAACAGGCCCGCCTCGGTGCCGAAAGCCACCAGCGTGGTGCCTTCCTCGCCCGCAAGGCGCTGCGCCAGCTTGGTGACCGGGTTGTCGGCGGCGCCCAGGAAACTCGGAATCTCGCAGATCGTCTCGAAGCTGAAGCCCGCGTCGGGCGCCACCTTCTTCATTGCCGGTTCGATGCTGCCCGCATAGGCCATCACGTCGGCCTGCATGCGCTTGGCGTCGGCCGTGGGCAGGTCGCGGAATTCGTAGCGGAACTCGGCGTCGCGCGGCACCACGTTGTCGGCGATGCCGCCGTGGAACTGGCCCACGCTGGCGGTGCTGAAGGGCACGTCGAAGCCCTCGTAGCGCGGCTCGTTGCGCTCGAAGTCTTCCGCCATGTCGCGCACCTTGCCGATCACGCGCGCGGCCATCTCGATGGCGTTGACCGACTTCGGCGTGAGCGACGAGTGCGCTTCCTTACCGCGCACGCAGCACTTGTAGCGGTACACGCCCTTGTGCGCGATGGCCGGCACCATGCTGGTGGGCTCGCCCACGATGCAGGCCAGCGGGTTGATGCCGGCGTCGCGCATGTCGGCGATGAGTTCCTTCACGCCGAAGCAGCCGACTTCCTCGTCGTAGCTGAAGGCGAAGTGCACCGCGAAGGGCGAGTCGCTTTCGAGGAAGCGGCCGGCGTTGGCCAGCGCGATGGCGATGAAGCTCTTCATGTCGGCCGAGCCGCGGCCGTAGAGGCGCTCGTTCTGCACGATGGCCGAGAGCGGGTCGACGCTCCAGTCCTGCCCGTCCCAGGGCACCGTGTCGGTATGGCCCGAGACGATGACGCCGGCCGGCTTGCCTTCGCCCAGCGTGGCGAACAGGTTCGCCTTGGTGCGCTCGGCGTTGTAGGTGATGCGGCTTTGCACGCCCAGGGCCTTCAGGTGGCTCTGCGCGAAGTCGATCAGTTCGAGGTTGCTGTTGGCACTGACGGTGTTCATGCGCACCAGGGTCTGGGCCAGCAGGAGGCTTTGGGGGGAAAGCGTGTGGAGCATGCGCAGCATTCTCCCGGAAGTCGGCACGATGCGTGCACATGCCCATGACGCCGGCGCCTGGGCGATGATCGGCCACGCTTGTGGTGCATCGACCCGGGGCGTCTTGCCCTTTCTTTTTTCTCGCGAACATTTCCATGAACGCTCACGCACATCCCTCCGCGCCAGCCACGCCCGCCGGGCTCTCGCCGCGCGACCTCGAACTGCTGCGCATGGCCATCCGCCTATCGGACGAATCGAAGGCGCGCGGGCGCCATCCCTTCGCGGCGCTGGTGGCCGACGAGCACGGCGAGGTCGTCGCCAGCGCCGGCAACAACTCGATGCCGCCCGAGGGCGACCCCACCCAGCACGCCGAACTGGTGGCAGCCGCGCAGGCCGCGCGGCTGCTCACGCCCGAGCAACTGGCGCGCTGCACGTTGTTCACCAGCGCCGAGCCCTGCTGCATGTGCGCGGGCGCCATCTACTGGACCAACATCGGCCGCGTGGTCTATGCGCTGTCGGAACACACGCTGCTGGGCCTGACCGGCGACCACCCCGAGAACCCGACCTTCTCGCTGCCCTGTCGCGAAGTGTTCGTGCGCGGGCAGCACAAGGTCGAGGTGATCGGCCCGCTGCTCGAGGACGAGGCGGCCGCACCGCACCGGGGCTTCTGGCATGCCGCGCACTGAGCGGGTGCGCGCGCCGCGTGCGCGTATCTACGCGGTGCCTCCAGCGGGCAGACTGTATAGACTGGCATTTTGAGACCTCCACGCCATGAAACTCATCGATTCGCTCGTCACGCAGGCGGCCGGCATCGCCGCCGTGCGACGTGACCTCCACGCCCATCCCGAACTCTGCTTCGAAGAAGTCCGCACCGCCGACGTGGTGGCAGGCAAGCTCACCGAATGGGGCATTCCCATCCACCGGGGCCTCGGCACCACCGGCGTGGTGGGCATCGTCAAGAACGGCACCAGCAGCCGCGCGGTCGGCCTGCGCGCCGACATGGACGCGCTGCCCGTCACCGAACTCAACACCTTCGCCCATGCCAGCAAGCACCACGGCAAGATGCACGCCTGCGGCCACGACGGCCACACCGCCATGCTGCTGGCGGCCGCGCAGCACCTGGCGAAGAACCGCAACTTCGACGGCACCGTGTACCTGATCTTCCAGCCGGCGGAAGAGGGCGGCGGCGGCGCCCGCGAGATGATCAAGGAGGGGCTGTTCGAGCAGTTCCCCATGGACGCCGTGTTCGGCATGCACAACTGGCCCGGCATGAAGGCCGGCCAGTTCGCGGTGAGCCCGGGCCCCGTGATGGCGTCGGGCAACAAGTTCTTCGTGAACGTGATCGGCAAGGGCGGCCACGCGGCGCTGCCGCAGACCGGCATCGACCCGGTGCCCATCGCCTGCGAGATCGTGCAGGCCTTCCAGACCATCCTCACGCGCAAGATGAAGCCGACCGATTCGGCCGTGATCTCGGTCACCACCATCCACGCCGGCGAAACCAACAACGTGATTCCCGACAACTGCGAGCTGTCGGGCACGGTGCGCACGTTCTCGCTGGAGGTGCTCGACCTGATCGAGGCGAAGATGAAGCAGATCGCCGACCACATCTGCGCCGCGCACGACGCCACCTGCGATTTCCGCTTCGAGCGCTACTACCCGCCCACCGTCAACACCGAGGCCGAGGCCGACTTCGCGCGCCGCGTGATGGGCGGCATCGTCGGCTCCGAGAACGTGCTGAAGCAGGAAGCGGCCATGACCTCGGAAGACTTCGCCTTCATGCTGCAGGCCAAGCCCGGCGCCTATGCCTTCATCGGCAACGGCGACGGCGCGCACCGCGACGTGCACCACGGCGAAGGCCCGTGCACGCTGCACAACGCGAGCTACGACTTCAACGACGACCTCATCCCGCTGGGCGCCACCTGCTGGGTGCAGATCGCCGAGCAGTTCCTCAAGCCAGCCGCCGCCGCGGAGTGACCGCCACATGATCGCCATTCCCGAAGCCTTTTCGCCGCGCTACGCGCAGGCGCGCCAGAAGTTCCTGCAGGCCTGCGTGAGCGCCGGCCTCACGGTCGAGCCGCATGCGCATCCGCTCAAGGGCCGCGACGGCGAGGAACTGTCGATGGACGTGGCGCTCGACGGCAACCCCGATGCCGAGCACCTGCTGATCGTCACCAGCGCCTGCCACGGCGTGGAAGGCCATTGCGGCAGCGGCGTGCAGGTGTTCGCGCTGCACGACGCCGAATGGCGCGAGAAGGCCAAGGCGCAGGGCGTGGCGGTGCTGTACGTGCATGCGCTCAACCCGCACGGCTTTTCTTATGGCCGGCGCGTCACGCACGAGAACGTCGACCTGAACCGCAACTTCATCGATTTCTCCAAGCCGGTGCCGGTCAACGAGCCCTACGCCAAGCTGCACGAGCTGCTGCTGCCCGCCACCTGGCCGCCCACGCCCGAGAACCAGGCGGCCGTGGCCAAGTGGATCGAGAAGCACGGCGCCACCGCCTACCAGGCGGCCGTGACCAGCGGCCAGTACCAGTTCGACGACGGCCTGTTCTTCGGCGGCAAGGCGCCGACCTGGAGCAACAAGACCATCCGCGGCGTGCTCAAGCGCCATGCGGGAAAGGCCCGGCGCGTGGCCTGGATCGACCTGCACACGGGCCTGGGCCCGAACGGCCTGGGCGAGCGCATCTTCGCCTGCCGCGACGACAAGGTCGCCTACGAGCGCGCCAATGCGTGGTGGGGCACGCCGTCCGCGCCGGTCACATCGATCTACGACGGTTCGTCGACCTCGGCGCTGCTGCGCGGGCTGATGTGGGACGCCATGTACGAGGAGTGCCCGCAGGCCGAGTACACCGGCATCGCGCTCGAGTACGGCACGCTGCCCATCCTGGAAGTGACGGGCGCGCTGCGCGCCGACCACTGGCTGCACAAGCACCCGGAGGCACCGGCCGACCTGGCGGACAGCATCCGCGCGCGGATGGTGGAAGCCTTCTATACCGACACCGATGCCTGGCGCGGGCAGATCGTCAGCCAGGCCCGCCAGGCGATGTTCCAGGCGGTGGACGGACTCAGGTCCTGACCCGGCCGTCTCCGGTCAGCATCGACAGCTCGACGAACTTCGAGCCCACGTGGTTCCTGGCCGAGAACGACACCTCGAAGCCGCCGAACTGCTGGCGGTCGATGCCTTCCAGCCCCGCGATCAGGTTGTCGCGCGTGGGCTTGCCCGACACCTTGCGCAGCCCCTCGGCCAGCACCTTGGCGGCCAGGTAGCCTTCCATGCTCGAGAAATTCGCGCTCGCGCCGTTGCCGGCCTTGCGCACCGCCTCGGTGAACTCGCGCGTGAGGGCGTTGGCCGGGTTGTAGGGCGAGGGCACCACCTGCGTCACCATCACGCCCGCCGCCTCCTTGCCCAGTTCGTCGGCCAGCGCCTGCGTGCCGACGAATGACAGGTTGAAGAAGGTGCCGCCGTAGCCCGCCTTGCGCGCCTCGCGGATGAAGGCCGCGCAAGACTTGTACGCGCTCACCTGGACCACCGCGTCAGGCCGCGCCGCCACGATGGTCTTCACCGCCTGCGCCACGTCCACAGAATTGCGCTCCACCGTGGCCAGCGCCACCGGCTTGAGCGACTGCTGCGCCAGCGCCGCCGTCACGCCGTCGAGCCCGGCCTTGCCGTAGGCGTCGTTCTGCTGGAACACGGCGATCTTCTTCAGGCCCAGGTTGGTGAGCTGCTTGACCACCATCGCGGTCTCGTCGTCGTACGAGGCGCGCAGGTGGAACACGTTTTTCTGGAACGGCTCGCGCAGCGCCATCGCGCCGGTGACGGGGGCGATGAAAGGCACCTTGTCCTTCACCGCCAGTGGCAGCGCCGCCAGGCTGGTCGGCGTGCCGATGTAGCCGAACAGGGCGAACACGTCTTCCTCGATGAATTTCTGCGTGTTGGCGGCGCAGCGGTCGGGCTCGTAGCCGTCGTCGAGGTTCTTGATGACCAGGTTGCGGCGGCCCGGCTGGGCGTTGTACTGGTCCAGGAACAGCTTGGCGCCCTGGTTGAACTGGATGCCCAGCTGCGCGGACGGCCCGGTGAACGGCGCGGACTGGCCCAGCACCAGCGGCGTCTCGCCCTGCGCCCGGGCGATGCCGAAGCCGCCCAGCGCGGCGGCCGCGCCGGCGGCCAGCGAAAAATGTCGTCGATTCATCGTCATGTTGAAAACCCGTTCCCGCGCTCTGACTCGCGCACAAATTAGACTTGCCCGATGCCCCACGCACCGGATTCCCTGCTCGAAGAAGCATCCCCGCCCGTCACGTCCACCGTGCTGGGGGCCTGCCCCCATGACTGCCCGGACACGTGTGCGCTCGTCACCACCGTCAAGGACGGCGTGGCCGTGAAGCTGCAGGGCAATGCCGCGCATTCGCACACCGGCGGCGTGCTGTGCACCAAGGTGTCGCGCTACATCGAGCGCAACGACCACGCCGAGCGGCTGGTCCAGCCCCTGAAGCGCGTCGGCCCCAAGGGCAGCGGCCAGTTCGAGCCGGTGAGCTGGGACGCCGCGCTGGACGACATCGCCGCGCATCTTCGAGTATTACAGGGAAAACCCGAAGTCATTGTCCCCTACAGCTATGCGGGCACCATGGGCCTGGTGCAGGGCGAGTCGATGGACCGGCGCTTCTTCCACAAGCTGGGCGCCACCCTGCTGGACCGCACCATCTGCTCCATGGCTGGCGGCGAGGCCATGGTCTACACGCTGGGCGCCAAGGTCGGGATGCGCATCGAGTTCTTCGCCGAGGCCAAGCTCATATTGATCTGGGGCAGCAACTCCATCGCGAGCAACCTGCATTTCTGGCGCCACGCTCAGGCCGCCAAGCGCGCCGGCGCGCGGCTGGTGTGCATCGACCCGCGCAAGACCGAAACCGCCGACAAGTGCGACGAGCACATCGCGCTGCTGCCCGGCACCGACGCCGCGCTGGCGCTGGCCCTGATGCACGAGCTGATCGTGCACGACTGGCTCGACCACGACTACATCGCCAACCACACGCTGGGCTGGGAGCAGCTGCGCGAGCGCGCACTGCAGTGGCCGCCGTCGCGCGCCGCGCAGGTGTGCGGCGTGCCCGAAGAACAGATCGTGGCGCTGGCCAAGGCCTACGGCACCACCAGGCCGGCCGCCATCCGCCTGAACTACGGCATGCAGCGCGTGCGCGGCGGCGGCAACGCGGCCCGCGCCATCGCCTGCCTGCCGGCGCTGGTGGGCGCCTGGCGCGATCGCGCGGGCGGCCTGCTGCTGAGCAGTTCGGGCCACTACCCGGTCGACCGCGCCGCGCTGCAGCGCCCCGACCTGCTGGCCGGGCGCAAGCCGCGCACCATCAACATGAGCACCATCGGCGACGCGCTGCTGGACACGGCCAACCCGGTGAAGGCCATCGTGGTCTACAACAGCAACCCGGTGGCGGTGGCGCCCGAGTCGGCCAAGGTGGCGGCGGGCTTCGCGCGCGAAGACCTCTTCACCGTGGTGCTGGAGCAGTTCCGCACCGACACCGCCGACTACGCCGACTACCTGCTGCCAGCCACCACGCAGCTGGAGCACTGGGACATCCACTGCAGCTATGGCCACACCGACGTGCTGCTGAACCGCCCGGCCGTGGCGCCGCGCGGCGAGGCCCGCAGCAATGCCTGGGTGTTCCGCGAACTGGCGCGCCGCATGGGCTTCACCGAACCCTGCTTCTCCGATTCCGACGAGACGCTGTGCCGCACCGCCTTCGCTGAAAACGCCATCGACTTCCCGCAGTTGCTGGAACAAGGCTTCACCAGCGTGAAGCTGCCGGAAGCGCCTTTTGCCGAAGGCAAGTTCCCCACGCCTTCGGGCCGCTGCGAATTCTTCAGCGCGCGGCTGGAAGCCATGGGCATGAACGGCCTGCCCGACCATGTGCCCAACTGGGAGCCGGCCGGCAGCTCGACCGAATTCCCGCTGGCCATGATCTCGCCGCCGGCGCGCAATTTCCTCAATTCGACCTTCGTCAACGTGACCAGCCTGCGCGCCATCGAGGTCGAGCCGCTGCTGGAGATCCACGAGGCCGACGCCGCCGCGCGCGGCATCGAGGACGGCGCGCTGGTGCGCGTGTTCAACAAGCGCGGCGAGCACCGCTGCCGCGCCGAGGTCTCGCGCCGCGCGCGGCAGGGCGTGGTGCACGGCATGGGCATCTGGTGGCGCAAGCTCGGCATGGACGGCACCAACGTCAACGAGCTCACCAGCCAGCGCCTGACCGACATCGGCCGCGGTCCCACCTTCTACGACTGCCTCGTCGAGGTCGAGAAGGCGTGAAGCTGCTTTCGGCGCTCGCGCTGGCCGGCTCGGTGTTCCTGACCGGCTGCGCCGACCTCGGCTACTACTGGCAGTCGGCCAGCGGCCACATCGGCATCATGCGGGCCGCCAAGCCCGTGCCCGAGTGGCTGGCCGACCCGTCGGTGTCCGCGGCGCTGAAAGCCAAGCTCGAACTCACGCAGCGCATCCGCCGCTTCGCGTCCGCCGAACTCGGCCTGCCCGACAACCCCAGCTACAAGTCGTACGCCGACCTGCACCGCGCCGCCGCCGTGTGGAACGTGGTGGCCGCGCCGCCGTACTCGCTCACGCTCAAGAGCTGGTGCTTCCCGGTGGCGGGCTGCGTGGGCTATCGCGGCTACTACGACGAAGCCCTGGCCAAGGCCGAGGCCGAGGCGCAGAAGAAGGAAGGCATGGAGGTTGCCGTCTACCCCGTGCCCGCGTACTCCACGCTCGGCTGGATGAACTGGGCCGGCGGCGACCCGCTGCTGTCCACCTTCATCGGCTATCCCGAAGGCGAGCTCGCGCGCATCGTGTTCCACGAACTCGCGCACCAGGTGCTCTACGTGCCGGGCGACACGGTGTTCAACGAGTCGTACGCCACGGCGGTCGAGCGCATCGGCGGCGCCTTGTGGCTGCAGCGCGAGGCCGGCGAGCCGGCCCGCCGCGAATACGCGCAGTTCGACATGCAGCGCCAGGACTTCCGCGCGCTCGCGCTCGATACCCGCCGCGCGCTCACGCAGGTCTACGAGTCGCCCGAAGCCAAGGCCAAGGACTGGGCCAGGGTCGAGGTCATGAAGCAGGCCGCCATGGCCGACTTCCGCGAGCGCTACGCCAAGCTGAAAGCCGGCTGGAGCGGCCCGCGCCAGAACGCCTACGACGCCTGGGTGGCGCGCGCCAACAACGCGGCCTTCGGCGCGCAGGGCGCCTACGACGACCTGGTGCCGAGCTTCGAGCAACTCTTCGAGCGCGAGGGCCACGAGTGGCCGCGCTTCTACACTGAGGTCAAGCGCATTGCCGCGCTGCCGACCGAGCAGGAGCGCCGCGCCGCGCTGGCGTCGGCCAGCGGCGTCCTGCAGACCCATTCCAGCCCCAAAGACAACAAGGAAAATTCCGGTGCCTGACATCCATATCGAACGCAACCACGCGCTGGGCATTGCCGGCGCACGCGAAGTCGCGCGCAAGTGGGTGAAACAGGCCCAGGAGGAATTCGGTCTCGAATGCGCCTACACCGAAGGCAAGGACCGCGACGTGGCGCAGTTCACACGGGCCGGCATCGACGGCACGGTCGAGGTCACGGCCAGCACCTTCACGCTCGACGCGACGCTGGGCTTTCTGTTCAGCAGCTTCAGCGAGGTCATCGAGCAGAAGATCACGCGCAACCTCGACGCGCTGCTCGGCGCGCCCGGCGGCGGCACCCGCCTGGCCTGAGCGGTCCGGGGCATGACGGCGACGACAGCCTCCTCTTCCCATGCCGCCGGCCCTCTGGCCGGCTTGAAGGTCATCGAACTCGGCCAGCTGATCGCGGGGCCCTTCGCGGCGCGCACGCTGGCCGACTTCGGCGCCGAAGTCATCAAGATCGAGCCGCCCGGCGCGGGCGACCCGCTGCGCAACTGGCGGCTGTTGAAGGACGGCACTTCGGTCTGGTGGCAGGTGCAGTCGCGCAACAAGCGCTCGCTGGCGCTGGACTTGCGCGAGCCCGAGGCGCAGGCCGTGGTGCGCAAGCTCGCGGCCGAGGCCGACGTGCTGATCGAGAACTTCCGCCCCGGCGCGATGGAAGGCTGGGGCCTGGGCCCCGACGAACTGCTGGCCGCCAACCCCGCGCTCGTCATGCTGCGCATCAGCGGCTACGGCCAGACCGGACCGTATCGCGACCGGCCCGGCTTCGGCGTGGTGGCCGAGGCCATGGGCGGCCTGCGCCATCTCA
The DNA here is from genome assembly GCF_022009635.1 of Variovorax paradoxus. Lineage (NCBI taxonomy): Bacteria > Pseudomonadati > Pseudomonadota > Betaproteobacteria > Burkholderiales > Comamonadaceae > Variovorax > Variovorax paradoxus. The sequence goes on from NZ_CP091716.1 coordinate 879,403, forward strand.
CGGGCGAGCCGGGCCGCGTGCCGGTGCGCGTGGGCGTGTCCATCGGCGACACGCTGGCTTCGCTGCACGGCGTGATCGGCGTTCTGCTGGCCATGCAGCATCGGCACGCCACGGTGAGCGCCGAATATCCGAAGGGGCGCGGCCACCCGAGTTCGACACCAAACCGCCGTTTTCCGATGTTTTCGCGGACCGGTGCCATATGAATCAAGCACTTAGCTGAGGCGTTTTGATTTTTATGTAGTGGCAATGTTTTATTGCTGATGTGTTGGCAATTGCCCGTATTTTTTTGCTACACTTCTTCTATGTTCATCAAGCTCACCCGCTCAGGCGGCCACACCTACGCCCAGTTGGTGGAGTCCTTCCGAGACGAACACGGCAAACCCCGCCAGCGCACGCTGGCCACCATCGGGCGGGTGGACGAAACAGATGGACAAGTCGACTCACTGCTGGGCGGTCTGCTTCGCGCCAAGGGTCGCTCACTGAGTGAGACATCCGTTCCCCAGGTGCGTTTTGAATCCGCACTGGCCCTGGGCGATGTCTGGGCGCTGGATCAACTCTGGCACGAGTTGGGTTTCGATGGCTTGGCTGCTGTCTTTCGCCGCGCACGCTTTACCAACCCCATCGAGCATGCCCTGCGGGTGATGGTCTTTAACCGGCTGTGCGACCCCGACTCCAAGCTCGGGGTGCTGCGCTGGCTGCAAACCGTCAGCATGCCGGGTATCGATGCAGAGGCACTCACCCACCAGCAACTGCTGCGCAGCATGGATGCGCTCATGGACCACCAGGACGCGGTGGATGAATGCGTGGCGGGCCTTTTGCGCCCGCTGATTGATGAGGATCTGTCGGTGGTGTTCTACGACCTGACCACCATCCGCGCCCAAGGACTGAGCCAGCAAGAGGGTGACGTGCGCCGCTATGGGATGTCCAAGGAAGGCATGGTGGTGCGCCAATTCATGCTCGGCGTGGTGCAAACAGCCGACGGCATGCCTATCTATCACGAGGTGTTTGCGGGCAACACAGCCGAGGCACCGACGTTGGAGCCGACCTTGAAGAAGGTGATGGCGCGTTACCCGCACATCCGCCGCCTGGTGGTGGTGGCTGACCGTGGGCTGCTTTCGCTGGACAACATAGAGGCCTTGTCCGAGTTGCGCTTGTCGGGTGGGGCCAGCGGATCAACCGATCAAGCGCTGGAGTTCATCCTGGCAGTGCCGGGGCGGCGCTATGGCGAGTTCGCAGACATACTGGAGCCGATCAACGCCCGAGCCCGAGCCCGCGCATCAGAGCAAGAAACGACAGAAGAGACTATCGATGAGGCGCAATGGCAGGGTCTTCGTCTGGTGGCGGCCCATAACCCGCAGCAGGCGGCCGAGCAGACTGCCAGTCGTCAGGCGCGCATTGACCAATTGCGCCAGCGCGCCGACCAGCTGGTGGGCAAGCTCGATTCGCAAGATGCAGGCAAGGCACACCGGGGTAGAAAGCTGTCTGATGCGGGTGTGACGGCACGCTTCTTCCATGAGGTGAGCGAGGCGCACCTCAAGCGCATCATCAAGGTCGATTTGCATGCCGATCTGTTCACGTATGACATCGACCAGGCAGCTCTGGCCCGCGCCCAGGCGATGGATGGCAAGCTGCTGCTGGTGACCAACGTGGCGGACTTGACACCCAAAGAGGTGGTGCAGCGCTACAAGGCACTGGCAGACATCGAACGGGGATTTCGGGTGCTGAAGTCGGAGATCGAGATTGCGCCGGTGTTCCACCGCCTGCCCGAGCGCATCAAGGCGCATGCGAGCATTTGCATGCTGGCCCTGATCCTGTACCGCGTGATGCGCCAGCGCCTGAAGATGAGTGGCAGCGATTTGTCACCGGAGGCTGCCCTGGCGGACTTGCGGCGAATTCAGCGCCACCGTGTGAGCATCAACAATGCCGCGCCCATTGCGGGCGTCTCTTCCATCGTCCAACGCCAGACCGATGTGCTGGCCGCACTGAAGATCAAAAAACCCCAGCAAGACACCCAATTGAGCCTGCTGTAGTGGCAGCCGAGAGTCTTGGCCCATACAAATCAAGCACTTAGCGCGGTTGGTGTCGAACTCGGGCGGCCAGGTGATCGACGTGGCGCTCTACGAGGCCGTCTTCAACTGCATGGAAAGCCTGCTGCCAGAGTACGACGCCTTCGGCGCGGTGCGCGAGGCCGCCGGCAGCGCGCTGCCGGGCATCGCGCCGACCAACGCCTACCGCTGCGCGGACGGCGGCTACGCCATCGTCGCGGGCAACGGCGACAGCATCTTCCGCAGGCTCATGGAATGCATCGGCCGGCCCGACCTGGCCGCCGACCCGGCCCTGGCCGGCAACGCCGGGCGCGTGGCGCAGGTCGAGATGCTGGACGCCGCCATCGGCGACTGGGCCGCGAAGCACACGGTCGACGAGGTGCTGGCCGCGCTCGACGCGTCGCACGTGCCGGCGGGGCGCATCTACACCATCGCCGATATCGCGGCCGACCCCCACTACGCGGCGCGCGGCATGCTGCGGCAGGTGCGAATGAGCGACGGCAGCGCGCTGGCCGTGCCGGGCTTCGTGCCCAAGCTCTCGCTCACGCCGGCCAGCCACCGGCACAACGCGCCCGCGCTGGGCGCGGACACCGACGCGGTGCTGAAGGAAATCGGGCTGAGCGAGGAGCAGATCGCCGCGCTGCATGCGCGCGGAATCGTGGGGTAGCTCGGGAGGCCGATTCATCGAACTGAAGCCACCTTGTGCGATAAAACGGCAACAAGGGGGAGAGTCCATGGCTACAGCAGCAAACGAGCGACGGGAAGCGCCGAGGCGCGGCAGCAACCTTCCACGCGAAGCCGGGCGCACCCCCGGCTCCACCTACCAGTCCGCAAAAAGCGAGCTGTCCAAGTCGGACGGCGAGAAGCTGGAGCGCCTGCTGCAGCAACTGCGCCTGCGTCGCATGGCGGTGGAGCCCAAGTTCTCGGACGACGTCATCGTGTGGCCCTCCAGGAGCGCCGTGGCCGGTGGTGCCGAGCTGGCGACGCTGAATGCCATCAATCTGGGCAACGCCGCGGAGGCGCTGGGCCCGCGAGTGCAGGGCCGTGGCGTTCCGCGGATGAGGCTCCTCAAGCAGATCGACGACGTTTCGGTGATGAGGGCCAACTCGTCGGCCCTGCTGGCGATGCGCCGGAATACGCCGGGGCTGCGGGTCGCGCCTGCCGCATGGGCCTATCTGCAATACATCCGCCCGCTGGGTGACGAACTGGAGGCCACCGCGATCCAGGTGGCGCCGGGTGCCAAGGTCAGACGCTTCGAGCTGCTTCTTTCCGACCCACAGGGCAGGCCGGTGCCGGGAGTGCGCGTCAAGGCGCTCGTGGATTGGGATGGCGCGCACGTGCCCGCCGTGACCGACAGCCAAGGCATCGCGAGCATTGGAATTCCCGTCCTCTACCCACGGGTGGAAATGATCCTGGTCGAGCCAGAACACACGCACTGGTCGGTTTTCGTCAAGGGGTTCGACCGGATCGCGGCACCCAAGCGATTGAATGTGCAGGCCCTTCCGCTCGTGCCCGACAGTTTCCAGCTGCTGGCGAACTACGCCCCCTACGACCCGCAAGCCGGAGCCGGCGTGACCGTCGGGGTGATCGACAGCGGCGTCGGGCCGCATGCGGACATCGCCGTGGCGGACGGCGCCTGTTTCGTCACCGGCGAGAACGCCGCGGATTTTCTCGACAACGGCATCGGGCACGGGACGCACGTGGCCGGGATCATCGCGGGCAAGAAGGCGGCGGACACCGGCATCTACGGCCTGGCGCCGGCCTGCCGCCTGCTGGCCTACCGCGTCTGCGCGAAGACTGGCGAGCGTGGACGCGCCAAATCGACCGACATTGCCAGCGCGCTCGAACGCGCGATCAGCGACGGCTGCCACATCGTCAACATCAGCATGGGCAGCCTGGAGCCGATGCCCGAGATGCCGGACCTGCTGCAGAAGGCGCGCGATGCCGGTGTCGTGGTGTTCGCGGCCACCGGCAACGACGGCCAGCCCCTGCTGCGCTATCCGGCCCGATACAGCCATACCCTGGCTGTCGGCGCACTGGGGCATGACGGCACGTTTCCGGCGGATTGCCCCGAGAGCTTCCAGGAGAGCGAGATCCGCCACAAGAAGGAGTTCGTCGCCGAGTTCTCGAACTATGGCCTCTCGACCGATTTCATCGGCCCCGGCGTGGCCGTACTGTCGACCTTTCCGGGCGAAAAGTACGCAATGATGTCCGGCACGTCGATGGCCACGCCGTACTCGTCGGGCATGGCAGCCCGTCTGTTGTCAGGGAACTCGAAGCTGCTTAACATGCCCAAAGGCCCTGAAAGGGCCGACGCCATCATCGAAATGCTGTCGCAGGCAGCGCAAAAGGTGGGTTGGCCAGCCGAGTACGAAGGTTTTGGAGTTCTGAAGTGACAAGCGTGGTGTTGACCTACACAGGCAGTCCCGGCAAGAAATTGCTGGCGGAAGCGCGGCTGCGCCGCTGCGTGCCGGGTGTGGTGCTGACACCGAAGACCAGCACGCTGCTAGAAGCCCAGCTCGACGATGAGCAGCTCGCGGCACTCGCAAAGAACCCTGAGTGGGCCGTCTCCCAGCCCACCTTCGCGGAAATCCGCAAGCCTGTCTTCAACCTGAAAAACGCTCGCGCCAAGCTCGCGAAGTAGCCGCAAGGCACCCCCCGGCCGCTGGTGGCCGGGGCGTTTTTCAGGAGGGAGATTCTTCATGTCCGATGCAGACATCCAGGTCGTGAGCGATTCCTGGGCTGGAATCCAGCGCGTCGCCACAACGCCCAAACCCGCGGAATTCTTCAGAGGCCGGGAGGGCTACCTACCGGGCTTCTTCGGGGAAGCCAACCACGTGGACCTGCCGCTCATCAGCGATGCGATCTCCATGGACGACATCGCCAGGCTCGAGGACGGCTCCTTCGAGCTCAAGTACCAGCACTTCAGCACGGTGCAATGCATTTCCCGGCGCGTGCCGCTTTATTCCGCGTGCAACGTCGACGGCTCGAAGTCGAAGAACGTGCCGCGTCACGACACCTGGAACTACGACGGCCGCATCAAGAAGGAATACCAGATGCTGCGGGAGGCCTACGGCCCCGGGCAGGACAGGAAGTTTTCACGCGGCCACATGACGCGCAGGCAGGACCCGAACTGGGGCTCGCTGGCAACGGCGCAGAAGGCGAACGTCGACACCTTCTTCGCCACCAACGCCTGCCCCCAGTGGCAGCCGTTCAACGACGGGCTCTGGGGCGACCTCGAGGACTACATCCTCGGCAACGCCCAGGGCGACGACAAGCGCATCAGCGTCTTCACCGGCCCCATCCTCCGCTCGGACGATCCGGAGCGGTTCGGCATACGGATACCCAGGGATTTCTGGAAGGTCGTCGCCTTCATCAGCGAGACCACGGGCGAACTGAGCGCCATCGCCTACCTGATGAGCCAGGGCACCTATCTCGATTCCGGCGTGGCGCAGGACCTGGAAGACTTCGGCACTTCGCAGCGTCCGCTGGCGTTCATCGAGTCGGAGACCGGCCTTCGGTTCGAAAGCCTCGAAGGACGCGACGTGCTGGACGGCGCGGACCTCGCGTTCGTCCAGCCCATCCGGCGCTTCACCGACACGAAGCTGCCGGCTTGAACCGAGGGCGATCAGCCGCGCAGCGACTCGATCAGGTCGATGTACTTCTGCTTGGCTTCATCGGCGCTCGCGCCTTTCTGGGCGGTCCAGGCGTCCCACTTGGCGCGCGCGACGATGTCGCTGAAGCTCGGCTTCTTGGCGGTGTTGTCGCCTTCGGTGGCCTGCTTGAACAGGCCGTAGATCTTCAGCAGCGTCGGGTTGTCGGGGCGCTCGGCGAGCAGCTTGGAGTTGGCCTGGGCGGCTTCGAATTGGGCGTTGAGATCGGACATGGGCGTGGTCTGGTCGAAAAGCTGAAAACGCGCATCTTAAATCGCGTGGTACTTGCAAGTACCTTGGCAGGCAGGGGAAATCAGTCCCGCAGCCCCGCGCGCGCCAGTTCCACGTCCAGCCGCTCGCGGGCATCGGCCGGCTTCAACGCAGCCGCTTTCTCGAACCACTGCGTCGCCTCGCGCATGCGCGACTCGCCGTGCAGCATCAGCAGCGCGCGGGCGTATTCCATCATTCCGGCGGCCGAGTCGGGGTGAAGCTCCAGGCCGCGTTCGAACAGCTCGATCGAGGTTTCGGCCCGCACGCCGTAGGTCATGCGTCCGACCAGGGCACCCACCTTGTCGATCACCTCGGCGTGGAATGCCGCCAGCGCGACGTGCGCGTCGGCGTGCTTCGGCTGAAGCTCGATCACGTTCTCTAGCGCGCCCTTGAGCTTGCTGCCCAGCCCTTGCGCCAGCGCGCGCGCCACGCTGATGCCCTGGCTGTAGCGGCCAAGCGCATAGGCCTGCCAGTAAAGGGCCTGGCAGTTGCCGGGATCGGCCAGCGCCTGCGCGCCGGCGCGCTCGATCACCTGGCGGAACATGGTGAGCCGCACGGCCTCGCGCGGCTCCAGGTAGTTGGCATAGATGGCGGTGGCCTGGTTGGCCAGCACCATGCCCTCGGCGCCGTGCAGAAGGCCGACCGTTGCGGCGCGTTCGAATTCGCCGCTGTGGTACAGCGCCCAGCCCTCGGCCAGCGGCGTGCCCTCGGCGGGCGGCGGCATGTGGTCGTGGCCGGCGTGCAGGCGCGGCCAGTGCGACAGCACGCTGCGCGCGTCGTAGCGGGGCGTGTCGGCGTAGGGCAGGGGCGTCCACGGTTCCGCGGTGGCGGCGGCCGTGGTGCCGGCGGACATCAGCGAGAGCGGTTTGAAATCGGAGTGGGGCATGGTTGTCTAGGCCGCCATATCGACTGGGGACGTCACGTTGCCGGGTTTGCCTGGGGCGTTGCCGCCGGTGGCGGCATCTTCCGCGCCGTAGGCGTTGCTCAATGTCAGCAGATGCCGTCTTTGCTCGGCGCCGAGGTACGGCGCCAGCAGGTGCAGCGTGTGCTGGCCGCCGCGCATCAGCGCGCCCTGGGCATGCGCCGGCTCCAGCGCTTCGCGCGGGTTGCGCACGTACTCGTAGCTGAGCCAGTAGGTCAGCACCACCACCATGCTGTGCGCGAGGGTGCCGACCTCGCGCGCATCGATCTCCAGGTGGCCGGCGCGGCTCAGGCCGGCGATCAGCTGGCGGATGGCGCGGGCCTTGTTCTCCAGCACCAGCTGGAACTGGGTTTCCAGGTGGCGGTTCTTGCTCAGCAGGTCGTTGAGGTCGCGGTACAGGAAGCGGTAGCGCCAGATCAGCTCGAACAGGCTGTGCATGAAGAACCAGGCGTCCTCCACGTCGTGCACGCCTTCGCTCGCGTGCAGCAGCTCGTTGAGCTCGGCTTCGTAGCCTTCGTAGAGCTTGTTGATCAGCTCTTCCTTGGCCGGGTAGTGGTAGTACAGGTTGCCCGGACTGATGTTGAGCTCGCCCGCCACCAATGTGGTCGAGACGTTCGGCTCCCCGAAGCGGTTGAACAGGTCCAATGCGGCTTCGAGGATGCGTTGCGCTGTGCGGCGTGGCGCCTTCTTTGCCATGTCTCGGTGCCCCCGGTTGTCTCTTGAAGGCACTCTAGCGCATGTGCACCGCACCATGAATGGCGCGGGCCATGATTTGCGGGGCTGTTTTCTTGTGCGGTGCCGCAATATCGGCCGGCAGGTCGAGGCCCGCGCGAGGGTCAGCCGGCCTTGCTGCGGCGCAAGGTGGTCTTCTTGGCGGCGGGCGCCGCCGTCTTGCGGGCCGCAGCCTTGCGCGGAGCCGCGGCCGACTGCTTCTTCAGCTGGGCCTCGAGCGCATCGACGCGCGCCTGCAGCGCGGCCATGTCGGCGGCCGATGGAGCGCCGAGCTTCTCGAGCGCGCGCGCCACGCGCTCTTCGAAGATGTTCTCCAGCTTGCCCCACTGGCCGGCGGCCTTGGTGCCGAACTCGCTCGCGAAGCCGGCCATGCGCTGCTGGGCCTGGGCCAGCGTTTCCTCTGCGGCCTGCTGGGTCTTCTTCTGCATGCCGGCGCCGTCCTTGACCAGCGCCTCGAAGGCCTTGCTGCCTTCCTGCTGCATCTTGGCGAAGGCACCGAGCCCGGCCAGCCAGATCTGCTGGGCGGAGTCCTTGATGCGGTCGGCGGCTTTGTTGTCGTCCTGGGAGGCCATGCGAGGTGTTCCTTGAAAGGGGTCGAATCGATCGCAGGACTCTAGCCGCCCGCGGCCCCCGCAATTAGAGCTTTCCGTCTAGAGCGCGGCTTCAGGCTGTCGTGCCGGCGGCGCGGCTGGCGTCCAGGTGGGCCTTGGCGCGCTCGGCCAGCGCCATCTCGCCAGGGGTGCCGGGCACGAAGCTCTCGACCGGCAGCGGCCGCCCGTGCGAGTCGACCGACACGAAGACGATCAGGCATTCGGTGGTCTTCTCCATCACGCCGCCCTTCATGTCGCCGCTGCGCACCTCGACCGCGATGTTCATGCTTGTGTTGCCGGTGTAGGCAAGGCGGGCCTCCACCTCGACCAGGTCGCCGATCATGATCGGCCGGTGGAAGCGGATGCTGCCGATGAAGGCGGTGACGCAGTAGCGCTTGGCCCAGCTGGTCGCGCAGGCGTAGCCGGCCTCGTCGATCCACTTCATGACCGTGCCGCCGTGGACCTTGCCGCCGAAGTTGACGGTGTTCGGCTCGGCAAGAAAACGCAGGGTGATCGAAGACATGATTCGCCTTTTCTGAAGTGGCTGGGGTGGGGTTGTTCGATTATGCGAGCGCGTTTCGGTTCAGGCGCCGCTGAACAGCTGGGCCAGCGTGCGCCGCAGCCAGGCGTTGCCGGGGTCGGCGTGGAAGCGCTCGTGCCAGTGCTGCTTCACCGCGTAGTCGGGCAGGGCGAAGGGCGGCTCCAGCAGCTTCACCGGCTCCTGCGTGGCCAGCACCCTGCCCAGGATGCGCGGCACCACCACCAGCAGTTCGGTGTGCGCCACGATGCGCGCCACGCTCAGGAAGCTCGACAGCCGCACCACCACGTTGCGCTTGAGCCCCAGCCGCGCGAGCGTGGTGTCGACGATGGCATGCCCCGTACCGGACGTGGACACCACCGCGTGCGCCTCCGCCTCGAAACGCTTGCGCGTGAGCCGCGCGCCGATGCGCGGATGGTTCTGCGCCGCCAGGCACACGAAGTTCTGCATGAACAGCGTCTGCTGGTAGAAGCCCGCGTCCAGCTGCGGCATGAAGCCCACGGCCAGGTCGACCTCGCCGTCCTGCAGGCGGCGGCCGCTGAGGGTGGAGATGATCTCGGTCTCGATGTGCACCCCCGGCGCCGCGTGTCGCAGGTGGTCGAGCAGGCCGGGCAGCAGCACCACCTCGCTGATGTCGGTCATGCAGATGCGAAAGCGCCGCTGCGCCTGCGCGGGGTCGAAGCTGCTGCGGTTGCCCTGTGCCTGCGCCAGCTGCGCCAGCGCCTCGCGCAGGTTCGGGTAGATGCGCTCGGCATGCGGCGTGGGCTGCATGCCCTGGGCGGTGCGGGTGAACAGGCGGTCGTCGAAGTGCGCGCGCAGCTTGTTCAGCGCGGTGCTGGCGGCGGCCTGCGCCATGCCCAGCCGCTCGGCGGCCTTGGAGACGTTGCCGGTCTTGTAGACCTCGTCGAACACGGCGAGCCATTCGAGATCGAGCTTGGACATGGGTGTTTCTCTGGAGCGAAAGGCGCCATTATCGAAATTTCGAATTCCGTGTATTGGCTACCGGGCTTGAGGAAATAGTGGTGCGGCTCAACAATGCCCGGCCACGGAGACACCCACGCCATGAAACCCGTTCCCACCAACGCGGCCGAGCGCCGCGACTACTACGCCCGCATCGGCCCGCTGCACCTCACGCCGCTGTGGGAATCGCTGCACGCCCTCGTGCCGCGCGAACCGCAGACGCCCTGCGTGCCCGCGCTCTGGCGCTACGACGAGATCCGCCCGCTGCTGATGGAGTCGGCCGACCTCATCACCGCCGAAGAAGCCGTGCGCCGCGTGCTGGTGCTCGAGAACCCGGCGCTGCCCGGCAATTCGTCGATCACGCAGTCGCTCTATGCCGGCCTGCAGCTCATCATGCCGGGCGAGGTGGCGCCTTCGCACCGCCACGTGCAGTCGGCGCTGCGCTTCATCGTCGACGGCAAGGGCGCCTACACCACGGTGGGCGGCGAGCGCACCACCATGTACCCCGGCGACTTCATCATCACGCCATCTTGGGCCTGGCACGACCACGGCAACGAGGGCATCGGCGGCACGGTGGAGCCGGTGGTCTGGCTCGACGGCCTCGACATCCCGATGCTGCGCTTCTTCGACGCCGGCTTCGCCGAGAACGACGATTCCAAGGTCCAGCATGTGTCGCGCCCCGAGGGCAACAGCCTCGCGCGCTTCGGCCACAACATGGTGCCGGTGCGGCACGACCATGCATCGGCCACCTCGCCGATCTTCAACTACCCCTATGCGCGCAGCCGCGAAGCACTGGCCCTGTTGCAGAAGCAGGAAGCGCCCGACGCCTGGCTGGGCCACAAGCTGCGCTACGTCAACCCGCTGACAGGCGGCTCGCCGATGCCGACCATCTCGACCAACCTGCAGCTGCTGCCCAAGGGCTTCGCGGGCAAGACCCACCGCGCCACGGACGGCGCCGTCTACAGCGTGGTCGAAGGCCGCGGCACGGCCGAGATCGCCGGCCAGCGCTTCGCGTTCGGTCCGCGCGACACCTTCGTGGTGCCTTCGTGGGCGCCGTTGAAGCTGTCGTCGCCGAACGAAGACGCCGTGCTCTTCAGCTTCTCGGACCGCCCCGTGCAGCAGGCCATGGGCATCCTGCGCGAAGCCTTCCTTCAAGACGCCTGAAGCCCGGCGTCCGTTCCTTTTTTCTCTTTGATCGTGTGCCGCCCCGCGCGGCAGGAGCCCCCCATGTCTTTCGTTTTCACGCCTCCTTCCATCGTCGGCCTGCCCATCGCGGATTCCGACAAGCTGTTCCCGGTGCGCCGCGTCTACTGCGTCGGCCGCAACTACGCGGCCCATGCGCGCGAGATGGGCTTCGACCCCGACCGCGAACCGCCGTTCTTCTTCTGCAAGCCCAATGACGACGCCTCGGTGGTGCCCGTGGCCGAAGGCCAAACGGTCGGCATTCCGTACCCGCCGCTCACGAGCAACTATCACTACGAAGCCGAGCTGGTCGTGGCCATCGGCAAGGGCGGCAAGGACATCAAGGTCGAAGACGCCGCCAGCCACATCCACAGCTATGCCGTGGGCCTGGACATGACCCGCCGCGACCTGCAGATGAAGATGCGCGAGCAGGGCCGCCCGTGGGAAATCGGCAAGGCCTTCGACTTCTCCGCGCCCATCGCGCCGCTGCGCACGCTGGCCGACGTGGGCGAAATCAACGGCGGCGCCATCACGCTCGAAGTCGACGGCCAGGTGCGCCAGAGCAGCGACATCACGCACCTGATCTGGTCGGTGAACGAGGTCATCGCCAACCTGTCGACGCTCTTCGCGCTGCAGCCCGGCGACCTGATCTTCACCGGCACGCCCGAAGGCGTGGGCGCGGTGAAGGCCGGCCAGACCATCAAGGTGAGCATCGAGCGCCTGCCCTCGCTCACGGTCCGCATCGACTGAGCCTTTTTCCCGATCGCACAGGCCCGCGCCATGACCCTTTCGAAGAATCCCCCCTCCGTGCTGCTGGTCGGCGGCGGCATCGGCGGCATGGCCGCGGCGCTGGCACTGGCGCGCCTTGGCGTGTCCATCGACCTGCTGGAGCAGAGCGCCACCATCGGCGAGATCGGCGCCGGCCTGCAGCTCGGGCCCAATGCCTTCGCGGCGCTCGACGCGCTGGGCGTGGGCGAGGCGGTGCGCCGGGGCTCGGTGTTCACCGACCGGCTGGTGATGATGGACGCCGTCGACTGCGGCGAAGTGGCCTCGGTGCCGGTGGGCGAAGCCTTCCGCGCGCGCTTTCGCAATCCGTATGCGGTGAGCCATCGCGCCGACCTGCACGGCGCCATCCATGAAGCGGTGAAGCAGCATCCGCTGATCCGCTTCCACACCTCCGCGCAGGTCGAGTCGATCGACACCGGCGCCCAGAGCGTGACGGCCGTCACCACCGACGGCCGCCGCTTCAAGGCCGATGCCATCGTCGGCTGCGACGGCGTGAAGTCGGTGGTGCGCGCCAGGCTCATCGGCGACGCGCCGCGCGTGTCGGGCCACGTGGTCTACCGCGCGGTAGTGCCCGCCGCCGACATGCCGGCCGACCTGTGCTGGAACGCGCCGGTGGTCTGGGCCGGCCCCAACTGCCACCTGGTGCACTACCCGCTGCGCCACGGCGAGCAATACAACCTGGTCGTCACCTTCCACAGCCGCGAGCGGGAAGAGTGGGGCGTGACCGACGGCAGCAAGGAAGAAGTGCTGTCGTACTTCGAGGGCGTGCATGCGCGCCCGCGCCAGCTGCTCGACCGCCCGACCTCGTGGCGCCGCTGGAGCACCGCCGACCGCGACCCCGTGGAACGCTGGAGCGACGGCCCTGCCACGCTGCTGGGCGACGCGGCGCATCCCATGATGCAGTACCTCGCGCAGGGCGCCTGCATGGCGCTCGAAGACGCGGTGACGCTGGGCGAAGCCGTGAAGGCCTGCGATTTCGACATGGTCGCCGCGTTCAAGTTGTACGAAGCAGCGCGCGTTGCCCGCACGGCGCGCGTGGTGCTGTCGGTGCGCGAGATGGGCCGCATCTATCACGCCAAGGGCGTGGAGCGGCTGGTGCGCAACAGCCTCTGGACCGGCCGCACGCCCGAACGCTTCTACGATGCGGTCGAGTGGCTGTACGCATGGCGGCCCGAGCATTGCCTGGACGATGCGCCCCCGGCGCTTTCGCCGCGCTGAAACCTGTTCCCTTCATCATCACTATTCGAGGCCAAAGGCCCAGGAGACAAAGCATGAATTTCTCGCGCGCACTGCTGACCGGCGCCCTTGCCGTGACCGTCGCCACAGCCGCCACCGGCGCGCTGGCACAGGCCGGCGATTTTCCGAACAAGCCCGTGACGCTGGTCACGCCCTTCGCGGCCGGCAGCGGCCCCGACGCGGTGCTGCGCCTGGTGTCCGACAAGCTCGCGCGCCTGTGGGGCCAGCGCGTGCTGATCGACAACAAGCCTGGCGGCGGCGGCTTCATCGCCATCGACCAGGCACGCCGCGCCGCGCCCGACGGCTACACGCTGCTGCAGCTGGACAGCGAGCACATCGCCGCGCTGCCGCACCTGTACAAGTCGAAGAACTTCGTGACGCTGCAGCACTTCGACCCGGTGGCTTCGCTGTTTCGCACGCCCTTCTTCGTGGCCGTGGGCACCGACTCGAAGTGGAAGAACATGGGCGACCTGATCGCCGCCGCCAAGGCCGACCCGGATGCCATCGTCTATGGCTCGTGGGGCGTCGGCAGCCCGGGCCACCTGGGCGCGCAGCAGCTCGAAGCGCTCTCCGGCATCCGCATGCGCCACGCGCCGTACCGCGAGGTGTCGCAGCTTTATTCCAACGTGGGAACCGGCGAGGTGCCGTGGGCCTTCGCCAGCATTCCGTCGAGCCAGGGCATCTACAAGGCCGGCAAGCTGCGCTACCTGGCCGTGGCCGCGCCCCGCCGCATTCCGCAGATGCCCGACGTGCCGACCATGGCCGAGGCCGGCGGCCCGGCCTCGCTGGAAGTCAATTCCTTCGTGTCGCTGCTCGCGCCCAAGGGCGTGTCGGCGGCCGTGAAGGCGAAGATCAACGCCGACGTGGCCAAGGTCATCGCCGATCCAGAAATCCGTGCCCGCTTCGACACCTTCGCCTTCGAGCCGCTGGCCTGGTCGCCCGAGGAAATCGAGCGCAATGCCGAGGCCAAGTCGAAGGTGTACGGCGAGCTGGTGCGCAGGGGCAACATCAGCCTCGATTAGCAAGCCCGCGTCTTGCCCGGTGTTCCCCCAGGCAGTTAAGCTGGCCCTCTTTGCCTTTTGATAACTTTTTCACACTTTTCTCCATGTCCGTCACCAAGAGAGCCCTCCTGATCGCCTGCGGCCTGGCCGCCGCCTCCGTGCTGCCGATGACCGCCAGCGCACAGAACGCCGCCTGGCCGAACAAGCCGATCCGCCTGCTCGTGGGCTTCCCCGGCGGCTCCACGCCCGACATCGCCGCGCGCACCATCGCCGAGCCGCTGTCGAAGGCGCTGGGCCAGCCGATCGTGGTGGACAACAAGGCCGGCGCGTCGGGCAACATCGCCGCCGACCAGGTCGCCAAGGCCACCGACGACCACACGCTGGGCATCGTCATCAACGGCAACCTCACGTCGTCGAAGATGCTGTACGCCAAGCTGCCGTACGACCCGGTCAAGGACTTCACCTACCTGTCGCTGATCGCGACCGCGCCGCTGGTGCTGGTGGCGCAGAACAACCTGCCCTCGGGCGCCGCCTTCTTCGAGGAAGGCCGCAAAGCCGGCGACAAGTGGAACTACGGCTCGGTGGGCATCGGCTCGGTCGGCCACCTGGGCATGGAACTGCTCAAGACCCGCGTGCCCGGCTTCAAGCCAGAGCACGTGCCCTACCAGGGCAATCCGCAGGTCATCACCGCCATGCTGGGCGACCAGGTGCAGATGGGCCTGATCCCGCCGGGCGTGGCCATGCCGCAGATCAAGGCCGGCAAGCTCAAGGCCATCGGCCTGACCGGCGGCCGCAGCGCGCTGGTGCCCGAGATCCCGCCGCTGTCGGACGCCGGCGTGAAGGACTTCAACCTCGAAGTGTGGGTGGCGCTGCTCGGCCCGGCCAACCTGTCGAAGACCGCGCAGGCGCGCATCAGCCGCGAGCTCGAAGTGGTCATGAAGGACCCGGACGTGCGCCGCAAGCTCTTCGAGCAAGGCTGGCAGGCCGTGGGCACCTCGCCGGACGGCATGCGCACGCGCGTGAACGAAGAGGCGGCCATCATGACCAAGATCATCAGCGCCCGCGGCATCAAGCTCCAGTAATGCCAGTCCAGACCCTGCACGAACCGGCGCGCGAGCTGCCGGTGTTCGGCACATACGACGTGGTGGTGGTCGGCGGCGGCCCCGCCGGCATCGCCGCTGCCGTGAGCGCCGCGCGCCACGGCGCGAATACGCTGCTGGTCGAGCGCTACGGCTTCCTCGGCGGCATGGGCACCGCGGGCGGCGTCACCAACTTCGCGGGCCTGTACGGCAAGCGCAAGGGCGAGATGACGCAGCTGGTGCACGGCGTGGTCGACGAACTCATCGACCGCATCGCCGGGCTCAACGGCATGAACCAGCCGCAGAACGGCATGGGCGGGCGCATCTGCGTGCGCTCGTACGACACCTCGGCGTACAAGCTCGCGGCCGACCAACTGCTCGAAGCGGCGGGCGTGAAGCTGCTGTTCCATGCATACGCTGCCGCGGTGGTTCGCGACGGCAGCCGCATCGCGGCGCTGGTGGTCGAGACCAAGTCGGGCCGCCAGGCCATCCGCGCCAACGCCTTCATCGATGCCAGCGGCGACGCCGACGTGGCCGCCTTCGCGGGCGTTCCCTTCGAGGTGGGCGACGGCCACGGCAGCGGGCTCTTTCCGACCACCATGTTCCGCATCGGCCAGGTCGACGCGCCGGCCGCGCTGGAAGCGGTGGGCGAGTTCAAGGCCATCAACGACTTCATGGCCCGCGCCGAGCAGCAGAAGCCTGGCGTCTACAAGTTCCCGCGCGAAGGCGCCATCCTGCGGCCCAACAAGGACCCGCGCGAATGGCGCGCCAACGTCACGCAGATCCGCAACGCCCAGGGCCGCGCGATGAACGGCGTCGACGCACGCGAACTCACCGAAGGCGAACTCGAAGGCCGCCGCCAGATCAGCGAATACTTCAAGTTCCTGAAGGCCGAGGTGCCGGGCTTCGCGCAATCGGCCATCGTGGAGATCGCGCCGCAGGTCGGCATCCGCGAGACGCGGCGCATCCGGGGCCTGTACGCGCTCGAGCGCGAGGACATCCTGTCCTCGGCCAAGTTCGACGACAACATCGGCCTCAATGCCTGGCCGATGGAAATGCACGCCGACGGGCGCATCGAGTGGGCCTTCCCGCGCGACGAAGACAACGCCTACAACCACCTGCCTTGGCGCATGCTGGTGCCGCAGACGGTCGACAACCTGCTGGTGGCCGGCCGCTGCGCGTCGATGACGCACGAAGGCCAGTCGGCCGCGCGCGCCAGCGGCGGCTGCTTCGTCATGGGGCAGGCGGCGGGCACGGCGGCGGCGTCGCTGGGCGGAGATGCGTTCGCCGGCGTGGACGTGCCGGCGCTGCAGCGCAAGCTGGCGGCCGACGGCGCGGACCTCGACCGCTGAGCGTTGTCGCTGCTCGGCAGCAGGGCGTTTATCGCCGCTCGGCAGCGGCGAGCAGCGTCTCGATCCATGCGGCGGGAATCGCGCCCGGCACGAAGGTGC
The DNA here is from genome assembly GCF_022009635.1 of Variovorax paradoxus. Lineage (NCBI taxonomy): Bacteria > Pseudomonadati > Pseudomonadota > Betaproteobacteria > Burkholderiales > Comamonadaceae > Variovorax > Variovorax paradoxus. The sequence goes on from NZ_CP091716.1 coordinate 895,848, forward strand.
CGTCGCTGAAGATCAGCGCCGGCGTTCCGTTGATCTTCAGCTTCCGGCCCAGCGCGGCGTTGCGTTGCAGTGCCGCCGCATCGCAGGCGCCCATGGCTTGCGTGGGAGCCACGCCGGCCTGCATCCAGTCTTCCCAGCGTTTCGCGCTGTCCTTGCCGCACCAGATGTCGCGCGCCTTGCGCGCCGAATCGTCGCCGAGTACCGGGTAGGGAAAGATGTAGACGGTGACGTTGCCGATGGCCTTCAGGTCGCGGTCGACGCGCTTGCAGTGGCCGCAATTCGGATCGGAGAACACCGCGATGCGGCGCTGGCCGGCGCCGTGCACGATCCGGATCGCGTCCTGCAAGGGCAGCTTGTCGACGGTGAAGTCGCGGAGTTTCTCGAAGCGTCCTTCGACGGGGTCCTTGCGGTTTTCGGCCACCGCGGCGGCTGCGGCGCTCAGCACGCCGAGCGAGCAACCGGCCAGGAGAAGTGTGCGTCGCGGATTCATGGACGGATCGCCTTTTCCGATTGCGCGGCGTGTGGCCACAGCGCCAGGCCGCCGGCAAGGCTCCAGGCCTGCGCGCGGCCAAGGCGGCGCAGCGCCCTGGCTGCCTGTGCGCTGCGGTTGCCGCTGCGGCAGAAGAACAGCACCGGTGTTTCCTCCGGCAGTGCCAGCCAGCCGGGCAGTGCGTTGAGCAACCCCGACAGCGGCACGGCCCGCAGGCGAGCGTCGGGTGCCGATCCGGGTGGCTGCCCGAGCCGTTGCTCATAGGGTTCGCGCACGTCGACCAGCAGCATGTCGGGTTGCTGCAAGCGCAGGGCCGCGAAGGCCTCCTGCGTCAGCTCCGGCGTCGTCTCGGCGGTGCTGCGATCCACCCGGGCGCCGCAGGCCATGGTCCGGTATTCGGTGAGGCCCAGGTCGCGTTCCAGCGTTTCCTTGGCACTGGCGAAGCCGGCCGCGTCCAGGCTGCCGCGCAGAACGCCGTCCAGCAGCGGCTGGGCCGCGCTCTCGATGTCCAGCGTGGTGGCGAAACGGTCGTCGTAGTCGTGGCCGGGCAGCATCAGCGTGCTCGGCGCGAGCGCCTGCGCCAGCACGCGGAGCGAGGGGCCGAATGCCGACGGCGCGCTTTGCGCGAAGTCGCTGCGCCCCAAGGCGCCCGGCATGACCGTGTCGCCGACGAAGGCCAGGCACAAGCCGTCGGTGTCGTGCAGCAGGTAGGCGGTGGAGTCCGCGGTGTGGCCGGGCGCGGCCAATCGGGTGAGGCGCAGCGCCCCCAGCACGATCTGCTGCGTGCCCAGAGGCCAGCCGAGCGCGTCCACGGCGCCCGGCTCGACCTGCTGCGCGGGCACGGCCGCGCGGAGCTCGGGGCCCGAGGATGCATGGTCGCCGTGGCTGTGGGTGTCGAGCACCGCGGCCAGCGTGTAGCCGTGGCAGCGCAGCCATTGCGTCAGTTGCCCTGTCAGCTCGGGCAGCGGATCGATGACGACGCAGCGCCTGCTGGCCGCATCGGCCAGCAGGTAGCAGCAGGCACCGTCCACCACGAAGCGGGTCAGCCGATCGGGCGGCAACGCTGAAACTTGCGGCACGGAGCCCAGGCAGCTTGCGCGCAACGATTCGCCGCAGGCCCGGATGCGGGCGCAGGCCTCGTCGATGAAGTCGCTGTCGGCGGCCGGGCCGAAAGACAGGCGCACCGCCGAGGCCGCCTGCCATCCGGGCAGCCCCATGGCTTCCAGCACATGGCTCGGCTGCGCCTTGGCGGCGCTGCAGGCGGAGCCGCCGCTCACGCGCATGTCGGCGGCATCGAACAGGTCCAGCAGCAGCTTAGAACTCAAGCCCGGCACCGAGAAATTGAGCGTCGTCGGCAGCGACAGCGCCGGCGGTGCGTTGAACACCAGGCCCGCAAAGGCGTCCCGCAGCGCCGCCGAAAGGCGCTCGCGGTAGCCGTGCAGCGTGTCGTGGTCCCTGAAGGTCCGGCCTTCTTCCAGCGCCGCCAGCACGGCGCCGAGGGCGGCGATGCCCGACATGTTCTCGGTGCCGGAGCGCAGGGCGTCTTCCTGGCCGCCGCCGGCCATCAGCGGCGTGAAGGGCGCGCCCTGCCGCACATAGAGCAGGCCGATGCCCTTGGGGGCGTAGAGCTTGTGGCCCGAGAACGGGGCGTAGTCGATCGGCAGTTCGCCCAGCCGCAAGGGCAGCTTGCCGAGCGCCTGCACGCTGTCCACCATCCACAGCGCGGGGCTGTGCGCGAGCGCCGCGGCGATGCCGTCGAGGTCGCTCACGACGCCGGTCTCGTTGTTCGCCGCCATCGTGCAGACCAGTCCGGCGCGCGGCGCATGGACACGCAGCCAGTCCAGGTCATGGCGGCCATCGCGACCGACGGGGATGGCCAGCACCCGCAGGTCCAGCCCCAGCAGCGCATTCCAGTGCTTCAGCGCCTCGGGCACGGCCTTGTGTTCGGTCGCGCCGTAGAGCAGGAGGTCCGGCCCCGCGTCGCCGGCCCGGCGCCGGGCGCGCAGCGCGCTCAAGGCGGAAAGCACGGCGGTCTGGATTCCCTCGGTCGCGCCGCTGAGGAACAGCAATTGCCCGGTGGGCGCACCCGTCACCCGCCGGGCGCGCACGCGCACGGCGTCCATCAGCGCGCGGGCTTTCAGGCCGGTGCTGTGGATGCTGCTGGGGTTGCCGAAGTCGCCTGCCATGGCCTCCAGCGCAGCGGTGCGCGCCTGGGCGAGAACGGGGGTGGTGGCGTTGGCGTCTAGATAGATTTCCATGCGCAAATTCTGCGCAGTCGCATGTAGAAGGAGCTTGCGTACTAGACTCGGAATCAGTAAATAAATAGAACGAAATTCTATTTTTCATGAAGAAGATAAAAATTGATTCCATAGACCGAAAGCTCCTGGAACTGCTGCAAACGAATGCCGAACGGCAGGTCGCCGATCTCGCCGCGCAGGTCGGGCTGTCGCAAACGCCTTGCTGGCGGCGCATCCAGCGCCTGAAGGAGGCCGGGGTGATCACCAGGAGCGTGACGCTGCTGGACCCGCAGAAGGTGAACGTGGGCGTGACGGTGTTCGTCGCCGTGCGCACCAGCACGCACACGCAGGCCTGGTTCGACCGGTTCAAGGCCGCGGTGGACGTCATTCCCGAGGTCGTCGAGTTCTACCGCATGAGCGGAGAGATCGACTACCTGCTGCGCGTGGTCGTCCCGGACATCGGCGCCTACGACAAGGTCTACAAGCGCCTGATCGCCGACACGCACCTGTCGGACGTCAGTTCCAGCTTTGCGATGGAGGAGATCAAGTTCACCACCGCATTGCCGCTTTCCTATGCGGAGTAGGCCAGTGGCGCGCTAGAGTCCGGGGCTTGATGAACTCGAACCCCGGACGAACCGTGCACTTCCCTTCGCTGTCGACACCCGCGCGCCGCACCCTCCTGGCGCTGTCTTGCGCCGCCATCGGCCTCTCGCTGGCCGGCTGCGCCAGTACCCCCGAAGGCGAGCCCGTGCACGGCAAGGACCGGCTGCTGAGCTTCTTCGCGGCCAAGGACGGCCGCAAGGTGGCCATCGCGGGCGAGAACTACCACTACGTGTTCGACGGCGACCCTTCCGTGGCGGCGCTGCTGCGCTGGGACGGGCGCACCAAGGTCACGCCCGCGCTGCTGGGCGAGTTCAAGGTGGCGCGCAACCAGAGCTTCGAGGGCCAGTACGTGCTGATGGCTTTCGACGCCGACCTGACGCCCGAAGACCGCGCCTTCCTGATCCAGACCGGCTTCGCCAAGGCCGACGCAAAGTACGGCGACCGCACCGGGCCGGCGCTGCGCTACTTCGGCACCGTCTACGGCAAGCGCTATGCGGCGGTGCCGCTGAAGTCGGCCGACACGGTCGACTTCTCCAGGCGCCAGTACCTGAGCTACGTCGAGCAGGAAACGCTCAGCGCCCCCTTCAGCAAGGCCGCGCCTTCGCCGCTGGTGTATGCCGACGACGGCTCGCTGCTCTTGGCCGGCGTGCCGGTGCGCGTGGTGCAGGGCGGCACGGACTACGGCTGCCGCGCCCGGCTCATGGGCATGTGCTTCTACAAGTAAGCACCAGCAGAAGCGGCGCAGGCTGCTGACCGGCCCGCGACAGCCGCCGGGCCCCGGCTTTGCTATGGTGGAGGGTTGCTTCCAGCCCGCTTCGACAGCCTCCAGCGCTTTTCCCCCCGATGACCACCGATCCCGCCACCGCCTCCCGCCTCGTCGACGAACTCGTCGCGCTCATGCAGCTAGAACCCCTGGGCGGCGACCGCTTCCGGGCCCAGAGCGAAGACATCGGCACGCCAGCCGTCTTCGGCGGCCAGGTGCTCGGCCAGTCGCTCATGGCCGCCAGCCTCACGGTCGGCGCCGAGCGCCCGGTGCATTCGATGCACGCCTACTTCCTGCTGCCCGGCGAGCATGCGCCCATCGAATACAGCGTCGACCGCGTGCGCGACGGCCGCAGCTTCACCACCCGCCATGTGGTGGCGCGCCAGCAGGAGCGCATCATTTTCGAGATGTCGGCCTCGTTCCAGACCGTGGACGAGGGCGTCGAGCACCAGTTCGACATGCCCGCCGTGGCCGGCCCCGAAGGCCTGATCAGCGAGCTCGACCAGCGCATCGCCCTCGGCGACCGCCTGCCCGAGCCCTGGCGCACCAAGGCGATCCAGCCGCACGGCATTGAATACCGCCGCGTCGACCCCGAGGACCTGATGGCGCCGCTGCCGCGCCCGACCTCGGCGCAGAGCGCCATCTGGATGCGCGCCATCGCGCCGCTGCCCGACGACCCGATGGTGCACCGCGCGCTGCTGGCCTATGCCTCCGACCACGGCCTGCTGCGCGCCGCGATGCTGCCGCACGGCCTGAGCTTCATGAGCGGCCAGGTGCGCCCCGCCAGCCTGGACCACGCGATGTGGTTCCACCGCGATTTCCGCATGGACGACTGGCTGCTGTACGTGCTCGACTCGCCCAGCGCCGGCGGCGCGCGCGGCCTGTGCCGCGGCAGCCTCTATGCGCGCGACGGCCGGCTCGTGGCCTCGGCCGCGCAGGAAGGCATGCTGCGCATCAGGAAGCAGCCGGCTCGTTCATGAGCGTGGGCGGCAGCCCGTCGCGGCTGCGCTCGTCCAGCAGCCGCTGGTAGTTGTCGCGCAGCAGGATGCCGGCGTAGTACACATGCTCGCGCATCAACTGCTCCGCGCGCGCCGCGTCGCCTGAAATCACCGCCTGCACGATGCGGTGGTGGTCGTCGTGCGAACGCAGGATCACGCCGTGGTCGTGCCACAGCATGATGCGGTCCGACGCGAACGGCACCGCCTGCGCCTGCGCGCCGAAGCGCACGATCCACTGGTTGCCCGCGCCGTGCATCAGCGCGTTGTGCAGCCGCACGTTCATCTGCTGGTAGGGCGCGAGGTCTTCGACCAGCAGCTGCCCCTTCGCAAGTATTTCGTCGCCTTCGCGCAGGCACTCCTGCAACAGCGCGGCGGTCGGCTTGTCCACGCCCAGCGCGGCGAAGCGCCGGCAGGCCAGCCCTTCCAGCACCGAGCGCACCTCGTAGGCCGCCAGGATGTCCTCGAGCGCGAACGAGCGCACCAGGTAACCCTTCTTCGGCTGGTGGTCGATCAGCCCCTCCATCGCCAGCGCGGCCAGCGCGGCGCGCACCGGCGTGCGCGACACCTTGAGGGTTTCGGCGATCGGCACTTCTTCCACGCGCATGCCCGGCTGCAGCCGGCCGTGAAGGATCCAGGTGCGCAGCGTCTCTGTGACTTGTTGGGAGAGTGTGTCCATGTCAGGTATACATGATGCCAGTGAAAGTCAGAAATAAGGCGTGATATCAGGGAAAACGAGGACTGCAAAAAGTGTTCATGTATACACAATGCGGCCCTCGATCAACTTTCATGCCGCCTCGGCGCGGCCCGGAGACCTTGCAGCCCATGGCGGAACATCATGCACAACCTCACGGCCGGCTGGCCCTCGTGACCGGCGGCGGCCGTGGCATCGGCGAGGCCGTGTGCCGCCGTCTCGCGGCCAGCGGCTTTCGCGTCGTGGTGGCCGATATCGACGGCGACAACGCGCGCAACGTGGCGCAATCGATGGGCGAGGGCCATCACTTCCGCCAGTTCGACGTGAGCCAGGAAGCCGCCGTCGAAGCGGCGTTCGACGACATCGAGAACAGCATCGGCCCGGTCGCCGCGATGGTCTGCGTGGCCGGCATCCTGCTGATGCCGGGCGGCGAGCGCTCGCCCATCAAGGACACCACGCTCGAGGACTGGGAACGCACCTTCGCCGTCAACGCGCGCAGCGTGTTCCTCTGCGGCCGCGCCTACCTGCGCCGGCGCGAGGCACTGCCGGTGGCGCACGGCCGCATCGTCACTTTCGGCTCGGTGGCGGCGCAACTGGGCGGCTACCGCTCCAGCGCGACCTACATCGGCGCCAAGTCGGCAGTGCTGGGCCTGACGAAGGCGATGGCGCGCGAATCGGCGCACCTGGGCGTCACGGTCAATTCGGTGGCGCCGGGCCTCATCGACACCGACATGCTGCGCGGCACCGTGCGCAGCAGCGGCGCGCTCGACGCGGCGGCCGCCAACATCCCGCTCGGTCGCATCGGCACGGTGGACGACGTGGCCGGCGCGGTCGACTACCTGGTCTCGGAGCAGGCGGCGTACATCACGGGCAACGTGATCGACGTCAACGGCGGCTACCGCATGCAGTAAGCGGGCAGCGCCTTTCACTCACTCACACCAACGGAGACAGCTCATGAAAAAGAACTTCCTGATTTCGGCACTGGCCCTGGGCGTGGCGCTCTGCGCAACGGCGCCCGCCGCGCTCGCGCAGGCCGAACCCGGCCTGACCGACAAGACCATCAAGATCGGCATGTTCTCGCCGATGTCGGGCGCGTCGATGAACTACGGCTTCGACGTCATCAACGCCGCGAAGATGTACTACGACAAGATCAACAAGGAAGGCGGCGTGAACGGCCGCAAGATCGAGCTCGTGGTGGAAGACGACCGCTGCAACGCCAACGACCTGCTGGCCGCGGTGAAGAAGCTCACCGAGCAGGACCAGGTGTTCCTGCTCAACGGCGGCTCCTGCTCGGCCGCCGTGGTGGGCGCGCGCGAATACGTCGAGCGCGCGAAGATCCCGCTGGTCATGCTCAACGCCTCGGGCGACGGCGCGCTGTATCCGCCGTCCAAGTACATCTACGGCGCGTTCTCCATCTCTCAGCACGCGGTGGGCGGCTCGATGGTGCAGTTCGCGAGCGAGCACCTCAAGGCGAAGAAGATCGGCTACATCAACCACGACGACGCCTACGGCGGCTGGAACCTGGAGTCGGCCCAGGCGCAGGCCAAGGCGCTCGGCGGCATCGACCTGCAGGTGCAGTCGGTCAACCCGAACATCACCGACGTCACGGCGCCCATGCTCAAGATCAAGGCCGCCAACCCCGACGTGCTGCTGCTCACCACCTATGCGCGGCCGGTGAGCCTGATCGTCAAGCGCGCCTTCGAGCTGGGCTTCAACAAGCCCATCGTGCTGGCCGTGAACTCCACCGCCGACCTCAAGCAGTTGGTGGAGAACGTCGGCAACAAGGATGCGTTCAAGAACGTGTACATCCAGGAAGTGCTGGCCGACGTGCCCGGCGGCCCCAAGCTGAAGTGGGTGTACGACATGTACAAGGCCGCCTACCCCGACCTGGCTTCCAAGCCCGGCCACCCGCAGGCCTACATGCCCTACGGCATTCCGCCCGCGATGGCCGTGGTCAATGCGCTGAAGGCCGCCGGCCCCAACCCGACGCGCGAGAAGGTGCTCGCGGCGCTGTCGACCATGAAGTTCGACTCCGGCGTGATGGCCGGCCCGATCGAATTCGGCCCCGACGACCGCGCGGCGCAGGAGTCGGCCATCTACATCAAGTTCGACGGCAGCAACATGGCCCTGGTGCCCGGCAGCTACAAGAGCGTGTGGAAGTACAAGCCCTGAGGGCCGACGCGACATGAGCCTTTCCGACATCTGGCTGTTCGTCCAGCAAGGCGTGCTGTCCGGCATCGTCACCGGCAGCGTCTATGCGCTGCTGGCGGTGGCGATCGTCATGGTCTTCAAGACCACCGACGTGCCGAACTTCTCGCAGGGCGAGATCTTCATGGCCGGCGGCTACGCCGCGCTCTTCCCGCTGGTGGTGTGGGGCTGGCCCTATTGGGGCGCGGTGCTCGCGAGCATCGCGGTCACCGCACTGCTGGCGGCGCTGTTCCAGCGCGTGGTGATGCAGCGCGTGACCGCATCGCGCGGCGTGGGCGTGCAGCTCGTCATTGCCACGCTCGGCTTTGCGTACCTGCTCAAAGGGCTGGTGCGCAAGACCGGCCTGGGCGACACGCCGCGCTCGCTGCCATCGCTGGTACCGCAAGACCCGATCATGATCGGCCAGGCCTCGCTCACGCTGCTCGACCTGGCCATCTTCGGCTCGGCCGTGGTGGTGATGGTGCTGCTGTACCTGATGTTCACGCGCACCCGCACCGGCCAGGCCATGCGCGCGGTGGGCATGAACCCGCGCGGCGCGCAGATCGTGGGCGTCAAGCTCGGCAGCATCCGCATGAAGATCTGGGCGCTCACGGGCGTCATCTCGGCCATCTCGGCACTGCTCATCACGCCAAAGATCCTCATCACGCCCGACATCGGCCACATCGCGATCCTGGCCTACGCGGCCGCCATCGTGGGCGGCTTCACCAGCCTGCCGGGCGCGGTGGTCGGCGGCTTCATCATCGGCATCGTCGAGAACCTGGTGGGGCTTTTCATTTCGTCCAACGCCATCGTGGTGGCGCCCTTCGTGGCGATCATGGTGGTGCTGCTGGTGCGTCCGCAAGGGCTGCTCGGCGGCAAGCCTCAGGTGAAGAAGGTATGAGCGCTTCGACAGTTTCGTCCCCGTGGTGGGACCGCGCGGTGCTGCTCGGTATGGCCGTGGTGCTCGCGGTCTTGCCCTTCACCACCAGCGGCTACGTGCTGTACGTGGTCAACCTGCTGATGGTGTTCTCGGTGCTGGCGCTGGGCATGCACCTGGTCATCGGCGAGACGGGCCAGTTCGCGCTGTCGCACGCGGCCTTCTTCGGCATCGGCATCTACACGGCCGGGCTCATCAACAACCAGTGGCAGCCGCCGTTCTTCGTGTCGATCCTGGCGGGCGCGCTGCTCTCGGCCGCGCTGGGCTGGGTCATCGGCCTGCTGGCGCTGCGCATGCGCGACATCTACCTGGCGCTGGCCACCTTCGCCTTCGGCGAGGCCATGCAGTGGGTGTTTTTGAACTGGGAGTCGGTGACCAACGGCTCCAACGGCCTGCAGATGAAGCCGGCCTCGCTCGGCGGCTACCAGCTCATGAACGACCTGCAGGCTTATCCCTTCGTGATCGCCATCGCGGCGCTGATGCTGTGGCTCACGGTGACGCTGTCGCGCTCGCGGCTGGGCTCGTCGTTCCGCGCGGTGCGCGAGAGCGACGTGGCGGCGGTGGCGATGGGCGTGAACACGCGCACGGTGAAGGTCACGGCCTTCGTGCTGTCGGCCGCCTTCGCGGGCGTGGCGGGCGGCATGTACACGCTGTTCACCTCGTTCATCCATCCGGAGAGCCTGGGCTTCCAGACCACCATCCTGATCCTCACGATGGTGGTGGTGGGCGGCCTCGGCTCGGTGCGCGGCGCGGTGGCCGGCGCCATCGTGTTCGGGCTGGCGTCGGAGCTGCTGCGGCAGGCCCCGTCGTACCAGGAAATCATCTACGGCGGCATCCTCATGCTCTTCATGATGTTCCTGCCCAAGGGCATGGCGTCGCTGTTCGCGGCACGCCGCAAGTCGCAGCGGGCGGCTTCCGTCAAGGTCGTGGAGAAGCACGCATGAGCGCCACGGCATTCCTCGACGTGCGCGACATCAGCGTGGTGTTCGGCGGCCTCAAGGCGGTGAACGGCCTCTCGTTCGAGGTGGAGCAGGGCCGCATCCATGCGCTCATCGGGCCGAACGGCGCGGGCAAGTCGACCACCTTCAACTGCATCTCGCGCTTCTACACGCCCAGCAGCGGCAGCGTGACCTTCGAAGGCCGTGAGCTGACCAGCGTGTCGCCGCACCGCATGGCCTCGCTCGGCATTGCGCGCACCTTCCAGAACCTGGAGCTGTTCGCAGAGCTGTCGGTGCTGGAGAACGTGCTGCTCGGCACGCACTCGCGCGGCGCCGCCACGCTGGGCCGGCTGCTGCGCCGTCCCGACCGCGAAACCGAAGACTTCGCGATGCATCTGCTGGAGCGCGTCGGCCTGGCCGACGAACGCCACCAGCCGGCGCGCGACCTCGACTTCGGCCGTCAGAAGCTGCTGGAGCTGGCGCGCGCGCTGGCCATCCGCCCCAAGCTGCTGCTGCTCGACGAGCCCGCGGCCGGCCTGCGCAACCGCGAGATCGAAAGCCTCGACCGGCTGCTCAAGGAACTGGTGGCGCGCGACGGCATCACCGTGCTGCTGGTCGAGCATGTGATGCAGTTGGTGATGTCGATCTCGGACCGCATCACCGTCATGGCCTTCGGCGAAAAGATCGCGGAAGGCACGCCTTCGGAAATCGGCAGCAATGCGCGCGTGATCGAAGCCTATCTTGGGAAGGGAGCCGCGCATGGCTGAAGCATTGTTGTCCCTGCGCGCCATCTCGGCCGCCTATGGCCGCATCCAGGCGCTGTGCGACGTGTCGGTCGACGTGCCCGAAGGCGAGATCGTCGCGCTGCTCGGCAGCAACGGCGCGGGCAAGACCACCACGCTGAACTGCATCTCGAACCTGGTGGACTGCACCGAGGGCGAAGTGCGGCTCGACGGCGAGCGCATCGACCGGCTCGGCTCCGACGCGCTGGTCAGGCGCGGCATCGTGCAGGTGCCCGAAGGCCGCCAGGTGTTCCGCGACATGAGCGTGCGCGAGAACCTCGACCTGGGTGCCTACCTGCGGCGCGACCGCGCGGGCATTCGCAACGACCTGGAGTCGGTCTACACGATGTTCCCGCGCCTGAAGGAGCGGCATGGCCAGATGGCGGCCACGCTCTCGGGTGGCGAGCAGCAGATGCTGGCCATCGGCCGCGCGGTGATGGCGCGCCCGCGCGTGATGCTGTTCGACGAGCCGTCGATGGGCTTGTCGCCGCTGCTGGTGGAGCAGATGTTCGAGATCATCGAGCGGCTGCACCGCGAACAGAAGATCACGATCTTGCTGGTGGAGCAGAACGTGCAGCTCGCGCTGGCGGTGTCGAGCTACGGCTACATCCTGGAGAACGGCGAGATCTCATTGCACGGCCCGGCCGCGCAGCTTGCGAACGATGAAGCGGTGCGCCGCGCCTACCTCGGCGTCTGACGCCGCTTCCCCGAAAGAAAGTTCATGCTCCTCAAAGACAAACTCTCGCTCGTCACCGGTGCCGCGCGCGGCCTGGGCGAAGCCATCGCGCACCGCATGGCGGCCGAAGGCGCGCACGTGCTGGTGGTGGACCGCGACCTCGACGTCGCGCAAAAGGTGGCCGCGTCGATCCGCGAAGCCGGTGGCCGCGCCGATGCCGAAAGCGTCGACGTGAGCGACGCGGCGGCGGTCGACGCGCTTGCGGTGCGCGTCGCGGCGTCGCATGGCGACATCGATGTGCTGGTCAACAACGCGGGCATCTCGGCGCGCTCGAAGTTCGACGAGCCCGGCGCGCGCGAAGCCTGGGACCGCGTGATGTCGGTCAACCTGCAGGGCGTGTTCAACGTCACGCAGGCCTTTGTGCCGGCGCTCAAGCGCACGCAGGGGAACATCGTCAACCTGTCGTCCATCGTGGCTTTCGGCGCGGGCATCTCGTCGGCCGGCTACGTGGTGGCCAAGGGCGGCGTGCGTTCGCTCACGCAGGTGCTGGCGCGCGACCTGGCGCCTTTCAACGTGCGCGTGAATGCGGTGGCGCCGGGCCTGATGGTCACCGACATGACGGCCGGCCAGCGCGAGACCGAACACGGCACCGACTGGTATATGAGCCGCGTGCCCATCAAGCGGCACGGCGAGGCCGACGAGATCGCGGGGCCGGTGGTCTTTCTTGCGTCCCCGATGGCTAGCTATGTCAACGGCGTGGTGCTGCCGGTCGACGGCGGCTACCTGGCGGTCTGACAACCGATCTTCAACGGAACAAACATGAACAACAGCAGTGAAGAGAAGCGGCTCGTCCTCGTGACGGGCGGCGCCAGCGGCATGGGCCGCGCCATCGTCGAGCGCATGGCGCAGGGCGGCTGGCGCGTGGTCATGGCCGACTACAACGGCGAGCTTGCCGAGCGCGAGACGCAGGTGCTGCGCTCCGCCGGCCTCGATGTGGAGTGCCGCGCCATCGACCTGACCGACGAGGCCGCCGTGCGCGCGATGGTGCAGCAGCTGCCGCCGCTCACCGCGCTGGTCAACAACGCAGGCATCTTCGACGAGCGTGCTTTCCTCGACGTGACTTCGGCGGACTTTCGCCGCATGTACGAAGTGAACCTGCTGGCCGTGGCCACGCTCACGCAGGAGGCCGCGCGCAAGATGGCGAGCGGCGCGCGCATCGTCAACATCGCATCGCGCGCCTACCTGGGTGCGAAGAACCATGCGCACTACGTGGCCTCGAAGGCCGCGCTGGTGGGCTACACCCGCGCCAGCGCGATGGAGCTGGCGGCGCGCGGCATCATGGTCAACGCCATCGCGCCGGGGTTGATCGACACGCCGTTGCTGCGCGCGCTCTCGCCCGAACGCCTGGCTGCGCAGCTCGCGCTGCAGCCCACGGGCGCCGCCGGCAAGCCCGAGGACATCGCGAATGCGGTGGCCTTCTTCGCATCGCCATCGACCTGCTTCGTGACCGGCCAGGTGTTGTTCGTGGACGGCGGCAAGTCGCTCGGCGGCTCGGGGTCCTGATGGCACAGCAGCAACAACAGGAAAAAACCGAGTACGACGTCGTCGTCATCGGCAGCGGCGCGGGCGGCCTTTCCGCCGCGCTCACCGCCAGGCTCGAAGGCCTCGATGTGCTGGTGGTCGAGAAGACCGACCGCATCGGCGGATCGACCGCCATCTCGGGCGGCGCCGTGTGGGTGCCGCTCAACGACCAGGCCGAGGCGGCGGGCCACCCCGACACGCGCGGCAAGGCCTGGACCTACCTGCAGAACACCGTGGGCGCGGCCGGCGACGAAGAACTGCGCCACGCATTCCTCGATGCCGGCCCGCTCGCGCTGCGCTACCTGCGCGAGCGCACCGACGTGCAACTGGCCGCGCGCACCTATTCGCCCGACTACTACCCCGACCGCGAAGGCGCCGCGATGGGCGGGCGCTCGCTCGATCCCATCGAATTCGACGGCCGGCTGCTCGGGCCGCACTTCAAGACGCTGCGCGACCCGCTGCCCGAGTTCTGCGTGCTCGGCGGCATGATGGTCAACATGACCGACGTGAAGCACCTGCTCGGGGTCTGGCGTTCGTTCGCGTCGTGGAAGCATGGTGTGAAGCTGGTGCTGCGCTACTTCGGCGACCGTCTCGGCGGCCACCACCGCGGCACGCGGCTGCTGCTGGGCAATGCGCTCGCGGCGCGGCTCTTTCACAGTGTGCTGAAGACGGGCATTCCGTTCTGGCTGAATACCCCGGCACTGGGGTTGGAGAAGGATGCGACAGGCGCGGTCACCGGCGTGCGCCTGCGCCGCGACGGCAAGGAACTGACCGTGCGCGCGCGGCGCGGCGTGGTCATCGCCACCGGCGGCTTTCCGTGGAATGCCGCCATGCGCGGCCAGCACTATCCGGCGCCCACCGGGCCGTATTCGATGTCGCCTCAAGACAATGCCGGCGAAGGCATCGCGATGGCGCAGCAGGCCGGCGGTGTGCTCGGCACGGGACACACGGGGCCGGCGCTGTGGGCGCCTGTCTCGTTGCTCACGCGGCCCGACGGCAGCGTGCTGCGCTATCCGCACCTGGTGTGGGACCGCGCGAAGCCCGGCCTCATTGCGGTCGATGCGCGCGGCGAGCGCTTCGTCAACGAATCGACCTCGTACCACGAGTTCGTGCGCGGCATGTACCGCGCGAACGCCAAGGCCGCGAGCATTCCCGCTCTGCTGGTGTGCGACAGCGCCTTCATGGAGAAGTGGGGCCTGGGCCTTGCGTTGCCCGGCGGCCGTCCGCGCGAGCATCTGGTGCGCGCCGGTTATCTCTATCGTGCAGACACGCTCGAAGCGCTCGCGCAGCAGGCGGGCGTGGACCCGGCCGGGCTGGCGCGCAGCGTCGCGAAGTTCAACCCGCTGGCGGCGCAAGGGCAGGACCCGGTGTTCGGCAAGGGCGGCGATGCCTACAACCGCTACCTGGGCGACCCGGACCATCAACCCAACGCCTGCCTGGCGCCGGTGAAGCAGGCGCCGTTCTATGCGGTGAAGGTGTACCCCGGCGACATCGGCACCGCGCTGGGCATTCGTGCCGACGGCAACGCCCGTGCGCTGGATGCGCAGGGCGAGCCCATCGCCGGCCTGTACGTGGCCGGCAACGACATGCACTCCGTGATGGGCGGCGAGTACCCTGCGCCGGGCATCACGCTCGGACCCGCGCTAACCTTCGGCTGGGTGGCTGGCATGCACCTGGCACGCGGCGCCGCCGCCGAACACCATTGAAAGACAACCGCACCTCGTCATGAAAATCTTCTTTTCTCCCGCATCCCCGTTCGTTCGCAAGTGCATGGTCGTGGCGCACGAGCTCGGCATTGCCGATCGCATCGAGAAGCTGCCGAGCGCGGCCGGCCCGGTGAAGCGCGACGCCACCATCATCCCGAAGAACCCGCTCGGCCAGGTGCCGACTTTCCTCACCGACGACGGCCAGGTGCTGTTCGACAGCCGCGTGATCTGCGAATACCTGAACGCCGTGCAGTCGGGCAAGCTGTTCCCGGCGGAAGGCGCGGACCGCTGGGCGCGCCTGACGGAGTTGTCGCTGGCCGATGGCATGACGGGGGCGGCGCTGCTCGCGCGCTATGAAAACGTGCTGCGTCCCGAGGCCTTGCGCTGGGCAGACTGGACCGACGGCCAGTTGTCGAAGGTGCGCACCGGCCTCGAATGGCTCGAGACGGCCGCGCCTTCCTTCGGCGATCGCGTCGACATCGGCACCATCGCCTTCGGCTGCGCGCTGGGGTACATGGACTTCCGCTTCCCGGATGTGAACTGGCGCGCGGAGGCGCCGAACAGCGCGAAGTGGTTCGAGGTGTTCAACCAGCGTGCTTCGATGCAGGCTACTTTGCCGACTGCCTGAGCTGTTATTTGAGGCGCGGCTGTTCGGGGCTCGCTCACGCCGACGGGGTACCTTGCTCCGCGAATGTCCTCCGGCCTTCGGGCTATCGCACCTCCCCCTTTGTTTCGCTGCGCAAGGCACCCCGCCAGCGTGAGCGTTCAGCGCACTTGTTGATCGACCCGCGCAAGAGCAGTGCTCGTTGTGCTTGGTCACTGGATGCCACGTCATGAGGCGCTGGTAGAACGCGGACCTTCAAGGCACAACAAGGGGTTTGAGTGGCCATAACGGAAGCGCAGCCGGACGCTCAGTTGGTGGATCGCCTTCACATGCCTGCGCGACCAGCGGCGCAGGGGCGGCCCGCACGATGAAGCACATATTCGTTTCCCTGCTGGCAGCGTTCGCGGTCTCGGGTGCATTCGCAGCTTCTCCTGCGAAATATGAACCCGATCCCCAGGAGGTAATCACCGCCTTGGCGCAACGCTCCGGGATCTCCGAGGACGAATTGCGCGGTCTTCTGTCTCGCTGCGAGGCGAGTCAATCCGCGATGAATATCTGCGCATATCGCGATGCCGTTGCGGCCGACTTGAAACTGAAGCACGCGCTAGCCAGCAAGGTGCAGCAGTTGCCGGCCTGCAAGGAGAGCCTCGAAGCCAGGATCGCCCGGTGGGAAAAAAAGCGCGACCAAGGCTGCGAGCGCAGCGCGGCGAAGGACTATGGCGGAGGATCAATGGCGCAGATGGCACGGTCCATGTGCGTCGAGCACGAGATCGTCCAGATGACAAAACAGGTCGAGCGTCAGCGCACCTGCGAGAAGTGATCCGGGCCCGTGCTTGGCAGGGGAACCCGATCCTTGGCTAAATGCAGGCTTCGCATGACCCAAGGAACCTTCGCATGTCTTCTGAAGCACAGAAAAAAGTAGCCATCGTCACCGCCGGTGGCAGCGGCATGGGCGCTGCCGCGGCCCGCAAGCTCGCGGACGATGGTTTTCGCGTCGCCATTCTTTCGTCGTCGGGCAAGGGCGAAGCGCTGGCTGCCGAGCTGGGCGGCATCGGCGTGACGGGCTCGAACCAGTCGAACGACGACATCAAGCGCCTGGTGGACAAGGTCACCGACCAGTGGGGCCGCGTCGATGTGCTGGTCAACAGCGCCGGCCACGGTCCGCGCGCGCCCATCCTGGACATCACCGACGAAGACTGGCATCGCGGCATGGACGTCTACCTGCTGAGCGCGGTGCGGCCCGCCCGCCTTGTCGCACCGCTGATGGTGGCGCAGGGCGGCGGCAGCATCATCAACATCTCGACCTTCGCCGCATTCGAGCCCGACCCGGTGTTTCCGACCTCGGGCGTGTTCCGCGCGGGCCTCGCGGCCTTCACCAAGCTCTTCGCCGACAAGTACGCCGCGCAGAACGTGCGCATGAACAACGTGCTGCCGGGCTTCATCGACAGCCTGCCCGAGAAGGCCGAGTTCCGCTCGCGCATTCCGATGGGCCGCTACGGCAAGAGCAGCGAGATCGCGGCCGTCATCGGCTTCCTGGCGTCTGAAGGCGGCGGCTACATCACGGGGCAGAACCTGCGGGTGGACGGCGGCATCACGCGCTCGGTGTAACGGCCGCCGAGGGTGGGCTGCCTACAATCGCAACCCATGTGTCCAAGGATGCCCCGCTTTCCCATCCGCCGCCGGCAGTCAGGCTGCTCGCGGCCGACGCCTCCTTGAAGGCTGCGCAGTGACGCGCGGCGGCCTCTGCGGCCGCCACGAAACCCCGGGGAGCCGCAAGCAAGCCGGCTTCCTTTTCGCCTCCTGCCCGTGGCCCGCATCGCCCCCTCGGCCGATGCGGGCAGCCTTCTATTTCTTCTTCTCATGTCTTCTTCCCCGCACAGCCGCCTGCGCGCCGAATGGTGCCCGAGCATTCCCCGCGAACTGATGGCGGGCGCCGTCGCCACCTTCGCGCTCATTCCCGAGGTCATCGCTTTCTCTTTCGTGGCCGGCGTCGATCCGGCCGTGGGTCTGTTCGCCTCTTTCGTCATCGGCATCGTCATCGCCTTCACGGGTGGACGCCCGGCGATGGTGTCGGCCGCCGCCGGTTCGGTGGCGCTGGTGGCCGCGCCGCTGGTGCATGCGCACGGCCTGCCGTACCTGCTGGCGGCGGGCGTGCTCGCGGGCCTGATGCAGATCGTGTTCGGGCTGCTGCGGCTCGGGGTGCTGATGCGCTTCGTGTCGTCGTCGGTGCGCACGGGGTTCGTCAATGCGCTGGCGATCCTGATCTTCGCGGCGCAGATGCCGCACTTCATCGGCGCCAACATGGCGACCTGGGCCATGGTGGGCCTCGGGCTGGCCGTCATCTACCTGCTGCCGCGCATCACCACCGCCGTGCCGTCGCCGCTGGTGTGCATCGTGGTCGTGACGCTGGTGGGCCACTGGCTGGACCTGCCGCTCAAGACGGTGGCCGACCTGGGGCAACTGCCCGGCGCGCTGCCGGCCTTCGCGCTGCCCGATGTGCCGCTGACGCTGGAGACGCTGCGCATCATCGCGCTGCCTGCCTTCGCCATTGCGATGGTCGGCCTGCTCGAATCGATGATGACCGCCAGCGTGGTCGACGAACTGACCGACACGCCGAGTTCGAAGAACCGCGAATGCAGCGGCCTGGGCGTGGCCAACGTGGCGGCCAGCTTCTTCGGCGGCATCGCCGGCTGCGGAATGATCGGCCAGACGGTGAGCAACGTGCGCTACGGTGGGCGCGGACGCCTGTCGACGCTGTTCGCGGGTGCCTTCCTGCTGATCCTCATGGTGGCGCTCAAGCCCTGGGTGTCGCAGGTGCCGGTGGCGGCGCTGGTGGCGATCATGGTGATGGTCTCGGCCTCCACCTTCGACTGGGGCTCGCTGCGCGCGCTGGTGCGCCACCCGCGCATGTCCAGCGCGGTGATGCTCGCGACGGTGGCCGTCACCGTCGCCACCGACAACCTGGCCGCGGGCGTGGCCACCGGCGTGATGCTCAGCGGTGTGTTCTTCACCTTCAAGGTCGCGCGCCTGCTGCATGTGGATGCGCAGCCGGGCGAGGAGGGCGCGGCGCGGGTCTATCGCGTGCGGGGCCAGGTGTTCTTCGCGTCGGCCGACATGCTGGTCGATGCCTTCGACGTGCGCGAGATCGACGGCGCGCCGGTACGCATCGATGTGTCGGCAGCGCATTTCTGGGACGTGACGGCGGTGGCCGCGCTCAGGAAGGTGGTCGAGCGGCTGCGCAAGCATGGCAGCACGGTGGAGGTCACCGGCATGAACCAGGCCAGCCGGGATCTGGTGCTGCAGCTCGACGCGGCACCCGAATAAGGGTGCATGTTCGCCTTCTGACTTCGGCGCGCCGGCCATGGCCGTGCCGGCGGCAGGAACACCCTAGAGCCCGGCCGAGCGCTCGCTGCGGCTGAGCGTACGAAAGCGCCCCGGGCTTTCGCCCACCATGCGCCGGAAGGCCGCGCTGAAGGCGGTCTCCGACTGGTAGCCGATGCGCTCCGCGATGCGTGCGATCGCCTCGTCGCTGTGCCGCAGCGCATTGCGCGCGACCGTCATGCGCCAGCCGCCCAGGTAGTCCAGCGGCGTGGTTCCCGTCAGTGTCTTGAAGCGCACGGCGAAGGCCGTGCGCGACATGCCCGCCGATTGCGCGAGCCGCTCCACGGTCCATGGTTGCGCGATGTCGCCGTGCATGCGCGACAGTGCTTCGCCGATGCGCGCATCCGTCATTGCGCCGAGCCAGCCTTCGGGCTGCGGCGCGTTCGCCAGGTGCACGCGCAATGCCTGCACGAGAACCAGCGCGGCAAGGTGCGTCTGCGCGATCGAAGCGCCCGGCCGCGGCTCGGCCGTTTCCCAACCCAGCAGGTCGAGCAGGCCCCGCAGCGGCGTGGCGCCGGGGTCGCTCGCGCGCAGGTGAATCAGCGGCGGCAGATGGCGCAGCAGCAGTTCGCCCGCCTCGCCGGTGAGCGCGAACCGGCCGCTGGCCAGCACCACGAGCGGGCCGTCTTGCGCGCCCTGGCCGTCGTAGCGCAGCACGCCGTCGGGTCCGCGATGGTCGCGGTTGAGTTGCGTGCCGTCCCGCAGCGGCCCGGGCGGGTCGCTCGACGCCGAGAAGGGCAAGCCGTTGGTCAGCAGAAAGAAGTCGCCGGCCTCCAGCACGACGGGCACGGCCGCGCCGTCGACATGCAACTGGAAGCGGCCGGTGAGCACGCAGCCCAGCTTGATGTGCGAGGCGTACTGCGAATAGCGGAAAGCCCAGCGCCCGCGCGCCTCGAAGCGCGACGAGAGCGTGCTGCTCACTGTGAGCATCGACAGCACATCGGACAGCGGGTCCATGATTTCCGTACGAATGAATAAGAAAAGCGGCCTCTCGATTATTCAATCATTCAGGCCGAAGCGCGACCATTGGCGCATGTCCTCTTCGAACGCTCAAGTTTCCCGCTACGCCATCGTGCTGGGCCTGCTCACCACGATCGGTCCTTTCGCCATCGACATGTACCTGCCGGCGCTGCCCGCCATCGGCCACGCTCTGGGGGCAGATCCGCATGCGATGCAGGCCAGCCTGATGGCCTTCTTCATCGCGGTCGGTGCCGGCCAGTTGGTGGCGGGGCCGCTGTCGGACATGTTCGGGCGCCGCAGGCCGATGGTCGCGGGCCTCGTGCTGTTCATGCTCGCGAGCATCGGCTGCGCGCTGGCGCCGGACGTCGGCGTGCTGATCGCGCTGCGCTTCCTCCAGGGGCTCGGCGCCTGTGCCTGCATGGTGACGCCGCGCGCCGTGGTGCGCGACCTGTACACCGGCCCCGAAGCGGCACGCATGATGTCGCTGCTGCTCATGGTCTATAGCGTGTCGCCGATCCTCGCGCCGCTGGTCGGCAGCTTCGTGGCCGAGTCGGTGGGCTGGCGCGCGGTGTTCGGCGTGGTCGCGGCGCTGGGGCTCGCGGGCCTGGCGATGCTGATGGCCTTCCTGCCCGAGACGCGGCCCGCCGCCGCACGCCTGTCGAGCAACTTCCGCAGTGCGATGGCCGGCTACGGCTTGCTGCTGCGCGACCGCCGCTTCATGGCGCTGGCTTTCATGGCCTCTTTCACCGTATCGGCCTTTTTCGTCTATGTGGCCAATTCGCCCTTCGTGATGAGCGCGCATTACGGCGTGTCGCCGAGGCAGTACGCGCTGCTGTTCGCGCTCAATGCGGTGTCGCTGCTCGCGCTGTCCCAGGCCAACGGCTGGCTGGTTACCCGATTCGGCATCCGGCGCGTGCTGCGCACCGCGGTGATGGTGCAGGCCGGCTCCATAGGCTTGCTGCTGGTGCTGACGCTCGCGGGCATCGACCGGCTTGCGGTGATGGTGGTGCTGCTGATGATCGGCTATGGCGTCAACGGCCTGATCGTGCCCGCGACCTTCGTGCTGGCGATGGAGGGGCATGCATCGCTCGCGGGCACCGCGTCGGCGCTGATCGGCACGATGAACTTCGCCGGCGGCGCGTTGATGGTGGCGTTGGTCGCGCCCTTCGCCAATGGGAAGCCATTGCCGATGGTGGCTGGCATCGCGGCCTGCGCGGCGGTGGTGTTCGTGCTGGCGATGCGTTCGCCGGGTGTACGGCACCCGGCCGCGGTGGCGGCGTGAGCCTCCTCTAGACGCCCAGGTAGCGCGTCCAGAGCGACCGGTCGGCATCCAGCGCCGCCGAGTCGCCCTGCCACACCACGCGCCCGCGTTCCAGGATCACATGGCGGTTGGCCAGCGGCAGCAGGCGCTGCACGTACTTGTCGACCACCAGGATCGCTTCGCCCTCGGCCTTGAGCGTGGCGATGCAATGCCAGATTTCCTCGCGGATCACCGGTGCGAGGCCTTCGGTGGCTTCGTCGAGGATCAGCAGGCGCGGGTGCGTTGAGAGAGCCCGCGCGATGGCCAGCATCTGCTGCTCGCCGCCGGAGAGCTGGTTGCCCGCGTTGGCCTTGCGCTCCGACAGGCGCGGAAAGAGGCCGTAGAGCGCCTGCACCGTCCAGCGTGGCGCGCTGCCGGGGCGCGGCCGCGCGAAGGCTCGCAGGTGCTCGTCGACGCTGAGGTTCGGGAACACATGCCGCCCCTCGGGCACGATGGCCACGCCGCGCCGTGCGATGGCGTCGGGCTTGTGGCCGCCGATGGCCGCGCCGTCGAAGCGCACGTCGCCGCGCATCGGCGCCAGCGTGCCGGTCAGCACCTTCAGCAGCGTGCTCTTGCCCATGCCGTTGCGGCCGAGCAGCGCGAGCACTTCGCCGGGGCGGATCTCGATGTCGATGCCGAACAGCACCTGGCTCGCGCCGTAGCCGGCCTCGATGGCCTTCGCTTCGAGCAATGTCGTGGCCGTGTTCATGAGTGGCCTTCCGCTTCGGTGCCGAGGTAGACGGCCTGCACATCGGGGTGGCCCCGCACTTCGTCGGCCGTGCCGCTCATCAGCACCTTGCCCTGCACCAGCACCGTGAGCCGGTTGGCCAGGCGGAACACGGCGTCCATGTCGTGCTCGATCAGCAGGATGGCCATCGACGCGCGCAGCGATTCGATCAGCTCGACCATGCGCGCGGATTCGTCGGGGCCCATGCCGGCCATCGGCTCGTCGAGCAGCAGCAGCTTGGGTTCGGCCGCGAGCGCGAGCGCCACGTCGAGCGCGCGCTGAGCGCCGTGCGGCAGCGTGCCCGCGATGCGGTCGCGTTCGCCGCCCAGCCCCACGCGGTCGGCCAGTGCCACTGCGCGGTCGATCAGGTCATGCTCCTTCGCGCGCGGCGCCATGAAGCGCAGGCTGCTGCCCGCATGGGCCTGCGCGGCGAGCATGAGGTTGTCGTGCACCGTTTCCTTGGCGAACACGCGCGTCACCTGGAAGCAGCGCGACATGCCGGCGGCCACGCGCTGGTGGTCTTTCAGCGAGGTGATGTCTTTCTCGTCGAGCAGCAGGCGGCCGGCGTCGGCCTTCAGCAGCCCGGTGATGAGGTTCACCAGCGTGGTCTTGCCCGCGCCGTTCGGCCCGATGAGCGCATGCACTTCGCCGCGCTCCACCGTGAGGTTCACATGGTCGGTCGCCAGCAGGCCGCCGAAGCGCTTGACCAACCCTTCGATTCTGAAAAGGCTCATGGTGTCGTCTTGCTCCCTTGCCCCTCAGGGGAGAGGGTCGGGGTGAGAGGCAAGCGGCGCCTGTACAACGCGGCCAAACCTTTGGGCGCCCACAACGCAACGGCGATCAGCAGCAACCCGAGCGGCATGTGCCAATGCTCCGTGTGCTGCTTGAGCACTTCCTCGAGCACCAGCCACACGACAGCCCCCACGGGCCCGCCCCAGCTGCGCCCCAGCCCGCCGATGACCACCATCACCAGCAGCGTGGCCGACTGCGTCCAGTGCATCGTCGCCGGGCTCACGAAACCGTTGCCGCCGGCCAGCAGCGCGCCCGCCAGCCCCGCGATGGCACCGGCAATCGCGAACGCCACCAGCTGCAGCCGGAACACCGGATAGCCCAGCGCCCGCATGCGCGTCTCGTTGTCGCGGATGCCCATCAGCGCATGGCCGAAGCGCGATCGGGTCGCGCGGTGCAGCCACCACAGCGCGAGCGCGACGATCGCCAGCACCACCCAGTAGAAGTTCGATTCGTTGCCCAAGTCGAGGCCGGGCAGCAGCGTGGGGCGCGACATCAGCGTGTAGCCGTCGTCGCCGCCATAGCGGCGCAGCGACACCACCACGAAGTACAGCATCTGCGCGAAGGCCAGCGTGGTCATGATGAAGTACACGCCGCGCGTGCGCAGCGCCACCGTGCCGATCAGCGCCGCGACCAGGCCGGCCACGAGCGCGGCCGCCGGCCACATGATCCAGCCCGACATCACGCCCGCGTCGCTGAGCGCCACCACCGTGTACGCGCCCATGCCGATGAAGCCCGCATGCCCGAGCGCGACCATGCCGCCGAAGCCGAGGATGAAATTGAGGCTCGCGGCAGCCAGCGCCACGATGAGCACGCGCCGCACGAAGCCGATGTAGAACTCGAGCCCGAATAGAGGCGCGATCAGTGGGAACGCCGCGAGCAGCACAAGGAGCAGCCCGAGGCCGATGTAGCGTGAGGGTGAGGTCTTCATGCGCGTGCCGAGAAGAGCCCGGAGGGCCGGAAGATGAGCACCACCACCATCAGCGCGTACATCGCGACCTCGGCGAACAGCGGCCCCAGGTCGGCCGCCGTGGCCGGCGGCAAGGTGGCGCGCAGCAGCATCGGCACGAAGGCCCGCCCCACGGTATCGACCACGCCCACCAGCAGTGCGGCCACGAAGGCGCCGCGCACCGAACCGATGCCGCCGATCACCAGCACCACCAGCGCCGGGATCAATATGGCTTCGCCCATGCCGACCTGCACCGCGACGATGGGGCCCATCAGCGCGCCGGCCAGCGCCGCCAGCGCGGCACCCAGCAGGAACACGCCGTTGAAGATGCGGCCCACGCGCACGCCCATCAGCTCGGCCATCGGCCGGTCGGACGCGCCCGCGCGCACCCGCATGCCGATGCGCGTGTGGTTCACCAGCAGGTACAGCGCCAGCGCCACCAGCAGGCCGCCCGCCAGGATCACCAGGCGGTAGGCCGGGTAGGGCAGCCCGTCCATGAGCTGCACCGGACCCGAGAGCGCGGCCGGCGTCGGCGCCATCACCGGCGACGGGCCCCAGGCCATCGTCACGATGTCGTCGGCCACCAGGATCACGCCGAAGGTGGCGAGCACCTGCGCCAGATGGTCGCGCGTGTAGAGGCGACGCATCAGCAGCACCTCGAGCAGCAGCGCCACCACCACCGTGACCGCCACCGCGATGACGATGGCGGCGGCGAACGAGCCGGTGCGCGTGTGCGCCTCGGCCGCCACGTAGGCGCCCGCCATGAACAGCGAGCCGTGCGCCAGGTTCAGCACGTCCATGATGCCGAACACCAGCGTGAGCCCGGCCGCCAGCAGGAACAGCATCAGCCCGTAGCCGAGGCCGTTGAGCAGCTGCTCGAGAACAAGAATTCCACTCATAGGATCAACAGGGTTGCCCGCATTTCATTCGGTGAACACCGAGGAACCGGCTTCGCCGGGCCTCAGGTGTTGCCCCCGGCAGGGGGAAGGCGAAGCGGACACGAAGTGCCGCGCAGCCTGGGGGCGAGCCTTATTTCAGCGGGCACTTGTCGGCGTAGCTGTCGCCGTAGTTGGTCAAGACCGTGTTGATCAGCTTGTTCGTGACCTTGCCCTGCGCATCCTTGCCGATCACGCGCAGGTAGAAGTTCTCGATGGGGTAGTGGTTGTTGGCGTACTTGAAGCTGCCGCGCGTCGAGGCGTAGTTGGCTTTCTTCAGTGCGGCGATGACGGCTTCGCGGTTCTGCGCGTTGCCGCCGGATTGCTTCACGGCCGCGTCCATCGCGAGGATGGCGTCATAGGCCTGCGCCGCGTACACCGACGGATAGCGGCCGTTGTATTCCTTGCGGAACGCGGCCACGAAGGCCTTGTTGGCGGGGTTGTCGAGGTCGTGCGCCCAGTGCGATGTGTTGAACAGGCCGAGCATCGGCTCGCCCACGGCGCCGATCACGTCTTCGTCGGCAGAGAAGCCGCTGGTCACCAGCGTGATGTCCTTCGACAGGCCCGCGCCCACGAACTGCTTGATGAAGTTGATGCCCATCGCGCCGGGCAGGAAGAAGTAGATGGAGTCGGGCTTGGCCGCGCGCAGCTGCGCGAGCTCGGCGGCGTAGTCGATCTGGCCGAGCTTGGTGTAGAGCTCGTCGGCCACCTGGCCCTTGAACTGGCGCTTGAAGCCGCCCAGCGCGTCCTTGCCGGCCGGGTAGTTGGGCGCGATCAGCACGATCTTCTTGAACGCGCGGTCTTGCGCGAACTTGCCCGCGGCTTCGTGGAACTGGTCGTTCTGGTAGGCGGTGCCGAAGAAGTAGGCGTTGCACTGCGCACCCGCGAACTGGCTGGGGCCCGCGTTGGCCGACAGGTACGGCACCTTGGCGTTGAACAGCGTCGGGCCCACGGCCAGCGCCACGTTGGAGCCGATGGGACCGCTGAAGAGGTCGATCTTGTCGCGCTGGATCATGCGGTCGACCAGCTGCTTGGCCTGGTCGGGGCTGCCGGCCATGTCGGCCTGCACGAACTCCACGTCCTGTCCGCCGAGCTTTCCGCCCAGCTGCTTGATGCCCAGCGCGAAGCCGTCGCGCGCTTCGGCGCCCAGCGCCGCGAACGGCCCCGAGATGTCGAGGGCCAGGCCCACCTTGACGGGCGCGGCCACGGCCTGCACGGCGGTGCCAAGGGCGGCGCCGCAGAGCAGCAGCGACAGCAGGGTGCGCGGCAGCGCGGGCGACTTCGGGGACAGATGGCTCATGGGTTCTCCGGCGTGGAAGGATGAAACGACGCACCGGCGCCGCGTTGGCGGCAGCGGAGGCATCGAACCGTTGATAGCTAAATACTTTAGCCATAAACAATTCGGTGTCAACGGTACTAGCACGAATGGTGCCAGTGCGCCGTGTCCCTTCGCCTTGCTTCCCTTCAGCCGAAGGGGTTGGCCGTGGCGAACCACAGGCCGATGCCGGTGGCGATGATGAAGGCGCCGTCGGTCACGCCGGCCACCAGGAAGAACTTGGTCTGCAGCGTGTCGACCAGCTCGGGCTGGCGCGCGGTGCTTTCCAGGAACTTCTGCCCGACCAGCCCGATGCCCAGGCAGGAGCCGAGGGCCGCGACGCCGATCAGCAAGGCGACTGCGAGGGGAAGGATGTTGAAGCCGGTCATGGTGTTTTCTCCTGGTTGGTTGATGGATCGATGGGTCGATGGAGGTACTTTCCCAGAGCGGGTGCGCGCGGTCCATGACGTCGCAGGTCATGGTCCCGGTGTGAGAATCGCCGGCTTGTCGTTCATGCCGGAGGCAGAGCCATTCCCCCGATCGATCCCGCCCGCTTTGCCGACTGGCTGCGCCGCCTGCCGCTCGCGTCGTGGCTGTTGTTGTTGCTGCTGCTCGGCATGTGGGCTGCGCCCGCCTTTCCCGCGCATGCCGCGCGCGTGGACGACGGCGACGGCCTCGCGCAGCCGTTCAGCCTCGCGTCTTCGCTCGAGGTGCTGCGCGGTCCGCGCGACGCGCTGCCCGAGCAGGAGGTGCTGTCGGGTCGACGCGATGCCGACTTCACCCCGGCCGACCCGGACGCCGGCCCGCTGGCATGCGCGCAGGGCACCGTGTGCTGGGTCCGCTTCTCGCTGGCCCGCACCGACCTGGCGCCCGACGACTGGCTGCTGCGCGTGCGCACGGTGCGCCCGGGCTCGGTGGAGCTGTACGAACCGAAGGAAGCCGGCGCTTACGAACAAAGCCTCACCGGCCGGCAGTTCCCGCTGAACTGGCGCTTCGCGACCACCGATCTGTTCTTTCCGCTGAACCTGCCGACATCGCCGACCACCTACTACCTGCGGCTGGACGACACGCCCAGCGCCGACGGCTTTTCGCTGTTCCAGAGCGGCGGCTTCGAGCGCCAGCAGCGCCAGTACGGCGCCTACCTCAACATCAGCATGGGCGTGGCCTTCGCGCTGCTGGTGATCAACCTGGTGTTCTGGCGCTGGCTGCGCGACACACTGTTCCTGCACTTCGCGTTCGTCATGTGCGCGGCCGTGCTGCTGCATGCGTGGCAGACCGTTCCGTCGACCTGGGAGCCGCAGCGGCTTGGCGACCTCGGCCTGCGCGCGGCGCTGCAGGGGCTGATGCAGGCGGCCATCGTGCTGTTCGTCGCGCGCCTGTTCGAGCTGAGAAGGCACATGCCGGGTGCATGGTGCACCGCGCAGGCCTTTGCGGTGCTCAACCTGCTGATAGGCGCCACCGCATGGGCCGGGCATCACGAGCCGCTGGAATTCTGGGTGGCCGTCATCGATCTTGCGGGGCTGGGCGGATCGGTGCTGGTGGCGGGCTGGTTGCTGTTCGTGCGGCGGCAGTGGCAGTTCGCGTGGCCGGCGGTGCTCACGCTGTTCCTGGCCTTTTCCAGCGGGCTCGGCCGGCTGCAGTGGCTGGGGTGGGTCGATGTCGGGCCCGACGAAGGGCTGGGCGTGACCTGGGCCGCGGTGCGTCTGGCCTACATGCTGCTGCTCGCCATCGTGGTGGCCGACCGCACCCGCCAGGCCGAGATGCTGTTGCGCGCCGCGCGCGGCCGCGCGCTCGAAGACGCCCTGCGCGCCGAGCGCCAGCTCGAAGACAAGGTGCATGAGCGCACCCAGGCGCTGGGCCGCAGCAATGCGCAGCTCGCGGCCGAGATCGAGGGCCGCCGGCTCGCCGAGGCCAGCCTGCAGCGCGCGCTGGCCTCGGAGCGCGAGGCCATGCAGCAGCAGCGCCAGTTCGTGTCGCTGGTGTCGCATGAATTCCGCACGCCGCTCGCGGTGATCGACGCCACCGCGCAGTCGATCGCGTTGCCGGGCGTGGAGATCCAGCCCCGCCTGGCCAAGATCCGGCGCGCGGTGCAGCGGCTCACGCTGCTGGTGGTCAACTGCCTGGCCGACGACCGCTTTCATGCCGAGGGCGCGGCGCTGAAGGTGGAGCGCGTCGACCTGCGCGCGCTGGTCGAGCGGCTCGTGCAGGCCTTCGGGCCGACCGACCGCGCGCGCATCCGCTTCTCGCTGCCCGCGTGCGAGGCCTGGACCGACGGCGACGCCGCGCTGCTGGAGATCGCGCTGCACAACCTTGTGCAAAATGCCGTGCACTATTCACCCGCCGAGTGCGACGTGCGCGTCAGCCTCGCACTGGTCGAAGGCGGCATGGCCCGCGTGGATGTCGAGGACTTCGGCAGCGGCATTCCGCCGGATGAGCAAGCCAGGATTTTCGAGAGATTTTTCCGTGGAACGAGTTCGAGAAAAGCGAGCGGCACCGGCCTGGGGCTGTTCCTGTGCAGCGAGATCGCGCGCGCGCACGGCGGTTCTGCCGTGCTGCTGCGCTCGGGGCCGCAAGGCAGCGTCTTCCGTGTCGAGGTGCCCATGAGCGGGGCGCGTTCCACATGAAGCCGCTGCGCGTCTACCTGGTCGAGGACGACGAAGACCTGCGCGAAGAGATGGTGCTGCTGCTCAGCCGAACCGGCCTCGAAGTGCAGGGCGTGGCCGACGCCCCGGCCTTCTACAAGGCCCATGCGCTCGCGCCCTGCGACGTGGCGGTGCTCGACATCGCGCTGAACGGCGAGGACGGCCTGTCCATCGCGTCGAACCTGCGTGCCACCGGGCCCATCGGCATCGTGATGGCGTCCGCCCGCGGCGCGGTGCATGACCGACTCGAGGCCCTGCACGAAGGCGCCGACGCCTACATGGTCAAGCCGATCCACATCGAGGAGCTGGTCGCGACCGTCCGCACGCTGGGCAGCCGCGTGCGCGCGATGATGCCGGCGCATGCCGAGCGGCCCGCGGCGGTGAGCGCGCCGCCGCCTCCCGCGCCGCCGCGCTGGCAGCTGACCGAAGGCGACTGGGTGCTGTGCGACCCGGCCGGGCGTGCGCTGAAGCTCACCACCACCGAGCGCGCCTTCCTCGCCTGCCTGCTGCGCGAAGACGGCAAGGTCGTGAGCCGCGAAGAACTGTTCATCGGCATGGACGTCGCACCGCACGACACCGACCCGAAGCGGCTGGACGTCATCGTCAGCCGCCTTCGCCGCAAGGCCATGCAGGCCGGCCTGCGGCTGCCGCTGCACGCGGTGCGCGGCGCCGGCTTCCAGTTCATCCGGTAGCCGGCGCGCGCCGCGCGGCCGCGGCCCGTCAGGGCATCTGAGTCCAGTTCTGGTTGTTGCCGCCGTTGCAGGTCCAGGTGATCAGCGCCGTGTCCTGCGCCGTCGCGCTGTTCGGGATGTCCAGGCACGAGCCCGATGCACGGTTGCGGATGGTCGAGCCGATCACGTTCCACTGCGTCGTGTTGCCGGCCGAGCAGGCCAGTTGCACCACGGGCGCGTTGGTCGTCGCCGTGCCGTTCTGCGCCAGGCACAGGCCGCTGTGCTCGGCCACGAACTGTACGTAGCCGCCCGTGAGGGTGGTGATGGTGAACTTCTCGTTGTTGGCGTTGCCGCAGGGCCATTGCACCGCGGTCGTACCGCTGGTGTTGAGCGCGCCCTTGATGTTCACGCACATCGTCGGGTTCAGGTCCGAGCGGATGCGCGTGACGACGGCCGGGGCCGTGTCGAGCGAACGCACGTACTCGCGCAGCGCCACCACGTCGTTCGGCGGCAGGCTCGACGCGTTGCCGTGCCCGCTGGCCAGCACGTCCTGCAGCGTCGCGGCCTGGCCGTTGTGGAAGAACGCGGTGGTGTTCCAGGTGCCCGACAGCGTCGGCGTGTCGAAGCCCACGCCCGCCAGCGGCTGGTTGCTGCCCTTGCCCGACGAGGCCTGGATGGTGCCCACGTCGTGCCGCAGTCCGTCGCGGAAGGTGCCGCCGCTGTGGCAGGTCGCGCACTGGGCCGTGGTGTTGAACAGCGTCTGTCCGCGCACCGCGTCCGCGCTCAGGCTGCCGTCCGCGTTGCGCGCGGGGCTGCGCATGAACTTGCTCAGCGAGTTCAGGTAGGCCGCCATGTCGTCGAGCTGCGCGTTCTTGCCGGCCTTGGGCGCGCCCAGCGGGTCGGAGGTGGCCGCGAAGTCGGCGTTGCTCAGGAAGCCGGTGCCGCCGAACTCGTTGCGGATGTCGTTCTCGAAGTCCTGCACCTCGTCGAAGTTGGCCGTCCAGTGCAGCTTGCCGTGGCCGGTGCCGCGCCGGCCCTGCAGGCTGATGGTGCGGCGCAGGCCCTCGCCGCGCTGGGTGAAGTCCCACACCATGCCGTCGTCGCCGCCGTCCGCGTGGCAGCTCGCGCAGGACAGGTAGTTGTCCTTGCTCATGCGGCGGTCCGACGCGTTGTAGAACACCTGCTTGCCGCGAAGCGCCGCGGCCGCCAGCGGCTCCACCGCCACCGTCTGCACGTTCTGCAGGAAGCTCGGGGCATTGGTCTCCGACGACAGCACGGAGGCCACGTCGTGCACCGACACCGAGCGCGCCAGGAAGTTGTTGACGAACAGCCGCTTGCGCGCCGCGTCCAGGTACAGGCCGTGCGGCGCGCTGCTGGCGTTGATCTCGCCGCGGATCGAGCGGCTGTAGGTGTCGACGATGGCCACGCGGTTGCCTTCCATCTGCGCGACGAAGATGTAGTCGCCGGCCGGAGAGAACAGCGCGGCGCGCGCCGGTGCCCGGTCGTCGAAGTCGATCTGCTCGTCGAACTTGTGCGCCGCCGCCTGCAGGTCGACCTGCGACAGGATGGAGCGCACCGTCTGGTCGTGCACGAGGTTCGTGCCGTCGCGGAATTTGCCGCGCACGATGTTGTCCTTCTTCGAAGGCAGCACGGCGCGCGTGCCGTCGGGCGAGATCACCACCTGCGCGGTGTAGTTGGCCACGCCGCGCGCGCGGCTCTCGGTGTCGACCGTGGTGGTGTCCACCGGCAGCGCGATGGCGCCCATGCCGCTCATGCTCTGCAGGTTCACCTTGTGCAGCTGGTTCCCCGTCATCTTCGACTTGAAGCGCGTGACGTAGGCCACCTGCGAATCGGCCGCGACCGCGATGCCACGCAGGTCGCCCTCCAACGCCACCGCGCCCGTGGTGTTGCCGTTGGCCGGGTCGAAGCTCATCAGCACCGACCTGCTCTCCAGCGTCAGCAGGCCCCGGCCGCCGTCGGGCGTGAAGACCACGCCGTAGGGGCCGCTGCCGTAGGCCAGCGCCACGGTGGCGGAGACGGTGCCGTCGGCCGGGTTGAGCGCCACCAGCTTGTCTTCGCCGTGCACCGGCACCCAGATGCGGCCGTCGGGGCCCACGGCCAGCGTCTTCGGCTCGTCGCCCACGCGCGTCTCCCAGCGCTTGGCCAGGGTCTGCGCGTCGATGGCGGCCACCGTGCCGCTGTCGGGGTTCACCGAGTACACCGAGTTGGCGTCGCCCGCGATGTTGGTGGTGTGCGTGGGCGCGCGCGCGGTGACCGGCGCGATCACCGTCAGGTTGTAGGTGTAGTAGGTCTCGCGGCCCTGGGCGTCGCGCACCGTCAGCGTCACGGTGTAGTGGCCGGGCGTCGTGTAGGTGTAGGTGTAGTTCGGCTGGTTCGAGAAGCTCGTCTGCGTGCCGTTGCCGAAGTTCCAGCGGTACTGCGCGCCGCTCGCGCCCAGCGTGGCGGGGTTGAACACCAGCTGGCCGTTGACCAGCTTCGGTCCGCCGCCGATGCCGGGGTCGCCGATGACGGCCTGGCCGCGCAGCGTGGCCACGTCGGCGTCGCTCAGCACGCGGCCGTACACCCGCACTTCCGCCAGCGTGCCCTTGAAGAGCGCGGCGTTGCCCTGGATCTGCCCCAGCAGCTGGAACTTGTTCGCGAGGCCCTTGGTGCCGGTGAGCCCGGCGGAGGTGGTCTTCACGCCGTCGACGTACACGGCCTGCGCGCCGGAGGCGGCGTCGCGCGTCAACACCACGTGGTGCCAGTTGCCGTCGTTCACCGCGGCCGAGGAGGCGGTGCCCGCGTCGTTGCCGACCGACAGCTTGATGCGCCCGCTGCCGTCGAGCCAACCCCAGAACACGTCGTCCGCGCCGCCCGACTGGTCGCGCCCGAAGATGCCGGGCGCGGTCCACGAGTTGGCCGCGCCGGCCTGCGTGGTCTTCATGTAGAAGCTCAGCGAGGCGGTGCCGCCGAGCACGGTGGCCACGCTGTCGTTCTTCAGCGGCACGCCGGCCGTGCGGTTCGCGAAGTTCAGGCCGATGCTCTCGAAGGCGTCGCCGGTGGCCGGCGTGCCGTTGTTGGCGCCGATCTGGTCCGACAGGCTGCCCGCCAGCGTCCAGTGGTGCATGAGGCTGATGTCGCTTGCGTTGCCGGTGTGGAACACCGACTTGTAGTCCGCCGCGATGGCGTTGCCCGCATAGTCCTTCACGCCGTTGGCGGGCAGGAACACTTCATAGCTGGTGCCCGGCTGCAGCGGCTGGTCGGGCGAGAAGTTGATGATGCCCAGCTGCACGCTGTAGGTGCCCGCCAGCGTGTTGCCGCCCACCGGCCGCACGATGAAGGTGTTGGCGTTCACGCTCTCGGGCCGGATGTTGTCGGTCATGCCCAGGCCGATGCGCGAGGTCAGCGCCTGCTGCTTCGCGCCGCTGGCGGGCGAGACCTGCTTCACCTCGGGCTTGGTGGTGTCGGGGTCCACCGAATGCACGATGAAGCCGCTGCCCGAGCCGTGGTCGTTGCCCACGAAGACGAGGTTGCCGAACATCGCGACCTGCCCGTTGTCGGAGTGCGAGAAGTTCGGGTCGTCCTCGCGCAGGATGCTGCCGCGGCCCACTTCCACGTGGTTGAGCGGGTTGCTCACGTCGACCTTGTGGATGCGGGTCTGCGCGCCCTGGATGACGTAGTTGTCCTGCGTGGCGCAGTACAGCTGCTCGTCGATGACCAGCCGGTTGTCTTCCGCCACGAAGCGCGAGCGGTCGCTCAGGTCGTAGCTGTACATCTTGGCGCCGCTGTTGCGCGTGGAGACGTGCAGGTTCCTGCCGTCGAAGCAGGTCGCGTAATAGAAGGGCGTGGTGCCCACGATCGAATCGAGCACCTTGGGGTTGAGCGGGTCCGAGATGTCCAGGCTCGCGAAGCCGCCGTTGCTTTCCATCGCGGTCAGCACCATGTGGTTGCCCATGG